>NZ_JASGDD010000173.1:0-5642 GCF_047607365.1 Nocardioides sp. | reverse complement strand
GTCGCCGAGCTCGCGGCCAGCTCGGAGCTGCGCGGGGCCCTCGCGGCCGCGAACGCCGCGGCGGCCTCCGCCGCGCAGCGTCCCGGAGCGCAGTCCTCCTACCCGACCCGCGCGGCCCGCTGAGACACGCGCGCCCCCGTCCTGCGCAGCGGCAGGCCGGGGGCTTCGAGGAGATCGAGATCGTCGAGGCTCGGAACGGGGAGACGTGTAGGTCGTCGTCGCTTGCGGCGATGCGGCTGATCGTGGTGGCGGGCCAAGTGCGCATGAGGGTCTCGAGGGTCCTCTCGGAAGGGCTGGGATCAGCGGTGAGGGTCGTGGGTGTCGGGCTGCTGGTGGTTCGGCTCGGCGGTGAGTCGCAGGGCCGCCATCGTGCTGAGGGTTGCGCCTCCGAGGGTTGCCATCGCGATGCCGACGAGGAGGGGGCCGCGGGCTCTCAGGTCGGTGCTGAGGGTCTCGGCGCCGATCCATGTGCCCAGGGCGGTCCCGCCGTTGAAGGCTGCGACGGCGATGGCGGCGGCGAGCGTCGGCGCGGTTGAGGCGAAGCGGACAGCCAGACCGGTCCCGACGGGCGGGATGCCCATGCCGGCGATGCCGAGGGCGAAGATCAGGATGAACGTGGCGATCGGGTTGGTGGAGCTCAGTGCCAGCAGCGTCATGATCGCTACGGTCGAGGTCGTCGCGGTCAGGAAGGTCGTCAGCGGTCGAGCGTCTGCGAACCTGCCGGCCAGGTTGGTGCCGAGGACTGCTCCGGTCCCGAAGACGACGAAGACCAGCGGCACGGCCTTCTCCGCGAGCCCGGTGCGCTCGGTTACGAGCGGTGAGAGGTAGGAGAAGGTGGTCATGTACCCGCCGGTGGCGAGCACGGTTGCCAGGACCAGGAGCGCCATGCGGCCGGTGGCGACCGCACGTAGCTCCGAGCGGACCGACGGGGCAGCGGTGTGGGTGTCAGCGGGGGTGCAGCGGTAGATGATCGGGGCGGCCAGGGCCGCGGCGGCGGCGAGGACCCAGAAGCTGCCGCGCCAGCCGAGGAGCTGTCCGGCGAAGATGCCGAGCGGGACACCGGCGACGGTGGCGATGCCGACGCCGCTCATCATGAGTCCCAGAGCTCGTGACTGGTTGGCGGGTCCGGCGGCGGTGGTCGCAACGACCGCCGCGACGGCCCAGAACGCGCCTGCAGCCAGGGCTGCGATGACGCGCGCGGTCGCGACGAGGGCGAAGGTGGTGCTCAGGGCCGCCACTACATGACCGACGGCGAAGATTCCGAGCGCGCCGACCAGCGTCATCCGGCGCGGGAGCCGCAACGTCGCCAGCGCCATTCCCGGCGAGCCCAGGATCATCCCCACGGCGAAGGCGCTGATCAGCAGGCCCACCCGGCTGACGTCGACGTCCAGACCGGTCGCGATGTCCTGGAGGAGACCCGCGACGAGGTACTCGGTGGTGATCATCAAGAACGTGCCGACCGCGAGCAACGGCACCACGGGCGGCAGCGCCCGGCGGGTCGTGTCGCCCACGGTGCTCTTGCCGCTCTCGCCGCTGCTGATGGTGGGCTGGTCGGTGCTCGTGCTCACGGGGCCTCCTCTTCCGTTCGGTTTCCGCTCGGTGCCGTCGACGACCTGGCGGTGATCTCTGATGGCCCTTATGGGCCTCTTGCCTACGAGCGTGCAGGCCGCGCACGCGCCCAGGAAGGACCAGGCGAACAGTGGTCTGGCAGGTCCTGTTTCGCCCGGGTCGACGCGGCTAGCGTCGAAAGCGTTGACATCCGGAGAACCGGGACCCCGTCTGAACGAAGGAGATCGGCGCTATGCGCGGAACGATGCTTACCGGCCCCGGCGAGATCAGCGTGCAGGAGCGCGACAAGCCCACCATCCAGACTCCCCGCGACGCTGTGATCAAGGTCGCGGCGGCCTGCGTCTGTGGGTCGGACCTGTGGCCCTACCGCGGCATCGAGCCCATCGACGGACCCACCCCGATGGGGCATGAGTATGTCGGCGTCGTGGAGGAGATCGGCTCAGAGGTCACCACCGTCAAGCCCGGCGACTTCGTGGTGGGCTCCTTCATGGCCTCAGACAACACCTGCGAGATCTGCCAGGCCGGCTACCAGTCACGATGCGCGCATGTGGAGTATGTCGGTGCCGGCGGAGCGCAGGCGGAGTACCTGCGCGTCCCGCTGGCCGACGGCACCCTGGTGGCCACGCCGGGCCAGCCCGCGGACGACCTGATCCCGAGCCTGCTCGCGGCCTCCGACGTCTTGGGCACCGGCTGGTTCGGTGCCGTGGCCGCCGATGCTGGCCCGGGAAAGACGATCGCGGTCGTAGGCGACGGCGCGGTGGGACTCTCGGCCATCCTGGCCGCCCGCGAGCTTGGCGCCGAGCGGATCATCGCGATGAGCCGTCACGAATCCCGGCAGAAGCTGGCGCTCGAGTTCGGAGCGACCGACATCGTCGACGTCCGAGGCGACGAAGGGGTCAAGGCGATCAAGGAACTCACCGATGGCTACGGCGCGCACGGCGTCGTCGAGGCAGTCGGCACTCAAGAGTCGATGATGCAGGCCATCCGATCGACCCGTCCGGGTGGCTACGTCGGGTACGTCGGCGTCTCCCACGACGTCGAGCTTCCCGGTGAGGAGCTGTTCTTCTCCGGCGTCCACCTCCACGGCGGCCCCGCGCCCGTGCGGAGGTTCCTTCCCGACCTGATCGAGCGGATCTGGAATCGCGAGATCAACCCAGGCGTCGTGTTCGACCTCCAGGTCGACCTCGACGAGGCTGCAGAGGCCTACCGGGCGATGGACGAGCGGCGCGCCGTCAAGGCACTGCTGCGGGTCTAGGGTCGACGAGTCATGGATCCGAAGGCGGAAATCACCAGCTTCCTCTCCTCCCGGCGAGCCAAGCTCTCACCGGACGAGGCCGGTGTCGCGTTCTACGCCGGCCGGCGCCGCGTTGCCGGGCTGCGACGAGAAGAAGTCGCCCAGCTCGCCGGGGTGAGCACCGACTACTACGCCCGCCTGGAGCGCGGCAAAGTAGCCGGCGCCTCCCGGGATGTACTCGAAGCCGTGGCCCGCGCCCTGCAGCTCAACGACGACGAACGGGACCACCTGTTCGACCTCGTCAAGATCACCCAGACCCGGTCACGGCAACGGCGCACGACCAACACCACGGTGCGACCTGGACTCCAGCTTGTGCTCGACTCCATCCAGGCACCCGCATACCTTCAGAACGCCCGCCTGGACCGGCTCGCGGCCAACCCGATCGGCCGGGCCCTCTACTCCCACCCGATGGACGGGTCACAGGATCGGTTCAACTACGCGCTGTGGCTCTTCCTCGACCCTCGAGCCCACGAGTTCCACCGCGACTACGACGCCGCCAAGAACAACGTCGTGGCCCTCCTGCACACCGCCACCGCCAAACAGCCCCACGACCAAGGCCTCATCGACGTGATCGGACGCCTCTCCACCCAGAGCGAGGAGTTCCGTGGCTACTGGGCACGGCACGACGTCTTCCGATACCGCCGCGGCGCCAAGCTCCTGACCCACTCCGTGATGGGCGATCTCGAGTTCGGCTACGAGACCTTCGAGCTCGCCAGCGACCCCGGCCTCGTGATGCTCGTCTACACCGTCGAACCCAACTCGCCCACCGCCGAAGCTATGCAGATCCTCAGCAGCTGGACCGCCCCGACCTCCACGAACGACCTCGGCGCACGAGAAACCAGCGACCGCGCAACGGACTAGCAGCCCGTGTCACGCCGACCTGCACCACGCATCGACACCTCACCGGGCCGCGGGGCGAGCGACCGAGTCGCGCAGCCGGTTGCTCGCACCAGACCACCGTGGGGGGATCCCCCTACCGACGAGAGAACGGAAGCCTCAGCAATGACCGAGAACGAGAACCAGATGAGCTCCGGCTGGGCCGGCGGCCAGAACGCCTTCGGCGACTTCGCCCCCGGCATGGTGCACTACACCGACCGGGTGCTCTTCGACGAGGTTTGGGAGCGCGAGGGCCTGTCCAAGCGCGACCGCAGCCTTGTCACCATCTCCGCGCTCACCGCCCTCGGAAAGATGGACCAGCTGCAGTTCCACCTCGGCTTCGCCCGCCGCAACGGCGTCACCGACGAAGAGCTGAAAGAGGCACTCCTCCAGCTCGCGTTCTACTCCGGCTGGCCCAACGGCATGGGTGCGACCACTGTGCTCAAGAACATCATCGAGAGCGACTCCTGAGCAGGACCCACGACCGAACCACGTCGCCCGCAACACGCAGCCGGGCGACAGCACAACCGCCCTAGGAGCAGAGATGAACCCCAACGACTTCGACCAGATCTTCTCCCTCGGGGAGACGAACGACGCCTACGCCGAGTACTTCATCGGTCAGAGCTACAACGCTCCGATCGTTGCGGGGAGCGTTCCCGTCGCCAACATCACCTTCGAGCCCGGCTGCCGCAACAACTGGCACATCCACCACGGCACCGACGGCGGAGGTGACCAGATCCTGATGTGCACAGCCGGATCGGGCTGGTACCAGGCCGACGGCGAGGACCCGATCAGCATGGAGCCCGGGACAGTGGTTCGCGTTCCGGCCGGCACCAAGCACTGGCACGGAGCCAAGGCCGACTCGTGGTTCTCTCACCTTGCCTTCATCACCCCCGGCGAGGGCGTCAGCAACGAGTGGCTCGAGCCGATCACCGACGAGGTCTACGGCACGCTGCCTGGCAACTCTGCTACGTCCTCGAGCTGACGCGGACCGCCAGTCGCCTGGTCGAGGGCACTCTGCACTTGGGCGACCGTCACGCCGTCGTCGTCTGCGGGATGTGGTCGAGCCTGAGCATCGTCTCGCTAGTAGGTCGTCCGCCACGGTGCGGGCCGCCTGCGGTGACGGTCAGCGGTTTGGGTCGACCGCAGGCAGTTCGAAGTCGCCGTCGGTCATCCGGCCGACCATGAAGTAGATGACGACGAGCTGGTTGATCGCGCGCTGGTTCCGGTAGTCCTCCAGCGGGGCGTTCGTCGCGATGCGGCAGAGCAGCTCGTCCATGAAACAGGCCAGCATCACGGGGGAGTCGATGATCTCGTCGAACTTCTGGCCCATCTCGACCCAGCGATCGATCTCGGCGCGCTCGCGCGTTTGACACCCCCGTCAGCTTGAGCCGTGTCTACCGGGTGTGGTCACAGGCTCGCGAGCAGGCCCTCACGCCCGAGCAGGTCGCCTCGCCGCTGGCCGCCCGTCCCTACGACCTCCGGCACGCCTGCCTCTCGACCTGGCTCGCCGCCGGAGTCGCCCCGACTCAGGTCGCGGAGTGGGCCCCGGGCACGGTGTCGACGTACTTCTTCGGGTCTACGCGAAGTGCCTCGACAACACCGAATCGGTCGCGATCGGGCGCATCGAACGGGCACTCTCAGCGCCTCAGAACGAGCTCCCGCTCCGAAACTCGGGCGCGTATAGGACGCGAATGGCCGTAGAACGCCGTCCACAGCCGGATCCACCCGGACAACGAAGAAGGGCCCCGGACCCTACGTTTCCGCAGGTCAGAGGGGACTGCTGCACGAACTGGTGACAGTTTCGGTTAGGCCGCTTGGGTGGCGGCTGGCTTCATGATCAGCTCGTATTCGACAGGGGTCAATCGTCCGAGAGCAATCTGTCGTCGGCGTCGGTGGTAGG
>NZ_JASGDD010000172.1:0-18433 GCF_047607365.1 Nocardioides sp. | reverse complement strand
GGCGGCGCCGGCACGGCGATGCCCGGCTGGCGGCCGCCGCGTGGCGCGACGCGCTCCGCGACCCCGCCTCCACGGATGCCGACGTCGACAGCGCGCGCCGTGCGTTCGAGCACGCGCTGACCGAGGTCGCCCTCGTCGAGCCCACGTGGCGCTCGCACCACCGCTGGGTCCATCGCCGCCGGCCCCTGGCCGAGGGCGTGGAGCATCCGGTCGACCAGATCGCCGCACTGCACGCCGTCCACGCGCGGCTTCTCGCCGCCACGGGGAGACGCCCCGGGGCACGGCCCGGGGGATAGGCATTACCCGTCGGTAACAAGCGCGTTAGGGTGACCCCATGGCTGACAACGACCGGCTGGCGCACCACCTCTACGACGCCGAGGGCGACGTCGTGCGCGACAAGCCGTGGATCATCCGGACCTACGCGGGCCACTCGAGCGCGAAGGCGAGCAACGAGCTCTACCGCTCCAACCTCTCCCGCGGCCAGACCGGGCTGTCGATCGCGTTCGACCTCGCCACGCAGTGCGGCTACGACTCCGACGAGGACATCGCCCGGCCGGAGGTCGGCAAGGTCGGCGTGCCGATCAACAGCCTCGACGACTTCGAGATCCTCTTCGACCAGATCCCGATCGAGCAGATGAACACCTCGATGACCATCAACGGCACCGCGATGTGGCTCCTCTCGCTCTACGTCGCCCTCGCCCGCGAGCGCGGCGTCGACACCAAGCTGCTCAACGGGACGACCCAGAACGACCTGATCAAGGAGTACCTCGCCCGCGGCACGTACATCTTCCCGCCCGCGGAGTCCCTGCGGATCATCGCCGAGATGTACGAGTTCTGCCTCGAGGAGATGCCGAAGTGGAACGCGTCGAACATCTGCTCCTACCACCTGCAGGAGGCCGGCGCGACGCCCACGCAGGAGCTGGCGTTCGCGCTCGCCAACGCGCTCTCGCTGCTCGACCTGCTCAAGGAGCGCGGCCGCTTCACCGACGAGCAGTTCGACCGCGCGGTCGGGCGGATCAGCTTCTTCGTGAACGCCGGCATCCGGTTCGTCGAGGAGATGTGCAAGATGCGCGCCTTCAACGAGATGTGGGAGGAGTTCACCACCGAGCGCTACGACGTCAAGGACCCCAAGTTCCGCCGCTTCCGGTACGGCGTGCAGGTCAACTCCCTCGGCCTGACCGAGGCCCAGCCCGAGAACAACGCCTGGCGCATCCTGATCGAGACGCTCGGCGTCACGCTGAGCCGTGACGCGCGGGCCCGTGCCGTCCAGCTGCCGGCCTGGAACGAGGCGCTCTCGCTGCCCCGGCCCTGGGACCAGCAGTGGGCCCTGCGCCTGCAGCAGATCCTGGCGTACGAGACCGACCTGCTCGAGTACCCCGACATCTTCGAGGGGTCCGTCGTCGTGCGGTCCAAGGTCGACGAGCTGAAGCGCGACGCGCTCGCCGAGATCGAGACGATCATGGCGATGGGCGGCGTGGCCCCGGCCATCGAGTCCGGCTACATGAAGTCTGCCCTCGTGCGGTCGATGGGCGAGCGGATGTCCGCGATCAACAACGGCGAGCAGATCGTCGTCGGCGTCAACAAGTGGACCGATGGCCTGCCCTCGCCGCTCCTCGCGGGCGAGGACGGCGGCATCTTCAAGGTCGGCGGCGACGCCAGCGAGACGCTGGAGAACCTCGAGCGGACCCGCAGGAGCCGCGACCCCGAGCGGGTCGAGCGAGCGCTGGAGGCGCTCAAGGAGGCCGCGCGCAGCGGCGAGTCCATGATGGAGCCGTCGATCGAGTGCGCCCTCGCGCGCGTCACCACCGGTGAGTGGGCCGGCGCGCTGCGCAGCGTCTTCGGCGAGTACCGCCCGGCCACCGGCGTCGACGGCCAGAAGCTCGGCCTCGCGGTCGATCGCGTCGAGCGGCTCCGCGAGCGGATCAACGTCCTCGCGGACAAGCTCGGCCACCGCCCGCGCATCGTGGTCGGCAAGCCCGGACTGGACGGCCACTCCAACGGCGCCGAGGTGATCGCGGTGTCGGCCCGCCACGTCGGATTCGACGTCATCTACTCCGGCATCCGGCTCTCGGCGGAGGAGATCGTCCGCTCGGCCGTGGAGGAGGACGCCGACCTGATCGGCGCGTCCGTGCTGTCGGGCTCGCACGTCGAGCTCGCGCGCCAGATCCGCGAGGGCCTGAAGGACGCCGGCGCTCACGATCGGATCAGTCTCGTGGTGGGAGGCATCATCCCCAAGGACGACTTCGACGCTCTCGAGCAGCTGGGCGTCAAGCGCGTCTTCACCCCGTCCGACTACGACCTGATCGACATCATGGAGTCGATGGTCGACGTCATCGATGCCGCCGGCTGATCTCGAGGAGCTGGTCGAGGGCGCGCTCGACCTGCACCCGCACTCCGTCGCGCGCCTGGTCTCGATCTTCCAGGACCGCCGGCCGGACGCCGCGGCGAGCCGGGCGCGCGTGATCGCGCTCCTCGACGAGCGTCAGGCGCCGGTCGCCCCCGTCATCGGCATCACGGGTACGCCGGGAAGCGGGAAGTCCTCGCTCGTGGGCCGGATCGCGGTCGACCTGATCGAGAGCGACCCCGACCTCTCGGTCGCGGTCCTCGCCGTCGATCCGTCCTCCCAGGTCTCCGGCGGGGCGCTGCTCGGGGACCGCACCCGGCTCCAGGTCGGCGCCGCGGACCACCGTCTCTACTTCCGCAGCGAGGCCTCCGACACCGAGCTCGGCGGGCTGAGCCCGTCCACGTTCCAGGTCATCCGATTGCTGACCCGCCTGTTCCGGTCGGTCATCGTCGAGACGGTCGGCATCGGGCAGAGCGAGGGGGACATCCGCCGGCTCGCCGAGTACGTCTACCTGGTGATCGCGCCCCACGGCGGCGACCAGGTGCAGTTCCTGAAGGCCGGCATCATCGAGATCCCCGACGCCTTCGTGCTCAACAAGTGGGACGTGCCCGGCTCCGAGGTCGGCTACCGCCAGCTGCGCTCGAGCCTGTGGCTCGCGCGGCCCTTCGACGCGGAGGAGACCCCGATCTTCCGCACCAGCGCCAAGACGGGCGTCGGTCTGGACGATCTCCGCGAGGCCGTCGCCGCCAGGATCCGCAAGGGCCCCGACGACGAGCAGGGCGCGCGAGAGGCGTACTTCTTCGAGCGCTGGGTGCGGACCGAATGGGGCCGCCGCGGCGTGGTCGCCCTGCACGAGGCCGGGGGCGCGTCGGCGGAGGTGGAGCGTCACGGCGGCTTCGACCTCGCCCAGCGCGCGTTCGACCCCGCGAGCAACCGTGCGAGCGGCCCAGCGAGCAACCCTGCGAGCGGGACCGACGACCTCGGCTGAGCTGCCGCACGGCGTACGTTTCAGGCAAGCCTTACCTCGTGCCGTAGGCTGGGGACGTGGGGAAGAAGTCCAAGGGCGCGAAGTCGTCGAAGGCGCAGAAGCTGCCGAAGACGAAGTGCTGCGAGTCCAAGAGCAGGTGCGGCCGCTGCCCGCTGCGCATGCTCAAGGAGGGCACCCTTCCCGACGGCATGACGGTCAAGCGGCGCAAGCTCGTGACGACCCGCGACGGCAAGCCGGTCAGCAAGAAGCAGCTGAAGAAGGCGGCATAGTCGCGTCGGCCCGGACGGCACTAGGGTTGCGGCCATGGTCGCCGAACGCTTCGCCCAGCAGCTGAACACCCAGATCGCCAACGAGCTCGCCTCGCACAACCAGTATCTGGCGTGCGCGATCTACTACGACGCGCTCGTGCTGCCGCAGATGGCCGCGTTCTTCTACCGGCAGGCCTCCGAGGAGCGCGACCACGCGCTGATGATGGTGCAGTACCTCCTCGACACCGACCAGCCCGTCGACGTCGGCGCCGTCCCGGCCGCGATCTCCTCCTTCGAGGACGTCGTCGCCCCGGTCGCCCTCGCCCTCGACCAGGAGAAGCGGGTGACGCAGCAGATCAACGACCTCTACCGCATCGCCCGCGAGGAGATCGACTTCGCCTCCGAGCAGTTCATGAGCTGGTTCATCAAGGAGCAGGTCGAGGAGGTCGCCTCGATGTCCGACCTGCTCGCCGTCGTCACCCGCAACAGGGACGACGTGGAGCAGATCGAGGAGTACGTCGCCCGGGAGGGCTCCGGCGGCGACTCCGACGCCACCGCCCCCAAGATCGCCGGCGCGTAGGGCTCGGGGCCCGTCGGGACGGGCTCTCAGCTCGGCTTCCTGCCGAGGTTGATCAGCCACGCCAGCACGAGGCCGGCGATCAGTCCGACCATGGCGCCGGGGAACGCCAGGCCGTCGTCGAGCGCGCCCATGCCGCTCGCCACGCCGAACGTCAGCCCCAGCACGAGCAGCGCCAGCCCGAACCGGAAGAACATCTCGCCGAGGAACGCCTGGGCGAACGTGCCCTCGGGCTGCGTGCGCGTCGTGGCGGCCGCCGCCGGGGCGGACTCCGCGAGCGGCAGCGGCGACAGGGGCACGGTCGCGACGACCGCGTCCGGGTTGAGCGGGCCGTAGACGTGCGGATAGGTGTCGTCCCCGACCGGGTCCTCCCGCCACGGCGACGTCAGCCGGTCGGTGTCGATGACGAGCAGGACCAGCGGCGTCGTCACGCCCCGGTAGTAGCGGTCCCGCACGGCCTCCCACTGGTCGCCGCGGGAGGTGTGGAGGAAGCCCTCCTCCTCGAGCGTCCGCCCGATCGTCGACGTCGTGTAGCCGCCCGAGACCTGCGCCGCCGCCCAGTCGACGACCGTGGCGATGTGGAAGACCTGCACGGGGGAACCCTAGGGCAGCGGCCGGCCCGGATCGCCCGCGCCGCTCCAGGCGCGCACCGCGTGGATCACGGCGGACTTCGGGTACTCACCCGCGGGCGGCGCCGTCTCGAAGAGGTCCAGCATGAGGAAGAGCGGGTAGTCCGGCGCCTGGGCCAGACGTCGTACGACGGCGCCGTCGCAGCCGATGACGGTCTCGCCCGCGCCCCAGACGACGGTCCAGGCGTGCGGCCGTGAGGCGGGGAACGGCACGCGCACCTCGGCCATGTCGGTCCTCAGCCGGGGATCGTGGTGGGCCTTGATCCCCACCCGGCAGGTGGTCGGCTCCCCGATCGCGGCCGCGTCGATCTCGAAGACGCAGATCTCCCCGGAGTCCTCCCCGCCGCGGTGCTCGGTGCCGATCAGCCACGCCGCGAGCATGCAGCCCTCGTCCGTGGACGCGCTGACGGTGAGGTCGACGCGCCCGCGCGAGGGCGCGAAGAGCAGCCGCGTCGGCGTCTCGGTCCGCACAGTCAGCCCGTCCTCGCGGTGGCGATGGGTCCCGCGGCCGGAGCCGACGGGTCCGCCGTACACGCCGGTCTGCAGGTTGGACACCCGCAGCGGTGCGTCCTCCGGGCGCCAGTCGGGCTGGTCCGCCTCGATCCGCAGCTCGATCCCGTCCGGGCGCAGGCGGTAGCGCGCCGCCGACCGCTCCGGCGTGGTCCACTGCGGGAGGTAGTGCGGCACCCAGCGGGCCGGGCTGAGGCCGGCCGAGAAGTCCTCGTCGAGGTCCGGCGCCCGCTCCGGTGGCGGCGGCAGGGGCTCGCGGGCGTCCATGGCGACGCTAGAAGAGGCGCTCGGTGGGGTCGTCGAGGCCGCGGAGGGCGTCGTAGTCCACCAGGGCGCAGGCGATGCCGCGGTCGGAGGCGAGCACCCGGGCCTGCGGCTTGATCTCCTGGGCGGCGAAGATGCCGCGCACGGGGCCCTTGGCGGTGAGCAGCGGGTCGCGGTTGAGCAGCTCGAGATAGCGGGTGAGCTGCTCGACGCCGTCGATCTCGCCGCGTCGCTTGATCTCGACGGCCACCGAGATCCCGGCCGCGTCGCGGCACATCAGGTCCACCGGCCCGATCGCGGTCATGAACTCGCGGCGTACGAGCGTGAGGTGGGGCTCGATGGTGCCGGGGTGCTCGGCCAGCAGCTCCTGGAGATGCTTCTCGACCCCGTCCTTCCGCAGGCCGGGGTCGACGCCGAGCTCGTGGGAGGAGTCGTGGTGGACCTCCTGGATGAGGATCCGGAGCTGGTCCGGGGTGGCTCCCTTCGGCGCCTTCGCCTCGACGGTCCACTCGACCCGGCCGTCCTCGAGGGAGCCCTCGCGGAAGGTGCACGGCGGCGACATCCAGTTGAGCGGCTTGTAGGAGCCGCCGTCGGAGTGGATGAGGACCGAGCCGTCCGCCTTGAGCATCAGCACCCGGGTCGCCATCGGCAGATGGGCGGTGAGTCGCCCCGCGTAGTCCACCTGACACGTCGCCACCACAAGTCGCACGGTGCAGAACCCTATGACAGAGCACACGGAAGTTGTCTCGTTCAAATGTTACCCGCGGGTAGCCAGCGGCCTCCCCGGTCGGCACAATGGCGCCCCATGAGCTCTGAGATCGTGACCGCCATCACCGCCGACGGCCCTGCCGGCGAGATCGCCCGCACGCTGCTGTTCCCCTACCTCAACAACGCCGCCGGCTTCCTCGAGACGTCGTACGCCACGGCGGCCGACATCGACGCGGGGCTCAAGCTCGGCGCCAACTACCCCGTGGGCCCGATCGCGCTCATCGGCGAGCTCGGCCCGCAGGTCGTCATCGACGGCCTCACCGAGCTGCACGCGAAGACCGGCGACCCGCTGCACGTCCCGAGCCCGGTGCTCGCGTCGCTGGCCTCCGCCCCGGCCGAGGACGAGGCGGCGCCGGAGTTCAAGCAGGAGATCACGGTGGTCGGCGTCGTCGGCACCGGCACGCTCGCCTCCGGCATCATCCAGGTCAGCGCCGCCGCCGGGTACGACGTCGTGGTGGTCGGACGCGGCCAGGACAAGCTCGACGCCATCACCGCCTTCGTCACCAAGAACTACGACCGCCTCATCGAGAAGGGTCGCGCCACCGAGGACGACAAGAGCAACGTCCTCGACCGGATCACCGGCAGCACCGAGCGCACCGCCCTGGGCGACGCCGACATCGTCATCGAGGCCATCGCCGAGGACCTCGAGCTGAAGAAGGCGCTCTTCGCCGAGCTCGACCAGATCGCCAAGCCGGGCGCCATCCTGGCCACCAACACCTCCTCGCTCTCGATCGCCGAGCTGGCCGCGCAGACCGGGCGCCCCGACAAGGTGGTCGGCCTGCACTTCTTCAACCCCGCCACCGTGCTCAAGCTCGTCGAGGTCGTCTCGGCCGGGACCACCGGCGCCGACACCACCGAGACCGCGAAGGCGTTCGCCCGCTCCGTGGGCAAGCACCCGATCTCCGCGGGCGACCGCGCCGGGTTCATCGTCAACGCCCTGCTCTTCCCCTACCTCAACGACGCGGTGAAGCTCTCCGAGGCCGGCGGCTACTCGCTGGCGGAGATCGACGACGCGCAGAAGGCGACCGGACTCCCGCTGGGCCCGTTCGAGCTGCTGGATCTCGTCGGCAACGACGTGTCGCTCGCCATCCAGCGCACGCTCTACGGCGCGTTCGGCCACAAGGGCTGGGCGCCGGCGCCGACGCTGGTCGCGAAGGTGGAGGCCGGCGAGCTCGGCCGGAAGACCAAGAAGGGCTTCCACGACTACAGCTGAGGTATGCGGCCGATGACGGCCGGGTAGTTCCCCGGTCATGAGCGTCGAGATCGGGAAGATCGCCACCGACATCCCAGCACGGCTGGACCGGCTCCCGTGGGCGCGCTGGCACTGGCTGGTCGTCATCGGCCTCGGGGCGGTCTGGATCCTCGACGGCCTCGAGGTGACGATCGTCGGCTCGATGTCCAGCGCGCTCAAGCCGAGCGACACCGGCCTCGGGATGTCCAACTTCGACGTCGGGCTCGCCGGAGCGGTCTACGTGGCCGGAGCGTGCCTCGGCGCGCTCCTCTTCGGCCAGCTCACCGACCGCCTCGGTCGCAAGCGCCTGTTCCTCGTGACGCTCGCGGTCTACACGGTCGCGACGGTCCTCACGGCCTTCGCCCCGGCGCCCTGGTGGTACTTCATCGCCCGCTTCCTCACCGGCGCGGGCATCGGCGGCGAGTACGCCGCGATCAACTCGGCCATCGACGAGCTGATCCCGGCGGCCTACCGGGGCCGGGTCGACGTGGCGATCAACGGCTCCTTCTGGGTCGGCGCCGCGGCCGGATCGCTCCTGACCATCCCGCTGCTCGACCCCAACGTCATCGACGCCGCCTGGGGCTGGCGCCTCGCCTTCGCGCTGGGCGCGGTCCTCGCCGTCGGCATCCTCGTCGTGCGGCGGCACGTGCCCGAGAGCCCGCGCTGGCTCTTCATCCACGGTCGTGAGGACGAGGCCGAGTCGATCGTCCGCGACATCGAGCGCACCGTCGTCGACGAGACCGGCGACCGCCTCGCCGAGCCCGAGGAGAGCATCACGGTCCGCCAGCGCCGCTCGATCGGCGTCGGGCTCATCGCGCGCACGGTGATCACGCTCTATCCCCAGCGGACGATCCTCTGCCTCTCGCTCTTCGCCGGCCAGGCGTTCCTCTACAACGCCTTCTTCTTCACGTACGGCGACACCCTGACCACCTTCCTCGACGTCGACCAGACCGGGTGGTATCTCGCCGCCTTCGCGGTCAGCAACTTCCTCGGGGCACTGCTGCTGAGCCCGCTCTTCGACCGCATCGGCCGGGTGCGGATGATCACCTTCACCTACGTGCTCTCCGGTGTGCTGCTCGCCGCGGCGGGCGTCTTCCTCGGCAGGTTCGACGCCGTCGGCCTCACGCTCATGGGCGCGATCGTCTTCTTCTTCGCCTCCGCCGGCGCCTCGGCCGCCTACCTCACCGCGAGCGAGGTCTTCCCGATGGAGACCCGCGCGCTGTGCATCGCCTTCTTCTACGCGCTGGGCACGGCGATCGGCGGGATCAGCGGGCCGCTCTTCTTCGGCTGGCTGATCGAGCGCGCCTCGGACAGCAAGGACATCACCGCCATCGCGATCGGCTACTTCATCGGGGCGGCGCTGATGATCGCCGCCGGCATCGTCGAGGCGTTCCTCGGCGTGCGGGCCGAGGGCCGCTCCCTGGAGTCGATCGCGCAGCCCCTCACCGTCGAGGACTCCGAGGACTCCGGGGAGGACCGGACCGAGGCCAGGCGCCACCTCGCCTCCCACTAGCCCCCACTAGCCTGGATCCGTGCCCGCCCTCCACACGACCACGCTCGGGGACGGGGGGCAGGCGGGCCCGGTCGTCTTCCTGCACGGCCTCTTCGGCCAGGGCCGCAACTGGCACACGCTCGGCAAGCGCCTCGCCGCCGAGGGGCACCCGGTCACGCTGGTGGACCTGCCCAACCACGGCCGCTCCCCGTGGACCGAGCACGTGGACTACGTCGAGATGGCCGACGCCGTGGCCGAGACACTCGGGGCCGGCCGCCCCGTGACGCTGGTCGGCCACTCCATGGGCGGCAAGGTCGCCATGGTGCTCGCCCTGCGGCATCCGCGGCTGGTCGCGCGGCTCGTCGTCGCCGACATGTCGCCGGTGGACTATCCGGTGGAGGAGGACGAGACGACCGGGGGAGTGCTGCGCTACGCGCGGATCCTGCGGGACGTGCCGCTCGACGCCCTCGGCTCCCGGGCCGAGGTCGAGGACGCGCTGCGCCCCGAGGTCCCCGACGACACCGTCCGCGCCTTCCTCCTGCAGAACCTCCACCGCACCGACGCGGCGGGGGGCACCGGCTTCCGCTGGGCGGCCAACGTGCGGGTCCTGGCCGCCGAGGGAGCCGCCCTGGCGTCCTGGCCCGCCGACCGGCTGGCCGGCCTGCCGGCGTACGAGGGCCCGGTGCTGTGGATCGCCGGCGGCCGGTCGAGCTACGTCCGCGCGGAGTACGACGAGGCGATGCGCCGGTGGTTCCCCCACGTGCGCAAGGTGACGATGAAGGACACCGGGCACTGGGTCCACTCCGAGCGCCCCGCGGTGTTCGCGGAGATCCTCGAGAGGTTCCTGCAGGGCTGACGCGACCCGGACCTCAGCCGCGGCGCGCGCGGTAGGCCTGCTGGGCCGCGCGGTTGCCGCACGTCACCGAGCAGAACCGCTTCGAGCGGTTGCGGGAGAGGTCGAGCGCGATCGAGGCGCAGTCCTCGATCGCGCAGACCGAGATCCGCGACGACTCGTTGTCGCGGATCACGTCGATCATCGCCACCGCCGCCTCGACCGCGATCTGCGTCGCCAGGGGCGCGTCCAGCGGCTCGGCGTGGATGTGCCAGTCCAGCGGGTCGTGCCGCACCAGTCGCGGCACGGCGTGGGCCTCGCGCAGGATGTCGTTGACCATCGCCGCGGCGTCGTCCCGGTCGGCCAGCAGCAGCGTCCGCAGCCCCTCCCGCGAGGCGCGTACGTCGTCGAGCTCCGCTCGGGTGCGCTCATGCCTCCCGGTGTAGCCCCACCGGTCGTAGAACTCGTCGAGCTCCTCCACCCGGGTGAGCAGGTCCGGCTCCCCGGCCGTGTTGACGAGCTCGACGACCGCCTGCAGCGTCATCTCGGTGTCATGAGCGAAAACCACGTTGACAGATTACATGACGGCCACCTAGTGTCAGGAGTCATGAGCAGCATCGCCTATGACGTGTCGGGGAGTGAGTCGGGTGGTGAGTCGATCGTGAACGAGTCGTCCCGTCTGGGCGCGGGCGTGCTGCTCGCCGTGGTCTCGGCCTTCACCTTCGGCATGTCGGGCTCGTTCGCCTCGGCGCTCTTCGAGGCGGGCTGGAGCCCGGGGGCCACGACGCTGGTCCGCTCGGCGATCGGCGCGCTGGTGGCCCTGCCGTTCGGGCTCCGCGCCCTGGCGGGGCGCTGGCGCCTGCTGCGCGCCAACGCAGGCCTGCTCGCGGCCTACGGCCTGCTCGCCGTGACCGGCGCGCAGTTCTGCTACTTCATGGCGGTCCAGCGGATGGAGGTCGGCCCCGCGCTGCTGATCGAGTACACCGCGCCCGCCACCGTCGTGGTCTGGATGTGGCTGCGGCACGGCCAGCGACCGGGCCTGGTGACCGTCCTGGGCGCGGTGCTGGCGGCCGCGGGACTCGTGCTGGTGCTCGACCTGCTCGGCGGCCCGAGCCTCAACCTCGCGGGAGCGGCATGGGCCCTGCTCGCGATGGTCGGCGCCGCCACCTACTTCATCGTCAACGCCGACGACAGCAGCGGCCTCCCGCCGGTCACCCTGGCCGCCGGCGGACTGGTGGTCGGCACGCTGGCGGTCGCCGTCCTCGCCGTCGTGGGGATCCTCCCCATGTCCGCGACCACCGACGACGTCGTGCTGCGCGGGCAGGAGCTGCCCTGGTGGCTCCCGATCCTCGCCCTGGGCGTGATCACCTCCGGGCTGGCCTACCTCACCGGCGTGGCCGCGGGGCGCCTGCTCGGCGCCCGGCTGGGCGCCTTCATCGCGCTCCTCGAGGTGGTCGCGGGAGTCTTCTTCGCCTGGCTGTTCGTGGCGCAGCTCCCGACGGCGATGCAGCTGGTCGGCGGCGGGCTCATCCTGGCCGGGGTCGTCGCGGTCAAGCTCGGTGAGGCTCCCCAGGGGCGGCCGGACGCTACGACAGATCCTGTTGTCGGACGAACACCTCACGGGTGATCAGGAGCAGCGCCGCGGCGGTCGGGATGGCGAGCAGCGCGCCGACCACCCCGAGCAGCGAGGCGCCGATCAGCGCGGCGATGACCGTGAGCGATCCGGGGATGTCCACCGAGCGCGACATCACCCGCGGATAGATCACGTAGTTCTCCAGCTGCTGGTAGATCACGTAGAAGATCACGCAGAACAGGCCCGTCTTCACGTCGGTGGCGAACGCGATCGCGCAGACGATCGCGGCGCCGATCGTGGCGCCGATCATCGGGATGACGTCGAGCAGGAAGACGACGAAGGCCAGCGCGACGGCGTACTCGCCCATGCCGACGACGAAGAGGAAGACGGCGGTCGAGACACCGGCGCACAGGGCCACGATGAACGCGCCCGAGACGTAGCCGCCGATGCCGCGGATGACCTGATCGCCCAGCTTGCTCACCCGGTCGCGCCGCGAGGCGGGGGCGAGCTGGTAGAACGCCTTCTTGGTGACGTCGAGGCCGGCGAGGAAGTAGAGCGTCAGCACGAAGACGACGAACGCGTTCACCAGCGCGCCGAGCACGGCGAGGCCGACGCCGAGCGCGCCGCCGAACACGCTGCTGGCGAAGTCGCCGTCGGTGATGTACTCCTTCACCTTCTCGATGATGTGGTAGTCGTCCTCGAGGCTCTGGATGCGCTTGTTGGACTCGAGGTTGTCCAGCCACGTCGGCGCGTTGGTGCCGATCCGGGTCACCTGCTCGGTGATCACCGGGACGAAGGCCACGAAGAAGAGCGCGAGCGCGGCCAGCACGAGGATGATCACCACCGTGACGGCCCACGGCCGGCGCAGCCCCCGCCGCTCGAAGAAGCGCACCGACGGGTCGAGCCCGGCCGCGATGAAGAACGCGACGAGGATCTCGATCAGCACGCTGGCGATCGACCAGAGGATCCAGCCGAGGCCGAGTGCGGTGAGCCCGCCGAGGGCGGCCAGGAAGCCGGCGAGGTAGGGCGCCCGGCGGTCGAACCGCGGCCCGGGCGTCCCGAGGTCCGCCTCGGCGGCGCGGGGGATCCCGGCGTTGTCGGTGCCGTCCGACTCGTCGGGGTCGGGGACGGGAGCGTCGCTCACGTGGTCGTCGCCTCGGCGTCGGACGTGCCCTCGGACGTGCCGTCGGAGGCGCTCTCGGCCGGCGTCTCGGCCCCGGGCTCGTCCGGCTCGTCGCGGGCGAAGCCCGCCACGATGTCGCCGAGCGAGGCGAGCTGGGCCGAGATCGCGTCGCGGCGCTTGGTCACCCGGACCACCTCCGCCTTGACGGCGGCGAGCGCCCGCTCGGCCTCGGAGGCGCCCGACAGCGTGATCGACTCGGCCTGGGTCCGCGCGGCGCTGAGGATCTGCTCGGCCTCGCGACGCGCACGGCTCAGCAGGGCCTCGGAGTCGCTCTGCGCCTGCTGGCGGGCCTCGGCGACCTGCGCGTTGGCGGCGCGGGCGCGGTCCTCGGCGTCGGCCGCCCGGCGCTCGGCGTCCTCGACCAGCGCGCGCGTCTCGGCCAGCTTGGAGGAGTGGAAGTCGGTGGCCTCGCGCGCCAGGCGCTCCTTCTCGACGGCGAGCATGCGACGGGCCTCGGCGACCTCGCGGTCGGCGCCGGTTCGCGCCTGCTCGACCTCGCGCTGCGCCTGCGTGCGCAGCTCGGTGGTCTCCTGCTCGGCCGCCAGGCGGAGCTGGTCGGCGTCGCGCTTGGCGGCGCTGCGCAGGTCCTCGGCCTCGGCGCGCGCCAGAGTGCGCTCGCTGTCGGCGTCGCTCATCAGCCGCGAGCGGTGCTCGTCGAGCTCCTTGTGCTGCTCGGCCCGCAGCGCGTCGAGCTCGCGGGTCGCCTCGAGGCGGATCTCCTTCGCGTGCCTGGCCGCCTGGTCGAGTACGTCGGCGGCCTCGCGCTCCGCGGTGGCGCGGATCTCGGCAGCCTCCTCCTCGGCGAGCCGCAGCAGGGCGCTGGCACGGCCGCCCAGGCCGGCGTACGACGGCGACTTCGCCTCGGCGAGCTCCTCGGTCGCCGCCGCGAGCCGCTGCTCGAGCTCGGCGATGGCCCTGCGCGCCGCGGCGAGGTCGGCGGAGAGCGCGTTCACGCGCTGGCCCTGCTGCGCGAGGACCGCGTCCACGGCGTCGCGCTCGTAGCCACCCCGCCGGGCAAGCGGAAGGCCGGCCCCGCTGCCCGCGCCCGGAGGCGCCGGCGGGGGACCGGCCTGACCGCTGTCGAAGATCGAGAGGCCCTGATCGCTCATGCGGCCATCTTGTCAGACGACCCTCAGATGCCTCGGAACCTGTTGATCGCATCGATGTGCTTGGCGCGGAACTCCTCGTCGCGCACGCCGAGCCCCTCCTCGGGGGCCAGGCAGAGCACGCCGACCTTGCCCTGGTGGAGGTTCTTGTGCACGTCCAGCGCCGCCTGGCCGACGTCCTCGAGCTTGTAGCTGCGCGAGAGGGTCGGGTGGATCTTGCCCTGGGCGATCAGGCGGTTGGCCTCGAAGGCCTCGCGGTAGTTCGCGAAGTGCGAGGAGACGATCCGCTTGAGGTTCATCCACAGGTAGCGGTTGTCGAACTCGTGCATGAAGCCCGTGGTCGAGGCGCACGTGGTGATGGTGCCGCCCTTGCGGGTGACGTAGACGCTAGCGCCGAAGGTCTCGCGGCCGGGGTGCTCGAAGACGATGTCGACGTCCTCGCCGCCGGTCAGCTCACGGATCTTCTTGCCGAGGCGCTGCCACTCCCTGGGGTTCTGCTTGGTGTTCTCCTCGTTCCAGAACTTCCAGTCCTCCTCGGAGCGGTTGATCACCATCTCGGCGCCCATGGAGCGGACGATCTTGGCCTTCTCCTCGTTGGAGACGACGCAGATCGGGTTGGCGCCGCCGTTGAGCGCGTACTGCGTCGCGAAGCCGCCGAGACCGCCCGAGGCGCCCCAGATGAGGACGTTGTCGCCCTGCTTCATCGCGCCGCCGTTCTTGCTCACGAGCTGGCGGTACGCCGTCGCGTTGACCAGGCCGGGGGAGGCGGCCTCCTCCCAGGTGAGGTGGTCGGGCTTCGGGAGGAGCTGGTTGGCCTTGACCAGGGCGACGTCGGCGAGACCGCCGAAGTTGGTCTCGAAGCCCCAGATGCGCTGCTCGGGGTCCATCATCGTGTCGTTGTGGCCGTCGGGGCTCTCGAGCTCGACGGAGAGACAGTGGGCGACGACCTCCTGGCCGGGCTTCCACTTGGTCACGCCCGGGCCGGTGCGCAGCACGACGCCGGCCAGGTCGGAGCCGACGACGTGGTAGGGCAGGTCGTGGCGCTTGGTCAGCGGCGAGAGACGGCCGTAGCGCTCGAGGAAGCCGAACGTGGAGACGGGCTCGAAGATCGAGGTCCAGACGGTGTTGTAGTTGATCGCGCTGGCCATGACGGCGACCAGCGCCTCACCCGGGCCCAGCTCGGGAAGCGCGACGTCCTCGACGTGGATCGACGTGCGCGGATCCTTGTCCCGGCTGGCGACCCCCTCGAACATGTCGACCTCGTCCTTGTGGACGGTCGCGGCGGTGTAGTGGTCGGGGATCTCGATGTTGGCGAAGTCCTCGGAGGCGGTGTCGCCGGCGAGGATGGCGTCAAGGATCTTCTGCATGGCAGCAGAGGTTACTGGCCGGTAACAACCTTGGCTAGTGCGCCCCGCCCTGGGCCGGCTCGACGAGCTCGAGGAGGACGCCGCCGGCGTCCTTCGGGTGGACGAAGTTGATCCGGGAGTTCGACGTGCCGCGCCGGGGGGCGTCGTAGAGCAGCCGCAGGCCCTGGGCCTTGACGGCCTCCATCGCGGCCTCGACGTCGGTGACGCGGAGGGCGAGCTGCTGGAGTCCGGGTCCGTTGCGGTCGATGAACCTGGCGATGGTGGAGTCGTGGCTCAGCGGGGCGAGCAGCTGGATCGCGCTGGGGTTGCCGCCGGCGACCTCGGTCCCGGGGTAGCCGACCATGGCCTCGACCACGCCCTGCTCCTCGTTGGTCTCGGTGTGGAACACGGTCATCCCGTAGGCCGACTGGTAGAAGGCGATGGCCTCGTCGAGGTCGGGAACGGCGATGCCGGTGTGGTCGATGGCGACGAAGAGCTCGGCGGGAAGATCGATCGGAGCGGTCATGGATCACATCGTGGCACAACGCTGGACGCCCTTGTTACCGGCGGGTAACCTCCGTCCCATGACCAACGTGATCGTGAGCGGGGCACGGACCCCGATCGGCCGTCTGCTCGGCAGCTTCAAGGGCCTCGCGGCCTCCGACCTTGGTGCCGTCGCCATCGCCGGCGCGCTGGAGAAGGCGGGCGTCGCGCCCGACCAGGTCGACTACCTCATCGCCGGCCAGGTCCTTCAGGCCGGCGCGGGTCAGAACCCCGCCCGCACCGCGGGCCTCAAGGCCGGCCTCCCGGCCGCGGTCCCGTCGATCACCATCAACAAGGTGTGCCTCTCGGGCATCAACGCGATCGCCCAGGCCGACCAGCTGATCAAGGCGGGCGACGCCGAGATCGTGGTCGCCGGCGGCATGGAGTCGATGACCCAGGCGCCGCACCTGCTGCCGAAGTCGCGCGAGGGCTTCAAGTACGGCGACACCGCGCTCGTCGACCACATGGCCTACGACGCGCTCTACGACCAGGCCACCACCCAGGCGATGGGTGCGCTCACCGAGGCCATCAACGCCGACCGCGGGATCCCGCTGACGCGTGAGGAGCAGGACGAGTTCGCCGCCCGCTCCCACCAGCTCGCCGCCGCCGCGCAGAAGAACGGCGTCTTCGACGACGAGATCGTCCCGGTGTCCATCCCGCAGCGCCGCGGCGACGCGATCGTCGTCACCGCCGACGAGGGCGTCCGCGGCGACACCACCGCCGAGGGTCTCGCGAAGCTCCCGCCGGCCTTCTCCAAGACCGGCACGATCACCGCCGGCTCGGCCTCCCAGATCTCCGACGGCGCCGCGTTCGTCGTCGTGATGAGCAAGGAGAAGGCCGAGGAGCTCGGCCTCGCGTGGCTCGCCGAGATCGTCTCGCACGGCCAGGTCGCCGGCCCGGACTCCTCGCTCCAGCTGCAGCCCGCCAACGCCACCGCCAAGGCGCTGGAGAAGGCCGGCCTGAGCGTCTCCGACCTCGACCTCGTCGAGTTCAACGAGGCCTTCGCCGCCGTCGGCCTGGAGTCGGCCAAGGAACTCGGCCTCGACCCGGAGAAGGTGAACGTCAACGGTGGCGCCATCGCCATCGGTCACCCGCTCGGCGCGTCGGGTGCGCGCATCACCCTCCACCTCGCGCTGGAGCTGAAGCGCCGCGGCGGCGGCGTCGGCGCGGCGGCGCTGTGCGGCGGCGGTGGCCAGGGCGACGCCCTCGTCATCCGCGTGCCGAGCGCGTAGGCGCGAAGGCGCCGTTCGACGCGGTCCGGAGACGGGACAGCGCAGGAGCCGATCGAGGCCGCCCGGGGAGGATCTCCCCGGGCGGCCTCGTCCGTTCGGTCCCTCGGCGCGCCTCCGGTCCAGGCCATCCTGGGGCTGATAGACCTTGGACACATGAAGAAGGTGGCCCTCGTTCTGCTCGTAGTCTTCGTCGGCTACTGGCTGTTCACGGACCCCAGCGGGCTCGCCGACACGACCCATGACGCCGCCGTCGCCGGGGGTGAGGGCGTCAGCAAGCTCTTCTCGGCGATCATCGACTTCCTGCATGACCTCTAGGCCGTGCCGTGCTGCGCCGGCTGATCGACCCCGACATCTCGACCCCGCTGCTGCGCGACCAGGGCGAGGTCATCGTCGACGAGGTCCGTCACCACTGGGTCGCGTTCACCCGCGCCGTCCTCGAGGCCGTGCTGGCCCTCGTCCTGCTGGTCGGCACGTTCCTCGTGCCCACCCAGCTGTCGACGATCGTGCTGCTGCTCGCGCTGGCCGTCGCGACGCATGCCTGCTTCCTGGCGCTGCGCGAGCATCGCGACCGCTTCGTGATCACCAACATGCGGGTCTTCCGCGTCCACGGCGTGCTCTCGACGCAGATCGCCACGATGCCGTTGAGCAGGATCCTCGACATCACGCTGACCAAGCCGCTGCTCGGCCGGGTGCTCGGCTACGGCCACTTCGTCTTCGAGTCCGCGGCGCAGGAGCAGGGTCTGCGCGACATCCGCTTCGTCGCCCGTCCCGACGACCGGGACCACGCCATCCAGAGCGTGGTGCAGCGGGCCGGGCTGCGCCCGGCCGTCGGCTGAGCCCGGGGAGCGCCACCCTAGAATCGGGGCCATGACGCACGGCGCCTTCGACCTCTCCGGGCTCCAGCGGCCCGCCGCCCCCGCGACCCCTCCCGTGCCCGGCGCGGCCGGACCCGCCCCGGTGGCCGGCGCCTACACCGTCGAGGTGGACGAGTCGACCTTCCAGTCGGCGATCGAGGCCTCGATGACGGCCCCCGTGGTGCTCGTCTTCACCTCCGGCAGCCGGATGCCCGCCAGCGTCGCCTATGCCCGCGACGTCAGCGAGGTCGTCGAGGCGTACGACGGCCGCTTCCTCGCCGCGATCGTCGACGCGGACACGGCGCCGACCATCGCCAGCGCCCTGCAGGTCCAGCAGGTGCCGACGACGTACGTGCTGCTCGACGGGCGCCCGGCGATGCAGCCGATCCCCGGGGTCGTCACCCGGGAGGAGCTTCAGGCGCTCTTCCAGCAGCTGGGCCAGCAGCTGACGATGCAGGGCATCAGCGCCCGGCACCAGCCGCGTCACGCGACCGACGAGGACGGCGAGCCGGCGAGCGACCCGCGCTACGCGGCGGCCGAGGACGCGCTGGTCGCCGGGGACGTCGACCTGGCGGTCGCCGAGTACCAGCGGCTCGTGGACGGCAACCCGGCCGACGTGGAGGCGGCGCGCGGCCTCGCCATGGCCAAGGTGCTCCAGCGCACCCAGGGCGTCGACGCGACCGCCGCGGCGGCGGCCGCCGCGGCCGGCCCCG
>NZ_JASGDD010000171.1:0-5136 GCF_047607365.1 Nocardioides sp. | reverse complement strand
GCGCCGGCCGCGCCTCGCGAGCGGCGCAGCAGCCGACCGGGCAGCGGTCCCACAGCGGCCCGATCCCGCCGAGCGAGGCCCGCGCCACCTCCTCGCCGCGCTCGACCGCGGCACGCTCGAGCAGCAGGTCGCGGACCGCCGCGACGAACCGCGGATCCGTGCCGGCCGTCGCCGAGCGCCGGGCGGGGAGGCCCAGCCGCTCGCAGGTCGCCAGCGCCTCGGTGTCGAGGTCGTAGACGACCTCCATGTGATCGGAGACGAAGCCGACCGGGATGAGCACGACGGCGGCGGCGCCGTCGGCCGCGAGCTCCTGGAGCCGGTCGTTGACGTCGGGCTCGAGCCACGGGACGTGCGGGGAGCCCGAGCGCGAGCAGAAGACCAGCTCGTGCGGATGCGCGGCGCCGGTCTCCTCCCGCACCCGGCCGGCGACGACCGCCGACACGTCGAGATGCTGGCGGAGGTAGGCGCCGCCGGCCTCGGGCGGGCCCGCGGCGTCGTTCATCGCGGTCGGGATGGAGTGGGTGACGAAGACGAGCCTCGCGTCGGCCCGGACCGACGCGGGCAGCTCCTGCAGGGCGGCCAGCACGCCGTCGACGACCGGCTCCACGAAGCCGGGATGGTTGAAGTAGTTGCGCAGCTTGTCGACGGCGATCCCGCTGGCCGCGAAGGCGTCGTAGAGGTTCTCGCGGTACTGCCGGCACGACGAGTACGACGAGTAGGCGCTGGTCGTGAACGCCGCCACCCGGCCGATGCCGTCGCGGGCCATCTGGGCCGCGGTGTCGGCGAGGTAGGGATCCCAGTTGCGGTTGCCCCAGTAGACCGGCAGGTCGAGGCCGTGCTCGGCCAGGTCGGCGCGCAGCGCGGCCAGGAAGGCGCGGTTCTGGTCGTTGATCGGCGAGCGGCCGCCGAAGCCGAAGTAGTGCTGCCCGACCTCCACGAGGCGCTCGCGCGGGATGCCGCGGCCGCGGGTGACGTTCTCGAGGAAGGGGACGACGTCCTCGCTCTTCTCGGGTCCGCCGAAGGAGACCAGCAGCAGGGCGTCGTAGGGCGCAGCGTCCATGGGAGCCACCCTAGTGAGGGCACAGCAACTCACAGGCACGGGACAGCGACCCGGCACAGGCCGTCCCTCCACGATCGACGGATGGCTCACCAGGTGGTCCTCCACATCGGGGCGATGAAGACGGGGACGACGTACCTCCAGGCGGTGCTGCGGGGGAATCCCGCGGCCCTCGCGACCACGGGCCACCTCGACGCGCGCACCCTCGGCCGGCCGGCCGGAGCGGTCGCGAAGGTGCTCGCGAGGCCGTACGACGCCACGGCGGCCGTGGCGTGGCACGAGCTGTGCCGGCGCATCCGCGAGGCTCCCGCGGAGACGGTCGTGGTCTCCACCGAGTACCTCGGCTTCGCCCGCCCGCATCAGATCGAGGCGCTCCTCGCTCCCCTGGCCGGCCTCTCGGTGCGGGTGGTGCTGGCGGTGCGCGACCAGGTCGGCGCGATCCCCTCGCAGTGGCAGACCTTCTGCCGCAACTACGGCGACGACCGGTGGCCGGACTATCTCGCCCACATCGATCCGGACCGGGCCGGCGACCGCCGCTCGAAGGCGTGGCGCAGCTACCACCGTGCGCAGGATCTCGACCGGATCGCCCGCGACTGGTCGACGCATCCGGGAGTCGGGCTGCTGCACGTGCTGACCCTCCCGCACACCCGGACCGAGAGCCGGCCGCTGTGGCGCGCGTTCGCGCTCGCCGCCGGCCTCGAGCAGGCCGAGGTGGTGGAGCCGGCGCCGCGGGTCAACCCGTCGGTCGGTCACGCCTCGGCCCAGATGCTCCAGGACCTCGGCCGGCACTGGCAGCGCGCCGGCCACCCGATCCA
This sequence comes from Nocardioides sp., assembly GCF_047607365.1. Lineage (GTDB taxonomy): Bacteria > Actinomycetota > Actinomycetes > Propionibacteriales > Nocardioidaceae > Nocardioides. The sequence continues at coordinate 3,264 of NZ_JASGDD010000171.1, read as the reverse complement.
CCTCGTCCGCCTCGCGATGCGGCGCGTCATCGCCGAGGCGCTGGTCCCCCGCCGGCGTCTCGAGCCCGTGCCCCGGCTGGACCGCCGCGGGTGGGCCTTCGCACGGCGGCGCAACGAACTGGCCGTCGCCGCGCTGGAGGAGGGCCGCACCGCGGGCAGGCTCACCGTGCACGGCAGCCTCGCCGACCTCGTCGCGCCGGACCCGCCCCCCGACCTCCCGGGGCGGGCGGCCGACGCGGACCCGACGCTGGTCCGGGAGGCGGCTCGCGCCCTGTGGCTCGAGACCAGGCAGAGCGCCGGCGCCTCCGGCAGGCCGCCACTGACCTATCGGGCCACGCTGCGCGCGATCGCCGACCTGGCGCCGCGCACCGAGGCCTGGCGGCGCACCGCGGACGCCCTGGGCCGGCGCTGACCGGTCAGGCCCTACCCTGTGCGGCATGACCGTCTGGAGGAACTGGTCGGGGCTCGAGTCGGCCAGTCCGTCGAGCGTGCTGACACCGCGATCGGTCGGCGACGTCGTACGCGCCGTGACGGAGTCGGCCGCCGCCGGGCGGCGGGTCAAGATGGTCGGCACCGGACACAGCTTCACCGGCATCTCGGCGCCGGTCGACGTGATGCTCTCCCCGGCCGGTCTGGCCGGCGTCACCGGCGTCGACCGCGAGGCGATGACCGTCACCGTCCTCGCCGGCACCCGGCTCAAGCACCTCAACGCCGCGCTCGCGAGCGTCGGCCTCTCGCTGCACAACATGGGCGACATCGCCGAGCAGACCCTCGCCGGCGCGATCTCGACCGGCACCCACGGCACCGGCGGCCGCGTCGCCGGCATCGCCGCCCAGGTCGCCGGCCTGGAGATGGTGACCGCCGACGGCTCGCTGGTCAGCGTCACCGAGGAGGACGCCGACCTGCTGGACCTGGTCCGGGTCGGCCTCGGCGCGCTCGGCGTGCTGGTGTCGATCACGCTCCGGGTCGAGCCGCTCTTCGGGCTGCGCGCGACCGAGACGCCGATGTCGTGGGACGAGTTCTCCGGCTCCTTCGACGAGATGCGCTCCGGCGACGCGCACGTGGACGCCTACTGGTTCCCCCACACCGACCGGATCTCCACCAAGCGCAACGTCCGGGTCGGCCTGGACGAGCTCGCGCCGCTGCCGCGCTGGCGGGCCTGGCTCGACGACGAGCTGATGCAGAACACGATCTTCGGCGCCCTGTGCCAGGTGACCAACCGGGTCCCGGGGACGATCCCGGCGGTGAACCGGATCGCGTCGAGCCTGATGACCGACCGCACCTACGCCGACGAGGCGCACAAGGTGTTCATCGCCGAGCGCCGGGTCGTCTTCCGCGAGATGGAGTACGCCGTCCCGCTGGAGTCCGGGCTCGAGGTGCTCGCCGAGTGCCGGCGCGCGCTGGAGGCATCGGACCTGAGGATCGGCTTCCCGGTGGAGCTGCGGACGGCCAACGCCGAGTCCCCCGCGCTGTCGACCGCCTCGGGGCGCGACTCGTTCTACCTGGCGTTCCACGTCCACCAGGACGTCGACCACCGGCCCTACTTCGGCCTGCTCGAGCCCATCCTGAAGGCCGCCGGCGGCCGCCCGCACTGGGGCAAGGTGCACACCCTGGACGCCGCCGGCCTCGCGGAGCGCTACCCGCGGTTCAGCGACTTCGTCGCACTGCGCGACCGCCTCGACCCACGACGCGTCCTCGCCAACCCCTACCTCGACCGGGTCGTCGGACCGTAGGGTCCGCCTTGTCCCAGGCATCCGAGACGGGGCGCGGGATCGGGGCGTGCCAGTCCCGGCGCAGGGCCAGCAGCCGCCAGCCGGCGCAGAGGGTCCCGCCTGCCAGCGCGGCCCACGTCTGCGGCACGTGCACCGGCCAGTCGAGGTGGAGGAGGCCGATCGTGACGGCCGAGCCCGCGACGGCGGGCGTGGCGTAGAGCGTGCCGCTGAAGATCTCCGGGAGGCGGTCCGAGAGCAGGTCGCGCAGCACCCCGCCGCCGATGCCGGTGAGCATCCCCATCAGCACCGCGGAGACCGGCGAGAGCCCGAAGTCCTCGGCCTTCAGCGAGCCCGCCACCGCGAACAGGGAGAGGCCGAGCGCGTCGATGACGTCGATGCTCGACTCGGCCCGGCTGACCGCCGGGTGGAAGAAGAAGACCAGCAGCCCGGCCGCGCCGACCGTCGCGATGAAGCGCCAGTCCTCCAGGGCGGCGGGCGGGGTGGCGCCGATCAGGAGGTCGCGCATCACGCCGCCGCCGAGGCCGGTGGTCGCCGCCAGGACGAGCACCCCGAAGATGTCGACGCCGCGGTTGACCGCGACCAGTCCGCCACTGAGCCCGAACACGAAGATGCCGACCAGGTCGAAGACCTCGATCAGCAGCGACGGATCGGTGGTCATGACGCGACGTTAGGGCATGTCTCCCGCCTCCGGCGAAGCGCAGCCGTGGTGACGCGGCCGAGGAAGGAGACCTGCCCTCATGGCGTGGCGGCACGAACCTGGGGGCGCGGGAGTCGTAGGCTCGCCCCATGTCGGCCGAAGAACTTCCCCGCGAGCTTCCCGGGACACCGGCTGAGCGCGTGTGGACGGTCGCATCGATCAGTCGCGATGGCACCCGGATGCTGCTGGTCGACGCCGACGGGAACGAGATGTCCGTGGCCGTCGCGCCGGACGCGCTGCCACGGCGATCGGAGATGACTGTGAACATCCAGGGGAACCCCCAGGGGAACGATCAGGGCCCGGGCACCGGCTCGGGCGCGCCGGCCCTGCGGCCGCGCGACATGCAGGCGCGGATCCGCGCCGGCGAGAGCCCGGAGTCCGTCGCGGAGGCCGCCGGCACCACCCTCGAGCGGATCATGCCCTTCGCGGCTCCGGTCGTGGCCGAGCGCGAGCACATGGCCGAGCGCGCGCAGAAGGCGACCGTGCGCCGGATCGCCACCGAGTCCACGGCCCGCAGCCTCGGCGACGCTGTCGCGATGCAGCTGGCCACGACCGACTCGGTCGGCGACGCCGTCGAGTGGGACGCCTGGCGTCGTACGGACGGACGGTGGGCGCTGGTCGCGCTCTACACCACCTCGGGACGATCGGGCGCCGGGGAGTTCACCTTCGACCCGCCCGGCAACTACGTCTCGCTCGACAACGACGACGCCCGCTGGATCGTCGGCGACCTGCCGGCCGCCGAGCAGCCCGACCCGCCCGTGGTCGACGACCTCACGGCGGCGCGCGAGCGTCGCCAGGCTCCCGCGGAGGGCGTCGCGGCGCCGACCGAGGGAG
>NZ_JASGDD010000170.1:0-15157 GCF_047607365.1 Nocardioides sp. | reverse complement strand
TCCCCGAGCCGGTGACCGCGCTGACCCTGGCGGGCGTGGCCTACCGGCCGCTGGGGCGGCCCGCGGCGTCCGTCGAGCTGGCCGAGGCGCATCGCGCGGACCGGACCGAGCCGCACCTCGCGCGGGCGGCCGAGGTGATCGGGGCGATAGCTCGTATCAGCTGATGCCATGGCCGCCGCCGTCCCGACCCGACACCGGCCTGCGTAGCCTGGAGGGGCCCCACCGTGCCGAAGGAACGCCCATGCCCCACCTGACCGAGTCCGACCGCGCCCACGCCGACCTCGCCGAGCGCCGGCGCGTGCGCGAGGACGTCCGTGTCGACGACGCCCACGCCCGCTCCTGGCAGCTGGTCAACGCCCTGTGGCTCGACCGCTTCGACGAGGCCCAGCTCGGGCGCGCCGACCAGGTCATCCTCGACCTGGAGGACGCGGTCGACGGCTCGCTCAAGCCGCAGGCCCGGTCCAACGTGGCCGAGTGGCTCCACGGCGGCGGCCGGGCCTGGGTCCGGATCAACGACTGGTCGACCGCCGAGTGGAGCGAGGACCTCGCCGCCCTCGCGGGCGCGCCCGGCCTCGCCGGCGTCATGCTCGCCAAGGTCGAGGCGGCCGAGCAGGTCACCGACACCTTCCAGCGCCTCGGCGGCGGCACCCGGGTCGTCGCCCTGGTCGAGTCGGCGCTCGGGATCGAGGACGCCGTCGCCATCGCCCGGGCGCGCGGCGCCTTCCGGCTGGCCTTCGGGTCGGGCGACTACCGCCGGGACACCGGCGCGGCCAACGACCCGCTCGCGATGGCCTATCCGCGCACCCGCCTGGTGCTCGCCTCCCGGATCGGCGGGCTTCCCGGCGCGATCGACGGCCCGACGGTGACCAAGCAGCACGCCCTGCTGCGCGAGGGCGCCGCGGACGCGGTCGCCATGGGCATGACCGGCAAGCTCTGCCTCGACCTGGACGCACCGGCCGTGATCAACGAGTCGATGTCCCCCACCCCTGCCGACGTCGCCTGGGCGCTGGACTTCCTGCAGCGCTTCGACGACGACGGCCGCGTGATCCGCGACGGCTCGGACAAGCCCCGGCTCGCCCGTGCGGAGACCATCCGGCGGCGCGCGGAGCTCTTCCGGATCCCGCCCGCGGCGGTCTGATCCGGCCTCAGGACTCGCCGCGGGGGACGCTCCGGCCGATCCCGCGCGCCGCGACCGTGAGGGCCGCGACGAGACGATCGAGGTCGCGCCGGAAGTCCGGCAGCACCACGCCCAGCGCGGCGATCACCTCGTCGCCGACCATGACCGGCACGGCCACGGAGCAGGCGCCGAGCGTCATCTCCTCCCGCGTGGTCGCGTAGCCCTGCTCGCGGATCCGGGCCAGCTGGCGCACGAGGATCCCCGGCGCCGTGATCGTGTACGGCGTCAGCGGTCGCAGCGAGGAGAGCACGCGCCGCGTCACCTCCTCGGGGGCGGCGGCCAGCAGCACCTTCCCCACGCCGGTCGCGTAGAGCGGCAGCCGCGATCCCGTCCGGCTCACCACCGGCACCGAGGCGTGGCCGGCGACGCTCTCCAGATAGAGCGCGCCGTCGTCCTCGCGCACCGCCAAGTGGATCGTCGCCCGGGTCGCGGCGTGCAGGTCGCCGACGAAGGGGGCCGCGACCTCGCGCAGGCCGGTCTCCACCGGCGCCAGCAGGCCGAGGTCCCAGATCCGGCGGCCGATCCGGTAGCGCCGGTCCTCGCCACGGACCAGCGCCCCGCCGTCGGTGAGCTGGCGGGCGATCCGGAGGGTGGTGGCCGCCGACAGGCCCGCGCGGTCGGCCAGCTCGGCGAGCGTCAGGGCGCGGTGCCGCTCGTCGAACGAGCCGAGCACGTCGAGCGCCCGCCCGACGAGCGAGGCGCCGGGCGCGGAGCCGCCGGCCATCCCGACCCCCTCTCGTCCTCTGGTTTCACTGAGTGGAATCCCACTCTAGGCCGGCGTGACGGTCGTCACTAGCGTCGCCGCCGTGAGTCACGCCAGCCGCACCCAGGTCGCCATCGTCGGCGGCGGCCCCGCGGGGCTGATGCTCTCCCAGCTCCTCCACCTGTCCGGGATCGACAGCATCGTCCTCGACAACCGCACCGCTCCGACGATCGAGGGCACCCACCGCGCCGGCATCCTCGAGGCCGACAGCGTCCGGCTGCTGGTCGACGCCGGCGCCGACCGGGTGCTGCGCGAGGGCCACCGGCACGACGGCATCTCGCTGCGCTTCGCCGGGGTCAGCCACCGCATCGACTTCGCCGACCTGGCCGGGTCGTCCTGCTGGCTCTACCCCCAGACCGAGGTCTTCGCCGACCTCCACCGTCTGCGCACCGCCACCGGCGGCGACCTCCGCTACGGCATCGCCGACACCGCCGTCTCCGGCCTCGGCGTGGCCGACGACACCGAGCGTCCTCGGATCCGGTACGCCGACACGGACGGCCGGTCCCACGAGATCGTCGCCGACCTGGTGGTCGGGGCGGACGGGTCGCGCAGCATGTGCCGCCACCTGGTCGAGGGGGCGGAGCGCTTCCAGCGGGAGTACCCCTTCGCCTGGTTCGGCGTCCTGGTCGAGACGCCGCCCAACGCGCCGGAGCTCGTCTACACCCGCTCGGAGGCGGGCTTCGCCCTGGTCAGCCAGCGCACCGAGACCGTCCAGCGGCTCTACTTCCAGTGCGACCCGGCCGAGCGGGTGGAGGACTGGTCCGACGACCGCATCCGGGAGACCCTGCAGACCCGGGTCGCGGGCGAGGACGGCTTCCGGCTCCACGAGGGGCCGGTGCTGGAGCGGTCGGTGCTGCCGTTCCGCAGCTTCGTGCAGAGCCCGATGCGCCACGGCCGGCTGCTCCTCGCGGGCGACGCCGCCCACACCGTGCCCCCGACCGGAGCCAAGGGGCTGAACCTCGCGCTCGCCGACGTACGCATCCTGGCGGAGACCGTCGAGCGGGCACTGCTCAAGGACGACGCCGACGCCCTGGCCGAGTACACCGACCGGGCGCTGGCCCGGGTGTGGCGGGCGCAGCACTTCTCCTACTGGATGACCACCCTGCTCCACCGGCCTCCTCGCGGCGACCAGGCCGGCGGCTTCGACGAGCGGCGCCAGCTCGGCGAGCTGGCGAGCATCGTCGCCTCCCGTGCCGGATCGACCTACCTCGCCGAGGGCTACACCGGAAGGACCCCGTCATGAGCAGCACCTCCCTCACCGCGCCGGAGCAGGCTCCCCAGCCGGAGCGACAGCTCGACTCGCAGCGGACGATCAGCGACGAGATCGCCAAGGTCGCGGCCGGCGCCGACGCGAGCACGCCGCAGCCGCTGATCGACTACCCGCCGTACCGCAGCTCGGCGCTGCGCCACCCCACCAAGGACCTGCGCCACGCCGACCCGGAGACCATCGAGCTGTGGGCGCCCTGCTTCGGGCAGCGCGACGTCGACCCGCTCGAGGCGGACCTCACGATCGGCGGGCGAGGCGAGCCGATCGGCGAGCGGATGATCGTCACCGGCCGGATCACCGACGGCGACGGGCGCCCGGTGCGGCGCCAGCTCGTCGAGATCTGGCAGGCCAACGCCGGCGGGCGCTACGTGCACAAGCGCGACCAGCACCCCGCTCCGCTCGACCCCAACTTCACCGGCGCCGGGCGCTGCCTCACCGACGACGACGGCCGCTACCGCTTCACCACGATCAAGCCCGGTCCCTACCCCTGGCGCAACCACCACAACGCCTGGCGCCCGGCACACATCCACTTTTCGCTCTTCGGCCACGAGTTCACCCAGCGGCTCGTCACCCAGATGTACTTCCCGGGCGACCCGCTCTTCGCACTCGACCCGATCTACCAGGCGATCACGGACCAGGGCGCCCGGGACAGGCTCGTGGCGACGTACGACCACGACCTCACCAGCCACGAGTGGGCGCTCGGCTATCGCTGGGACATCGTCCTCACCGGGGGCCACCGCACCTGGCTCGAGCCCGAGGGGAGCGACCTCTGATGACGCTTGCGCCGACCCCCGGCCAGACCGTCGGGCCGTTCTTCCACTACGGCCTGCCATACGACGGCGACCGCGACCTCGTCCCGCCCGGCTCGCCCGGGTCCGTGGTGCTCCACGGCACCGTCTACGACGGCGCCGGGGTGCCGGTCCCCGACGCCCTCGTCGAGATCTGGCAGGCGGCGCCCGACGGGACGATCCCGCAGGCCGCCGGCTCGATCCGGCGCGACGGATGGACCTTCACCGGCTTCGGCCGCGCCTCGACCGGCCGGGACGGGCGCTACGCCTTCTCGACGCTGCTGCCCGGCTCCACCGAGCCCGGCGGGCCGGCGCTGTGGGCCGTCACGCTCTTCGCGCGGGGCCTGCTCCACCGGCTCCTCACCCGCGCCTACGTGCCCGGCCCGGGCCTCGAGGCCGACCCGTTCCTGGCCTCCCTCTCGCCGGCGGAGCGGGCGACGCTGATCGCGGTGCCGGACGCCGGCGTCGGTGGCGTCGTCGGCGAGGGCTACGTCTTCGACATCCGGATCCAGGGGGAGCGCGAGACGGTCTTCCTGGACCACCTCGGGGCCGGGTCGCGTGGCTGACCTGTTCTGGCCGGGCGAGGAGCGGGCGGGCGCGCTGATGGGCGACGCCGCCCTGCTCGACGCCATGGTGGCCGTCGAGCAGGCCTGGCTCGACGCCCTGACCACCCTGACCACCCCGCCGAATGGGGCCTCCGTCCCGCCGAATGGGGCCTCCGGCAGCGCCGAGTGGGGGCTCGCGCGCACGCAGCTCGGTGGGCTCGTCGGCGAAGCCGACCTCGAGGCGCTCGCGACCGGAGCCGAGGGCGGCGGCAACCCCGTGCTCGGCCTCGTCACGCTGCTCCGGGAGCGCAGCGGCAACGCGTGGGTCCATCGCGGGCTCACCAGCCAGGACGTCGTCGACACCGCCCTGATCCTCGTCGCGCGCGAGGCCGCCGACGCCGTACGCCGTGAGCTCGACGCCCAGGTCGAGGCACTCGCCTCGCTCGCCGAGGCCCACCGCGACACGGTCATGGCCGGTCGTACCCTCGGCCAGCACGCCGTGCCCATCACCTTCGGGCTCAAGGCGGCCGGCTGGCTCACCGGGCTGCTCGACGCCCGCGACGCCCTCGCCGCGCTGCGGTGGCCGGTCCAGCTCGGCGGTGCCGCCGGCACCCTCGCCGCCGCGACCGTCCTCACGCGCGACCCGGACCGTTCCGACGCAGACGATGCATGGGACCTGGTCCGGCGGACCGCGGCCACGCTGGGGCTCGAGGCGCGGCCGCCGTGGCACACGTCGCGCCGCCCGATCACCGCCATCGGGGACGCGCTGGTCACCGCGACCGACGCCTGGGGCCGGGTCGCCGCCGACGTGATCACGCTCAGCCGGACCGAGATCGGCGAGCTGGCCGAGCCGGCCGGCGAGGGCCGTGGCGGCTCCTCGACCATGCCCCACAAGCGCAACCCGGTGCTCTCGGTCCTCCTCCGGCGGGCGGCGATCACCGCCCCGCCGCTCGCCTCGACGCTCCACCTCGCCGCCGCGCTCAGTGACGACGAACGGCCCTCCGGCGGCTGGCACGCCGAGTGGGCGACGCTGCGCGACCTCGGTCGACGGACGGTCGTGGCCGCTCGCCAGGCGACCGAGCTGCTCGCCGGCCTGGAGGTGAACGCGGCCCGGATGGCCGCCACCGTCGAGGCGGGCCGCGACGACCTCCTCGCCGAGCAGGAGTCCGTCGTCGCCTTCGCCGGCGCCGGCACGCGGCCCCAGGCGGGGGCGGAGGCGGAGGTCGACGGCGACTACCTCGGCGCGACCGGCCACCTCATCGACGAGGTCCTCGAGCGTGTCGCCGCGACGACTGCTGGCGAACGCGCCACGTCCGACCCCGATTCGACCGGTTCACCAGCAGTGACGGAGAGGTCCCGATGACGATCCCCCGCATCACCGGCGTCGAGCTGGCCGGCGACGCCACCCTGCCCCTCCTGATCGTCGGCCCGTCGCTCGGCACCGGCGTCGCGACCCTGTGGAGCCCCGTCGCCACCCGGCTCGACGACGCCTTCCACGTCGTCGGCTGGAACCTCCCCGGCCACGCCGGGGCCCCCGTCGCGGAGCCGTACGACCTGGCCGAGCTGGCCGCCGGCGTACGTACCTTCGCGGCGGGCGTCGTCCAGGCTCGCGCCGCCGCGGCCCCCACTCGCCCCGGACGGAGCCCCCATTCGGCGGGAGGGGAGGCCCCACTCGGCGTGTATGTGGCGGGCGACTCGCTCGGCGGGGCGGTGGCGCTCCAGTGGCTCCTCGACGCGCCGGAGGAGGTCGCCGGCGCCGCACTGATCTGCACCGGCGCGAGGATCGGCGACGCCCAGGGGTGGCACGACCGCGCCGCGACGGTGCGCGCGAGCGGCACGCCGGTCATGGTGACGGGAAGCGCCGAGCGGTGGTTCGCCAAGGGATTCATCGAGCAGCACCCGGAGACCGCGACCGCCCTGCTCGCCGACCTGCAGCACGCCGACGCCGAGGGCTACGCCCGTGCGTGCGAGGCGCTGGCCGGCTTCGACGTCCGGCACCGTCTTCGCGAGATCACCCGGCCGGTCCTGGCCATCGCGGGCGACGAGGACGCTCCCACGCCTCCGGCCAGCCTGGCCCAGATCGCCGACGGCGTCTGCGACGGCCGCCTGGAGGTGCTCGACGGGGTCGCCCACCTCGCTCCGGCCGAGGCGCCGGGACGCGTGGCCGGCCTCCTGCGCCGGCTCCTCCCGCGGCACACCGAGCAGACGACGTACGACGCCGGCATGGTCGTCCGGCGCGAGGTGCTCGGCGACGCCCACGTCGACCGCGCGAACGCCGCCGTCACCGAGCTCACCGAGGAGTTCCAGGAGCTGATCACGCGCTACGCCTGGGGGACGATCTGGACCCGCCCGGGCCTCACCCGCCGCGACCGATCGATCGCCGTGCTGACCGCGCTCATCGCGCGCGGCCACCACGAGGAGCTCGCCATGCACCTGCGCGCCGCGGTCCGCAACGGCCTCACCGTCGACGAGATCAAGGAGGTCGTCCTCCAGTCGGCGATCTACTGCGGCGTGCCCGACGCCAACACCGCCTTCCGGATCGCGCGCGAGGTCCTCGAGGGCCAGGAGGGCTGATGGACAAGGTGGTCGCCTCGGCGGCAGCGGCGGTCGCCGACATCCCCGACGGCGCCTCCCTCGCCGTCGGCGGCTTCGGGCTGTGCGGGATCCCCTCGGTCCTCATCGCCGCGCTGCGCGCCCGCGGCGTCGGGAGCTTCGAGGTCTTCTCCAACAACGCCGGCGTGGACGACTGGGGGCTGGGCCTCCTGCTCGGCGACGGCCGGATCCGCCGGATGGTCGCCTCCTACGTCGGGGAGAACAAGGAGTTCGAGCGGCAGTACCTCGCCGGCGAGCTCGAGGTCGAGCTCACGCCCCAAGGGACGTTGGCCGAGCGGATGCGAGCGGGCGGCTCGGGCATCCCCGCCTTCTTCACCCCGGCCGGGGTCGGCACGCAGCTGGCCGAGGGCGGCCTGCCGTGGCGGTACGCCGCCGACGGCTCGGTCGCCGTCGCCTCACCCCCCAAGCGGACCGAGACCTTCGACATGGGCGGCGGCGAGCGGGAGTACGTCCTGGAGCGGGCGCTCGTCGCCGACTTCGCCCTCGTCCGTGCCTGGAAGGGCGACCGGCACGGCAACCTCGTCTTCCACCAGGCGGCGCGCAACTTCAACCCGCCGGCGGCGATGTGCGGGCGGATCACGATCGCCGAGGTGGAGCACCTCGTCGAGCCCGGCGCGCTCGACCCCGGCGACATCCACACGCCGGGGGTCTACGTGCACCGCGTCGTCGCCCTCACCGAGGACCAGGCCGCGGAGAAGCGGATCGAGCGCCGGACGGTGCGTCTGTGAGCTGGACCCGCCACGAGATGGCCGCCCGTGCCGCCGCCGAGCTGTCGGACGGCGACTACGTCAACCTCGGCATCGGCCTGCCGACCCTCATCCCCAACCACGTCGCCGACGACGTCGAGCTGGTCCTGCAGAGCGAGAACGGCATCCTGGGCCTCGGCGCATACCCGCGCGACGAGGAGGTCGACCCCGATCTGGTCAACGCGGGCAAGGAGACGGTCACGCTGCGTCCGGGCGCGAGCCTCTTCGACTCCGCGACGAGCTTCGGCATGATCCGCGCGGGCAAGATCGACGCCGCGGTCCTCGGCGCCATGCAGGTCTCGGCCACCGGCGACATCGCCAACTGGATGATCCCGGGAAAGATGGTCAAGGGCATGGGCGGCGCGATGGACCTGGTCCACGGCGCCGCGAAGGTCATCGTGCTCATGGAGCACGTCGCCAAGGACGGCTCGCCCAAGATCGTCGAGCGCTGCTCGCTGCCGCTCACCGGCCGGGGGGTGGTGCAGCGGATCATCACCGACCTGGGCGTCCTCGACGTCACGCCGACCGGCCTGGAGCTGGTCGAGCTCGCTCCGGGCGTCACGCTCGCGGACCTTCGTGCGGCGACCGGGCCGCGGGTCCACGACCGCTCGTAGGCGATGGGCATCGCGCCGCGTGGCGACGCGGAGCGCGTCGCGGGCCGGGCGGCGATCTCCGTGCTGGTGCCGCTGCTGGCGCTGTGGTCGCTCGGGCGGCTGGAGTGGTCGCTGTACGCGTCGTTCGGGGCGTTCACCTCGCTCTACGGACGCGAGCGCGCCGGCGTACGGCGGACCCGGCTCCAGGTCGTCGTCGGCATCGTCCTGACCGCCTGTGTCACCCTCGGCTCGGTGGTCGGGCTGAGCGACGAGCGGCGGTGGCTCGCCGTCCCGGTCGCGGCCCTCGTCGCGGGCACGGCGACGTGGGAGTCCGCGCGGCGGGGCTGGCATCCTCCGGGCGCGCTCTTCCCGGTCTTCGCCTTCGCGGCCGTCGCCTCGGTGCCCAGCGGGGCCGCGGAGGTCGGCACCGCGGCGCTCTGCTCGGCCAGCGCGGCGGCGCTCTCGATCCTGGTCGGCGCGGCGGGGTTGTCCATCCGGCGCGACCGACCCACCGCGCCACGGCACGGACCGGCCGCCGCCGACCGGCCTCGGCGCACCGGGATCGCCCACCCGTCGCTCACCGCGGCGAGCGTGCTCGCCGCCGGGCTGATCGCCACGGGCGCCGGGATCGGCCGGCCCTACTGGGCGATGGTGGCCGCCGTCGTGCCCTTCGCCGCCCGGGAGTGGCACGCCCAGCTCAGCCGCGGGCTCAGCCGGGTCGTCGGCACAGCGGCCGGGCTCGGCGCGGCGGCGGTCCTGCTGGCGCTGGACCTGCGCGGCCTCGGGATCATCGTCGCCGTCACCGTGCTCCAGGCACTGGCCGAGCTGGTCGTGGGCCGCAGCTACGCGCTGGCTCTCGTCGCGGTCACCCCGCTGGCGCTGCTCATGGTCAACCTCGCCGCGCCCCTGCCGACCGGCACGCTCCTCGCGGAGCGGGCGGTGGAGACGCTCGTCGGCACCGCGGTCGGCCTGATCGTGGCGAGGTGCGGCACAGCCGTCACAGCGCCAGCAGCGCCTCGGTGAGCGCGCCGACGTCGATCCGGGTGCTGCGGCCGTCGCGGACCACCACCTCACCCTCGACGAGGACGGTGTCGACGATCCGCGGCGTTCCCGTCGTCAGCATCGAGGCGCCCGGATCGGTGACCGGCAGGCAGCCGAAGTCGCGATCGAACCGGACCAGCGTGAGATCCGCCGGCCGCCCCACCTCGACCGCTCCGGGCACGCGCGCGGCCGGCCGGCCGAGGACGGCGGCGGCCCCGTCGACCGCGAGAGCGATCATCTCGGCGAAGGGGAGGACGTCCGCCCTGCCCTGCACCGCACGCTGCACGTAGGCCCCGGAGCGGAGCGTCTCCCACATGTCCTGGCGGTCGTTCGAGCCGGGGCCGTCGACCCCGAGGCCGACGGCGAGGCCGAGCTCGCGCCACTCGCCCACCGGCGCGACGCCGGACCCCAGCCGCATGTTCGAGACCGGGTTCCACGACAGCCCGACGCCGTGGGAGGCCAGCCGTGCCGCCGCCTCGCGGGAAAGGGCGACGCCGTGCACCGCCAGCAAATGGCCGCCCAGGAGCCCGCCCCGCTCCAGATAGGTGACGGCGTCGACGCCGGCGTGCTCGCGGCACATCGCGTCGTCCGTGCCGGTCTCGGAGAGGTGGATGGTCACCGGCAGTCCGTGGTCGTCGGCGAACCCGCGCACCAGCGCCATGCCGTCGGGGGTGATCGTGCGGGCGTTGGCCACGGCGACGGCCATGGCGATCCGCGATCCCGCCGTGGCCTTCATGAGGCCGGTGAGGTCGTCGAAGACCTCCTCGACCGGCTTCATCAGCCGTGGCTCGAAGCCCCAGCGCCGCGTCGCGTCGGCCCGGTCGGCCCAGCCGACACCGAGGACGGCGCGGACGCCGACGTGGTCGAGCCCGCGACGGACGGCATCCCAGATCGCGGGGTCGGGGTGCGACCAGCCGTGCTCGACGAGGAGGGTGGTGCCGCCGAGCAGCCCCTCGAGCGCGCCGGCCACGGTGGCGACGTACGCCGTCTCCGGGGTCGTGGCGACCATGCCCTCACCGATCGCGAGCAGCCACTCGAGGAGCGGCCGCCCCTCGCCCGCGCCTCGCAGCACAGACTGCTGCAGGTGGGTGTGCGTGTTCGTGAAGCCCGGAATGAGATGACCGCCCCTCCCCGAGACGACCTCCTCGGGCCACACCCGCGCCGGGTCGTGGTCGAGGAGGTCGCCGACCAGCCCGCCCGCGAGCAGCACGTCGGTGTGCGCCCGCCAGCCGGAGCCGGTCCACACGGTCACGTCCGTGACCGCCGCGGGCCGCTCGGCCCCCCGGGGGCTCGGCCGGCGCAGGTCGGTCGTCGTCACGGCATCCCGACCGAGGTGTCGACGAACCGGTTGGTGAAGAGGTCGTCGGCGGCGAGGTCGTCGGGCACCTTGCTGCCCTGCGCGCGGATGATGGGGGCGACCTCGTCGAAGAAGGCGTCGACGCGCGCGTCGTCGTAGCCGCCGACGGTCCCGTTCTCCGCCTCGATCAGGCCCTCGGAGCGCAGCAGGTCGCTGCTGTAGGTCGCCTCCCCGATCGTGTACGCCGAGTACGACGGGTCCGACCCGACCACGTCGACGATCACCTTGTTCGTGGCATCCGGGTCCGTGACGTAGTCGGCGCTGGCCCGCTGCACGATCGGCACCAGCCTCTCCAGGCACGGCGCCGACGACTCGAGCTTGTCCGCGCGGACGGTGAGGTTGGACGCGTAGGGGTCGTAGCCGACGTCCTTGAGCATCTCGTAGTCCACCTTCTTGTCCCAGGCGGGCGTGTCCTTCTCGTAGGTGTAGGGCTCGGAGTTCGCGAAGCCCTGCTGGACGATCGACGGGTCGGCCACGAACCGGGCCGGGGTGCCCTCGTAGCCGGTGTCGAGCTGGTCCTCGGTGACGTAGCCCTTCGAGAGCAGCCAGGCCGGATACGACTGGTCCTTCGAGACGACCACGGTCGCGCCACTGTCGGCGAGCTTGGTGATGTCGAAGTCGTCGCCCTGCGACGCGGGGTCCCACATGAGCATGGCCGGCGAGTGGGTGAGCAGCGGCGTGACGGCCACGACCCGCTGGTCGCCCGAGGCGGCGATCATCACGTCGGAGTGCACCAGGCCGAAGTCGACGGAGTCGTCGGCGTACATCTCCGACGGCACGGACTGGAAGCCGATCGCCGGGCCGCCGGCGCGGAGGGTGAGCTTGGTGCCGGTGCTCGCGCCGTCCACGACGAGGGTCCCGGTGACCGACTTCGTCGTCGTGTCGACCGTGTAGTCGGGGCCGAGGAGCGAGAAGAGCGCTCCCATGTCGGACTGGGGCTGCCACTGCAGCTGCACCACGACATCGGCGCCGCAGGCGTCGCCGAGCTGCTCGGCGGCCGGCGCGGCAGGAAGGTCGGCGGCCTTCGCCTCGGAGCCCGCGGACCCGGAGGACCCCGAGGACTCCGACGAGCAGGCGCCGAGCGCGCCGGCGAGGAGGAGGGCTCCGGCCGCGGCGGCGGCACGTCGGGCGGTGGGCGGGGACGGGTTCATCGGGTTCTCCTTGGCGGGGTGGGTCTGGGGGGGTGGCGAGGAAGGGGGCGCCCCGACGCCGGGGCACTGGCGGGAACACTGACCGACCCGCCGAGGGCGACGCAAGGGATCAATATGCATGTAACAAGCATTTAATGGCCCGATATCTTGTTCTGATCTACATGTAATCAGAGGATTGTCGTCAACCGGAGCGACTGCATCGCATATCCACTGATCGGAGCACCATGACCCGCGCCACCCCGCTCGCCGACACGATGAACGACGTCGACGCCAGCCACCTGGTCCACGGCCT
This sequence comes from Nocardioides sp., assembly GCF_047607365.1. Taxonomy (GTDB): domain Bacteria; phylum Actinomycetota; class Actinomycetes; order Propionibacteriales; family Nocardioidaceae; genus Nocardioides. The sequence goes on along the minus strand of NZ_JASGDD010000170.1, from coordinate 2,824 downwards.
CCAGGTCTCCTTCCAGCACCTGGGCATGACCTACGGCACCGGCACGACGGCGCTGCAGGACGTCGACCTGTCGGTCCGCACCGGGGAGATGGTCGCCATCGTCGGACCCTCCGGCTGCGGCAAGTCCACCCTGCTGCGCCTGGCCGCCGGACTGGAGCGTCCCAGTCGCGGGAGCGTCGCCGTCGGGACCCGTTCGGTCGGCTTCATCTTCCAGGAGCCGACCCTGCTGCCCTGGGCGTCGGTCCGCCGCAACGTCGCGCTGCTCGGCGAGCTCGCCCGCCTCCCGCGCGAGGTCGCCCGCGGCCGGGTCGAGGACGCCATCCTCGCGGTCGGCCTCGAGGACTTCGCCGACCAGCTGCCCCGCTCGCTCTCCGGCGGCATGCGGATGCGGGTCTCCCTGGCTCGGGCACTCGCCCTCGAGCCGCAGGTGATGCTGCTGGACGAACCCTTCGGTGCGCTCGACGAGATGACGCGCGAGGAGATGCAGCTCCAACTGCTCGACCTCTACGAGCGGCGCCGCTTCACGGCCCTCTTCGTGACCCACTCCGTCTCCGAGGCCGTCCTGCTCGCCGACCGGGTGGTCGTGATGTCCGCCCGGCCCGGACGGATCCGTGCCGTGGTCGACGTCGACCTCCCCCGGCCCCGCGGGCCCGAGCTCCGCTTCGAGGCGTCGTACGTCGACCAGGTGAAGCACATCTCCGAGCTGCTCCGAGGAGTCCGATGACCACCGTCCCCGCCATCCGTTCCCGCGTACGCCGGCCCGCGATGACCCTGTCCGCCACGAGGCTCCGCCGGATCATCGCGGGAGCCGCGGTGCCGGTGCTGGCGCTCACCGCCGGCCTCGGGGCGTGGTACGCCGCGAGCTACCTCGTGCTCAGCCCGAGCCGCCGGTTCCTGCTGCCGCCGCCGCAGCAGGTGTGGCAGCTCTCGCTCTCCGACGGCGCGCACCTCCAGCCCATGCTCGACGGCCTCGCCGTCACCGCGCGGGTCACGGCGATCGGCCTCCTCGTCGCCACAGCGGTCGGCGTCGCGGTCGGTGCGCTGATGAGCCAGGCCCGCTGGCTGGAGCGCTCGATCTATCCCTACGCCGTCCTGCTGCAGGTCGTCCCGATCCTGGCAATCGTGCCGCTGATCGGCCTCTGGTTCGGCTACAGCCTGACCGCCCGCGTGCTCGTCTGCGTGCTGATCTCGCTCTTCCCGATCATCACCAACACCAACTTCGGCTTCCGCTCGGTGGACCGCGGGCTGCACGAGCTCTTCAGCCTCGGCCGCTCCTCCGGCCTCCAGCGACTGGTCCGGCTCGAGCTCCCGGCGGCCCTCCCCTCCATCCTCACCGGCCTCCGCATCGCGGCGGGGCAGGCCGTCATCGGCGCGATCATCGGCGACATGTTCTTCGCCCAGGGCGAGGCCGGGATCGGGACGCTCATCGACAACTACCGCGCCCAGCTGCGAAGTGAGGACCTGATCGCCTCGATCCTCCTCGCCGCGACCTTCGGCATCGCGGTCTTCGGCCTCTTCGCCGTCCTCACCTCCACCCTCGTCGGCCGCTGGCACAGCTCAGCGGACCGTCGCTGAGCCCTCACCCCTCGTCCGCACCACCTCGACCACCCTCGACCACCCGATCAGGAGCCCGCCATGAGCTTCCACGTCCCGACCATCGACATCTCGCCGTACCTCGTCCCCGGCGCCAGCGCCGCCACCGACCCCGCCTGCGCGCAGGTGGCGGCCGAGATCGACCGCGCCTGCCGCGAGGTCGGCTTCCTCCAGGTCGTCGGGCACGGCGTCGACGACCGGCTCGTCGACGGCCTCAAGGCCGCGCTCGACGAGTTCTTCGGACTCGACCTCGACGTCAAGAAGCGCTACCGCCGCAACCCCGGCGACAACCGCGGCTACGCGCCGCCGAAGTCGGAGTCGCTCTCCAACAGCCTCGGCGTCACGCCCGCGAACATGATGAACGACTTCTACGAGGCCTACACCGTGGGCTCCGAGGCCGGCTGGTACGACGGCGTCGAGCTGCCCGAGTCGAGCTACGCCGGCAACAACTGGCCCGAGGCGGCCCCGGGATTCGAGCCGGCGGTCCTGGACTACTTCGCCGCCGCGACCGGGCTCTCGCGGGTGCTGCTGCGCGCCTGCTCCGAGGCGCTCGGCCTGCCGATCGACCACTTCGACACCCTCGTCGACCACTCGATCGACGCCATGAAGATGAACAACTACACCTTGCCCGAGGGCGAGATCGAGCTGGCCGGCGAGCTGATGGGGATGGGCGCCCACACCGACTTCGGCATCCTGACCGTGCTGTGGGCCGACCAGGTCGCCGGCCTCCAGGTGCTGGGCGACGACGGCACCGGCGAGGAGGCCTGGCACGACGTCATGCCGGCCGACGGGGCCTTCCTCATCAACCTCGGCGACGCGATGGCGCGCTGGACCAACGACCGCTGGAAGTCCACCCTGCACCGGGTCAACCCGCCGGTCGTCGACGGCCGGATCATCCGCCGGCGCTCGGCGGCGTTCTTCTTCGACGGCAACTACGACGCGGTCATCTCGCCGCTCCCGGGCACCGTGGCCGACGGCGGGACGGCGTACCCGCCCATCACGGTCGCCGAGAACATCGCGGCCAAGGTCGCCGGCCTGAAGACCGGCCTCGCCACCGGCGCGAAGCCCGCCGGCGCCGACCGCGAGGCGGCCCGCTTCGCCGCCGCCTCCGCCTGACGCCCGGATCCATCGCGCGCAGGCACCCCCCCCCCGACCCCGCCCCGGGACGCGGATCGCCTGGGCGGGGTCGGGGGGGGGGTGCCTGCGCGCGATGGATCCGGGCGTCAGGCGG
>NZ_JASGDD010000169.1:0-8704 GCF_047607365.1 Nocardioides sp. | reverse complement strand
TGGCCGCTGCGTGCGACGACTTCGCCACGGACCTCGACCTGCCGGTCGGCGAGGGCGGCAACCGGCTCTCGGGCGGCCAGCGCCAGCGGGTCGCGCTTGCCCGCGCGCTGGCGAGCGAGGCGCCGGTGCTCGTCCTGCACGACCCGACCACCGCGGTCGACTCGGTCACCGAGCACGCGATCGCGGGACGGCTGCGCGGCGCACGGGCCGGTCGGTCGACGCTGCTCATCTCCTCGGCACCGGCACTGCTGGGCTGCTGCGACCGGGTCGTGGAGCTCCCTGCCGACCTCCCCGAACGGGTGAGGAGCGCGCCATGAGCGCCGCGTCCGCGGCGACCGCGCTACCCGTCGCGAGCGGCCGGGAGACGGCTGGGGAGGTGTGGCGGCTGAGCCAGGGGCACCGTCTGCGGCTGGCCGCGACGGGGGCCCTGGGCATCCTCAGCACCGCCGTCGACCTGATCCCGCCAGCAGCCATCGGCGTTCTCGTCGACCACGTGCAGGCAGGCACGGCGGATCTCGGCACCGTGCTGACGGTCACCGCCGTGATGGCACTCTCGGCCGTGCTCGGCGCAGCGGGCACAGCCCTGACGATCGTGCTCGCGACGCGCGTCTACCACGCCATCCTCGCCACTCTGCGCGAGCAGGTCGTGGGCCGCGCGATGACGCTGCCGCAGCACTTCGTCGAGCGTGCCGGGACGGGTGACCTGATCTCCCGGTCCAGCGACGACGTCACCGCGGTCGCGGACGCCGCTCCTGCCGTGATCCCGGTGCTCACCGTCACCGCGTTCACCATCATCGTGTCGCTGGGCGGCCTCGCGGCCCTGGAGTGGCCCTACGCGGCTGCGTTCATCGTGGTGCTGCCGGTCTATGCGGTGGCCATGCGCTGGTACCTCCGCACCGGGCCGCGCGTCTATCGCGCCGAGCGGACGGCGATGAGCGCGCGTGCCCAGCAGATCCTCGAGTCCCAGCGCGGCTACGCCACCGTGCGCGGCTTCGGGTTGGCCCAGCAGCGGCACCAGGCCGTGATGGCGGACTCGTGGGGCGTCGCGGTGCAGTCGCTGCGTGCCCGGATCGTGCAGAGCATGCTCAACGGCCGTCTCAACCTCGGCGAGTGCCTGAGCCTGGCCACCGTGCTCGTCGTCGGCTTCGTCCTGATCGACCACGGCGCCTCGTCCGTCGGTGGCGCGACCACTGCGATGCTGCTCGTCCTGCGCATGCTCGCGCCGGTCAACGAGCTGCTGTTCGTCATCGACACGCTCCAGTCGGCCCTCGCCTCGCTGAGCCGCATGGTCGGCGTCGCCACGATCCCCGAGGACCCGACCGACGGATCCGCCGATGATCCGGCGACGTCGTACGACGGCGCTCCCGGCGTACGCCTCCGCGGCGTCGTCTTCCGCTACGGCGCAGGTCCCGCCGCGCTGGACGAGATCACCCTCGACGTTCCCGCGGGGGAGCACGTCGCGCTGGTCGGAGCGTCCGGGGCGGGGAAGTCGACGCTCGCCGCCGTGATCGCCGGCGCTCACCGTCCGGATGCCGGGACCGTGAGTCGCCCGGCGCGCGCCGCGGTCGTCACCCAGGAGGTGCACGTCTTCGCCGGAACCCTTCGCGAGAACCTCACGCTCGCCGCCCCCGACGCCACCGATCGTGAGATTCGCGCCGCGCTCGAGGTCACCGGCGCAGCCGACCTGGTCGAGCTGTCGGCGCACGGTCTCGACACGGAGGTCGGCACCGGTGGCCACGCGCTCACCGACGCCCAGGCCCAGCACCTCGCGCTGGCCCGGCTTCTGCTCGCCGACCCGGACCTGGCGATCCTCGACGAGGCGACCGCCGAGGCGGGGTCGGCCCACGCCGAGCAGCTCGACCGCGCCTCGGAGGCCGTCCTCGCCGGCCGGACCGGTCTCGTGATCGCCCACCGGCTCTCCCAGGCGGCGAGCTGCGACCGGATCGTCGTCATGGATCGGGGGCGCATCGTCGAGGAGGGGACGCACGCCCAGCTCGTGGCCGCGGGTGGCCCGTACGCCGGCATGTGGAGCGCGTGGCAAGCAGGCCGCAGCCTCGACGAGCCGCACGGCCAGGCGTGACCCCAGGCCTTGTTACTGGCCAGTAGTTCCCCGCGGTTTCCCGGTAGTAAGGTCACGTCCCATGACCGAGGCCCCTGCTGAGCAGCAGCCCGTCGCCCTCGCGCGCCCCGAGGACGAGCACAGCCAGGCGGAGTGGGAGGCGGCCGCGGCCGCCGTGCTCCGCAAGACGCGCAAGCTCGGTGAGGACGACCCGGACTCGCTGGTCTGGGACAAGCTCGGTCGTGCCACGCTCGACGGCATCACCGTGACGCCGCTCGGCCTGCCGGGCGGTGACGTCGCCGCGGTCCGCCCGACTCGCGCCGGCGCCTGGGACATCCGCAGCCTCATCGACGACCCCGAGCCCAAGCTCGCCAACGAGGCCGCGCTCGTCGACCTCGAGGGCGGCGTGACCAGCCTGTGGCTCGCGGCCGACGAGGGATGCGACCTCGCGGCCGTGCTCACGGGCGTCCTGCTCGACCTGGCGCCCGTCGTTCTCGATGCGCCGGTCGGCACGGCCGCCGTGGCCGAGGCCTTCCTCGCGCTCCCCGGCGTCAAGCACGCCGACTCCAACCTCGGCGTCGACCCGATCGGCCAGGTCCTCCGCGGCCGTCCGCTCGCCGGCGACGCGGTCGACCAGGTCCAGACGCTGGCCCGCTGGGCGTGGCAGGCCGACATCCGCGCGATCGTCGTCGATGCCACCGCCGCGCACGACCTCGGAGCCAGCGACGCCCAGGAGCTCGGCTGGGCGATCGCTGCCGGGACGGCGTACCTGCGCTGGCTCACCGCCGAGGACGGCGGCGGGTTCAGCGTCGACGAGGCCGCGGGCCTGATCGACTTCCGGCTCGCGGCCACCGACGAGCAGTTCCCGACGATCGCCAAGCTGCGCGCGGCCCGCACCCTGTGGGCGAGCGTGCTGGACCACAGCGGCGCGAGCTCGACGCGGATGCGGATCCACGCGACCACGAGCCGGCCGTCGTTCAGCAAGTACGACCCCTACGTCAACATGCTCCGCGGCACGGTCGCGGCCTTCGCCGCCGGGGTCGGCGGCGCCGACAGCATCACCGTGCTGCCCTTCGACAGCGCCAACGGCCGGCCGCAGGCCTTCGGTCGCCGAATCGCCCGCAACGTCAGCCACCTCCTCATCGACGAGTCGCACGTCGCCGTCGTGGCGGACCCCGCCGGCGGCGCGTACGCCGTCGAGCAGCTGACAGGTGATCTCGCCGTCGCCGGGTGGAGCGAGTTCCAGAGGCTCGAGGCCGAGTGGGCCGGGGACGTGGACGTCACCGCGTTCCGTGCCCGGATCGAGGAGGTCGTGGCGAAGCGGGAGAGGGCGATCGCCAAGCGCTCGCGGCCGCTGACCGGGCTGACCGAGTTCCCCAACCTGGCCGAGGAGCTGCCCCAGCGCGACCCCGACCCGAGGGCCGACTCCGTCCGGCGCTACGGCGCGAGCTTCGAGGCGCTGCGGGACGAGCCGGCGGGCCAGCCGGTCTTCCTCGCCACCCTCGGCCCGATCGCGCACCACACCGCCCGCGCGACCTTCGCCGCCAACCTGCTCGCGACCGGCGGCATCGCGGTCGACCTCGCTGGCGCGACGTCGGGGGCGAGCGACCTCGTCGCCGCGTACGCCGGCCAGTCGGTCGTCATGCTCGCCGGCTCCGACAGGGCCTACGAGGAGTGGGGCGCCGACGCCGCCGCCGCCCTGCGCGAGGCGGGCGCGAGGCACGTGATCATCGCGGGCAAGCAGGTGGACTACGCCGATGCGTCCGCCGCGATGGGCGTCGACGCGCTCGACTTCCTCACCACCGTCCGGAAGGAGCTCGGCGCATGAGCGTTCCCGCCTCGTTCGAAGGCCTCCCCTTCAGCCCCACCAGCCCCACGACCCGGCCGGGAGGGGAACTTCTCGGGGGGCACGCCGGCCGAGAAGTTCCCGAGTCACCGGTTAACCGGGGACCGCAAACCTGGACCAGCCCCGAGGGCATCGAGATCGCCCCGTCGTACACGGAGTCCGACCTGGTCGGGCTCGACGCGCTCGACACCTACCCCGGCCTCAGCCCGTTCCTGCGCGGCCCCTACCCGACGATGTACACCACCCAGCCGTGGACGATCCGGCAGTACGCCGGGTTCTCCACCGCCGAGGAGTCGAACGCCTTCTATCGCCGCAACCTGGCAGCGGGCCAGAAGGGTCTTAGCGTCGCTTTCGACCTGGCGACCCACCGCGGCTACGACTCCGACCACCCGCGGGTGCGCGGCGACGTCGGCATGGCCGGCGTGGCGATCGACTCGATCTACGACACCCGCACGCTCTTCGACGGCATCCCCCTCGACGAGATGTCGGTCAGTATGACCATGAACGGCGCCGTGCTGCCGGTGATGGCGCTCTACATCGCCGCCGCGGAGGAGCAGGGCGTGAAGCCCGCGCAGCTCGCGGGCACGATCCAGAACGACATCCTCAAGGAGTTCATGGTCCGCAACACCTACATCTACCCGCCGGCCGGGTCGATGCGGATCATCGGCGACATCTTCGCCTACACCGCGAGCAACATGCCGCGGTTCAACTCGATCTCGATCTCCGGCTACCACATGCAGGAGGCGGGCGCGACGGCCGATCTGGAGCTGGCGTACACGCTCGCGGACGGCGTGGAGTACATCCGCACCGGCCTCGCCGCCGGCCTCGACATCGACGCCTTCGCCCCTCGCCTGAGCTTCTTCTGGGCCATCGGGATGAACTTCTTCATGGAGGTCGCGAAGATGCGTGCGGCCCGTGCGCTGTGGAGTCGCCTCGTCGCCGACTTCGACCCGAAGTCCGCCAAGAGCCTCAGCCTGCGGACCCACTCCCAGACCTCCGGCTGGAGCCTCACCGCGCAGGACGTCTTCAACAACGTCGGCCGCACCTGCATCGAGGCGATGGCCGCGACCCAGGGCCACACCCAGAGCCTCCACACCAACGCGCTGGACGAGGCGATCGCGCTGCCGACCGACTTCTCCGCCCGGATCGCGCGCAACACCCAGCTCCTGCTGCAGCAGGAGTCCGGCACCACCCAGATCATCGACCCCTGGGCCGGCTCCTACTACGTCGAGCGGCTCACCCACGACCTCGCCGCCCGCGCCTGGGCTCACATCCAGGAGGCCGAGGCGGCCGGGGGCATGGCGAAGGCGATCGAGCAGGGCATCCCCAAGATGCGCATCGAGGAGGCCGCGGCCCGCACCCAGGCGCGCATCGACTCCGGTGCGCAGAAGGTCATCGGCGTCAACACCTACCGCCAGGCGGTCGAGGACAAGCTCGACGTGCTCAAGGTCGACAACGACGACGTCTACCGACGTCAGATCGCCAAGCTGGAGCGGCTCCGCGCCGAGCGTGACGACGACGACGTACGCCGGGCGCTGGATGCGCTCACCAACGCGGCCGGCTCCACCGGCGCCGGTGCCGGCAACCTCCTCGAGCTGGCCGTCGACGCCGCCCGCGCGAAGGCGACCGTCGGCGAGATCTCCGACGCGGTCGAGAAGGCCTACGGGCGCCACCAGGCCGTGATCCGTACCATCTCCGGCGTGTACCGCGACGAGGCCACCAGCTCCGGCGACAGCAAGGTCGCCGAGGTCCTCAAGGCGACCGACGAGTTCGAGGAGGCCGAGGGCCGCCGCCCCCGCATCCTCGTCGCCAAGATGGGCCAGGACGGTCACGACCGCGGCCAGAAGGTCGTCGTCTCCGCCTTCGCCGACCTCGGCTTCGACGTCGACGTCGGCCCGCTCTTCTCCACGCCGGAGGAGGTCGCCCAGCAGGCCGTCGACGCCGACGTGCACATCGTGGGCGTCTCCTCCCTCGCCGCCGGACACCTGGCCCTCACGCCTGCCCTGAAGAAGGCGCTGGAGGACCAGGGCCGGCCGGACATCCTCATCGTCGTCGGCGGCGTCATCCCGCCCGACGACGTGCCGACGCTCAAGGAGATGGGCGCGGCCGAGGTCTTCCCGCCCGGCACCGTCATCGCCGACTCCGCGCTGGACCTGCTCAAGCGCCTGCGCGAGCAGCTCGACGCCTGACCCCGGATCCACCGATTCTGCGCCTGCTGCGCGCCCCCATCCGGGCGCCCTGGCTGCGTTGTCGCACCTCGACGGAGGCCACTTCGTTCAGACCTCGGCCCGCCTTCGGCACTCCGCCTTGCCAGGACACCCGTCTGGTGACGCTCGCTACGGCGAGAATCGGTGGATCCGGGCTGACCGGGCGGCGGGCGGTCACGGCAGGCGGTACTCCTGACGTGGACGGCCCGCGGCGCCGTACTGCAGCGACATCCGCAGCCGGCCGGCGCTGACCAGCGCGGCGAGGTGGCGGCGCGCGGTCGCCGGCGAGACGCCGACGAGCGTCGCCACCTGGTCGGCGACGAGCGTCGCGTGGTCGGCGAACTGCGCCAGGATGGCGCGCTCGGTCGGCGAGGCCGTCTCGGCGCGGCGGTCGGGCCGGCTGCCGGTGCGCATCGCCGAGAGTGCCGCGTCGACGGCGGCCTGGTCGATCTGCCCGGCGTCCAGCGCGCGCCGGTAGTGCGCGTAGCCGGCCAGCCGCCGGGCGAGCTCGGCATCGCCGAACGGCTTGATCAGGTAGGTCAGCGCTCCGGCGCGCAGCGCACGGCGTACGGCGTCCGGGTCGGTCTCCGCGCCCGCGATGAAGCAGTCGCAGCCCAGCTCGGCGATGAGGTCGATCCCGGACCCGTCGGGCAGGTGGACGTCGAGGATCGCCAGGTCGGTCTCCGGGTGCTCCCGCAGCGCCGCGCGGGCCTCGGCCATCGAGCCGGCCCGCGCCGTCACGCGGAAGCCGGGCAGCGCGCCGACGATCGCCGCGTGGAGCCCGGCGACACGGAAGTCGTCGTCGACGATCAGCACCCCGAGACCGCTCATGACCCGCTCGCCCCGGCGAGCACCCCCGGGAGGCGCGCGACCAAGACGGCCCCGCCCTCGACGCCGCCCGGATCGGCCACGACGATGTCGCCGCCGATCCGGCGAGCGAGCTGGCGGGAGAGGGCCAGCCCCATGCCACGGCCGCCCGGCACGGCCGGGTCGGCCTTGGTGGTCACGCCGTCCACGAAGATCTCCTCCGGGTCGTCGAGCTGGATGCCCGGGCCCGAGTCGGCGACGGTGATCAGCAACGTGTCTCCCTCGGTGAAGGCGTCGACCTCGACATGGGCGGCGCGGCCGTCCGGCTGCTGGCCGGCGGCGTCGATGGCATTGTCCACCAGGTTGCCCAGCACCGTGGTGACCGTGATCGGGTCCGTGAGAGTGCCCTCCACCCAGGTCTGGGCGCCGAGGCCGATCGTGACGCCGCGCTCGCGGGCATGGGCCGCCTTGGCGTCGAGGAAGCCGTGGAGGTGCGGCTCGTGGACGTTCTCCAGGCCCTCCAGCCCGGCATGTCCGCCGATGCCGGTCAGCTCGTCGAGATAGGCGGTGGCGTCGTCGACCCGGTCGTGCCTGAGGAGCCCGGCGAGCACGTGCAGCCGATTGGCCGTCTCGTGGCGCTGGGCGCGCAGCGCGACGCTCATCGCCTGGACGGCGTCGACCTCCCGGGTGAGCTCCTCGACGTCGGTGCGGTCGATGATCGAGGCGACGATGCCGAGGTCGCGGCCGTCGGCGTCGACCTGGTGCGAGCTGATGAGGACGACCCGGTCGCCGACCGTGGCCGCGACCGGGTCGTGCGTCGGGGTGCGGAGCGGGCCGAGGACGCGCGCGCCGAGGCCGAGCTCGCCGACCGCGGTCCCGACCGGAGCCGTGACGCCGAGCAGCTGCCGCGCCTTGTCGTTGATCACCCGGACGATCCCGGCGCGATCGACGGCCAGGACGCCGTCGGCCATGGCGTGCAGCACGGCGCCCTGGTCGCGCAGCAGCTCGGCGAGCTCGTCCGGCTCCAGCCCGAGGGTGAGCCGCCGCCAGCGGCGCGCCAGGAGGAGCGAGCCGAGGGCGCCGACCGCCAGCGCGGCCAGCGCGATGCCGGTCGTGGTCACGATGGCGTGCCGGGTCGCCGTGGCGATGGCTTCGGTCGAGACGCCGACGCTGACCAGCCCGACCACCCGATCGCCGTCGAGGACCGGCACCTTGGCCCGGACCGACTCGCCGAGGGTGCCCCGGTCGGTGGTGATCTCCACCCGGCCCGCGAGCGCCGTGCTCGGATCGGTCGAGACCGGCTCTCCGAGCTCGTCGGGGTCCGGGTGCGCGAGGCGGATGCCCGCGTCGTTGGCGATGACGACGAAGAGCGCGCCGGTCCGCTCCCGGACCGCCTCCGCCTCCTGCTGCAGCGGACCCGCGGCCAGCGAGGAGCGTACGCCGGGGGCCAGCTCAGCCCCGCCCGCGGCGGCGACCGCGGAGACGACGTCGCCGTCGGCCGCGACCGACTGCGCGATCGCCAGCGCTCGCTGCGCGTACTCGTCACGACTGCGGTCGTCGGCTCCGGCGATCACCACGCCGAAGCCGACGCCCAGGCTGAGGGCGATCACGGCGAGCTGCAGCAGCAGGACCTGCGTGCGCAATCGCATGGACCGAGCCTAGGGTGTGTTGATCGATTCGGACGCCTGCTGCGCGTCGCCCAGCACGCGCCCTGGCGGCGTTGTCACTCGTCGCGATGCCTCCGGCATCGCTCCTCGCTCCGCCTTGCCAGCGCACGCGCTGGAC
>NZ_JASGDD010000168.1:0-47994 GCF_047607365.1 Nocardioides sp. | reverse complement strand
TCGGCGCCGGAGCCGGCGGCACGACGGGCGGGGCCGGGGGCGGTGTCGGCGAGGCCGTCCGGGCCGAGCGCTCGCCCGGCGGCGTCGGCGTCCAGGTGCCGGCGAGCCACGCCCGCGCGGGATCGAGCCAGAGGGTCAGGACCCCGATCGGCGCGAGCGCCGCGAGCAGCCCGCTGCTGCACAGCGCGGCGACGAGAAGCGGGACGGCGAGGACGCTCAGCCACAGTCGCGCCGACGTCGAGCGTTGCTGCAGCACCTGCCACCCGAGGATGGCCGAGGCCGTGGCACACGCCGCGGCGACCATGCCCAGCGCCCGCAGCCACGACTCGACGTCGTGCACGCTCACGCCCGCGTCGGCGAAGACGGGGTAGTCGATGGCCTCGGAGATCGTGCTGGCGAGCTTCATCGAGCCGAACGACTGGAACTGGTCGGCGACCAGCAGGATGGTCAGGACGGAGCCGCCGATGATCAGCCACACGGCGGTGGTCACCTGGCGGGGTCGGGCGGCGGCCATGGGCCCATTCTCCCCGAGCTTCCCGGACGTCACGCGCGCAGGTCCGCCGCTCCCAGCCGCCGGAGCGCCTCGGCGAGCACCTCGGGCCGCTTGCAGAAGGCCCAGCGCACCAGCTGGTCGCCCGCGTCGGAGTCGTGGAAGACCTGGAGCGGGATGGCGACCACGCCCGCGCGCTCGGGCAGCGCGTGGCAGAACGCGAGGCCGTCGCGCCAGCCCAGGCCGCCGATGTCGCTGATCGCGAAGTAGGTCCCCTCCGGAGCCCGCGTCGGCAGCCCGACCTCGTTGAGCCCGTCGACGAGCAGGTCACGTCGCTCCCGCAGTTCGTCCGCCAGCTGCGCCGGCCACGCGTCCAGCTCCCCCAGCGCGTACGCCGCCGCCGGCTGCAACGGCCCGCCGGAGGTGAAGGTGAGCCACTGCTTGGCGGCATAGACGGCGTCGACCAGGTGCGCCGGCCCGCTCGCCCAGCCGATCTTCCATCCGGTGAAGGAGAACGACTTGCCGATGCTCGAGATCGTCAGCGTGCGCTCCCGCATGCCGGGCAGCGTCGCCACGGGCGTGTGCGGCACGCCGTAGGTGAGCCGCTCGTAGACCTCGTCGGAGACCACGACCAGGTCGTGCTCGATCGCGACGTCGGCGATCGCCGCCAGCTCGTCGCGCGTCAGCACCGCGCCGGTCGGGTTGTGCGGCGTGTTGAGCAGCACCATCCGGGTCCGGTCGGTCACCGCCGCCCGCAGGGCCGCCACGTCGAGACGGAAGTCGGGGGCGGCGAGCGTCAGCGGACGGCGTACGCCGCCGGCGATCCGCACCATGGCGGGATAGCTGTCGTAGAACGGCTCGAGCATGATCACCTCGTCGCCCGGCTCGACCAGGCCGAGGACGGCGGCGGCGATGGCCTCCGTGGCGCCGGTGGTGACCACCACCTCGGTGTCGGGATCGAGGGCGAGACCGTAGTGACGGGCCTGGTGTGCGGCGACCGCCGCACGGAGCGCAGGTGTTCCCCGGCCCGGCGGGTACTGGTTGTGCCCGCCGCCCAGCGCACGCTCGGCGGCCGCCAGCGCCTCGGCCGGGCCGTCGGCGTCGGGGAAGCCCTGCCCCAGGTTGACCGCTCCGGTCCGCAGCGCGAGCGCGGTCATCTCACCGAAGATCGTCGGCGGGATGTCCCGCAGCCGCGCCGCCACCATGCCCCTAACCTAGACGCCGTGACCGACGCGCCCCTGGATGAGCACAGCCTTGCCGCCGACATCGACGCCGCCTGCCGGCTGCACGGAGAGTTCACGCTCCGCTCCGGGCAGGTGAGCGACACCTACTTCGACAAGTACCTCTTCGAGGCCCAGCCTGCGCTGCTCGACCGGGTCGCGGCCCGGATGGTCGAGCTGCTGCCCGAGGGCACCGAGCTCCTCGGCGGGCTCGAGCTCGGCGGGGTCCCGATCGCCACGATGGTGAGCGCCAAGACCGGCCTCCCGGTGCTCTTCATCCGCAAGAAGGCGAAGGAGTACGGCACCGCCAAGCTCGCCGAGGGACCGGACTTCGACGGCCGCCGGGTGACGCTGATCGAGGACGTGATCACCTCCGGCGGCGCCGTACGCGACGCCGTGAGCGCGCTCCGCCCCGCCGGCGCGATCATCGACACCGTCGTGTGCGCCATCGACCGCTCGGCCGAGCCGGGTGCGTCGCTGCGCGACGTCGACCTGGAGATCCGCCCGGTCCTGACCCGGGCCGAGCTCGACGCCGTCAGCCGATGACGTCGTCCTCGGCGGCCTCGGCGCGCTGCTTCTCGTTGCGCTCCTCGACGTCGCGGACGTAGGCCTCGGGGACACCGGGGTCGGGGTCGTCCTTCTTCCGGACGACCTCGATGAGCAGCAGGATCACCGTGACGCCCAGCAGGCCGTAGGTGACCAGGTCGATGTACTTGCCCAGCGACGGGAAGGTCTTGCCCAGGCCGTAGCCGATGAGCGTGATCGACCAGACCCAGATGACGGCGCCGAGCGCGCTCCACACGAAGAACTTGCGGCGGTCCATCCGGGTGACGCCGGCGACGAGCGTGATGTAGGTCCGGACGAACGGCACGAAGCGGCCGGCGACGAGCGCGAAGTGACCATGGCGCTCGAAGAACTCGGCGGTCTGGTCGAGATACTTCCGCTTGATGATCTTCCCGTCGCGCTCGTAGATCCGCGGTCCGATCTTGGCGCCGATCTCATAGCCCACCACGTTGCCCGCGAAGGCGGCGGCCGTGTAGAGCACGAGCAGGATGATGAGGTTGGTCAGGTGTCCTCCGGGGAACACCATCACCGACTCTTTCCCCTCGGCGATGAAGAGCCCCATCGCGAAGAGGAACGTGTCGCCCGGCAGGAACGGGAAGAACAGGCCGCATTCGACGAACAGCACCCCCACGCCGAGCCAGTACAGAGCCGCCCCGAAGCGATCGAGGAGGTATTCAGGGCTCAACCACTGTGTGAAATCGTGCACCGAGACAAGCGTGGGGAGCTGGACGAGGAGATCGTGCACAGCGCAACCCTAGCCGGACACACCGAGCGGGACCTGACTACCGTTTCCCCGATGACCGAGGAGTACGACGTCGAGGAGCTCGCTCCCTACGACCCGATGCCCCACGGACCACCCGAAGTGGGGCTCGGTCCGTGGCCCGGAGGGCGCGCCGCGTGGCCGCAGGAGTCGCACTACGACCCGGAGCTGCTCGAGCACGGCGACCGGCGCAACGTCGTCGACCGCTACCGCTACTGGCGCCTCCGGGCGATCGTCGCCGACCTCGACACCCGGCGGCACGGGTTCCACGTGGCCATCGAGAACTGGCAGCACGACTTCAACATCGGCACCATCGTCCGGAGCGCCAACGCCTTCCTCGCGGCGGAGGTCCACATCGTCGGCAGGCGCCGGTGGAACCGACGCGGGGCGATGGTGACCGATCGCTATCAGCATGTGCGCCACCACGACGACGTACCGGCGCTGGCGGAGTATCTGCGCTCACATGCCGACGGGCCGATTCCGCTGCTCGGCATCGACAACCTGCCCGGATCGCTCCACCTCGAGACGATGCCGCTCCCCCGGCGGGTCTGCTTCCTCTTCGGCCAGGAGGGTCCCGGGCTCTCGGAGCAGGCACGGGAGGCGGTCGACGGGACGTTCTCGATCGCTCAGTTCGGGTCGACGCGCTCGATCAACGCGTCGGCGGCCGCCGCGATCGCGATGCACTCGTGGGTCGTCCAGCACGCCGACCTCGGCGGCGAGGACGCCTGGCGCGGCTGAGCACCGGCAGTGGCACGCGTCACGGGGCTTTGATCGGTCCAATCCCCCGGCCCGTGTTCCGGGCCTGCTCCGGCGTCTAGGGTGACCGATGGCCCGACGCCTGCCGCCGCCGCGACACTGCCGACACACGAGGAGAGCCATGCCCATCGCCACCCCCGAGAAGTACGCCGAGATGCTGGCGACCGCCAAGGAGAAGGGCTTCGCCTTCCCGGCGATCAACGTGAGCTCCTCGCAGACGCTCAACGCGGCCCTCGCCGGATTCGCCGAGGCCGGATCCGACGGCATCATCCAGATCTCGACCGGTGGCGCGGAGTACCTCTCGGGTCCGACCATCAAGGACATGGTGGCCGGCTCGGTGGCCTTCGCGGCCTTCGCCCGCGAGGTCGCGAGGAAGTACCCCGTCAACATCGCCCTCCACACCGACCACTGCCCCAAGGACAAGCTCGACGGCTTCGTCCGGCCGCTCCTCGAGCTCTCCTCCGAGCGGGTCGCGGCCGGCGGGGAGCCGCTCTTCCAGTCGCACATGTGGGACGGCTCGGCGGTGCCGCTCGACGAGAACCTCGCGATCGCCGAGGAGCTCCTCGCCAAGGCCGCCGCGGCCAAGGCGGTGCTCGAGATCGAGGTCGGCGTCGTCGGAGGCGAGGAGGACGGCATCGTCGGCGCGATCGACGAGAAGCTCTACTCCACGCCCGAGGACGCCATCGCCACCGTCGAGGCGCTCGGCCTCGGCGAGGACGGCATCTACCTGACCGCGCTCACCTTCGGCAACGTCCACGGCGTCTACAAGCCGGGCAACGTGAAGCTGCGCCCCGAGATCCTCCAGCAGGCTCAGGAGGCGGTCGTCGAGAAGCTCGGCCTCGCCGCCGGCTCGAAGCCGTTCAACCTCGTCTTTCACGGCGGCTCCGGCTCTACCGAGCAGGAGATCGCCGCCGCCGTCTCCTACGGCGTGGTGAAGATGAACATCGACACCGACACCCAGTACGCCTTCACCCGCCCGGTCGCCGGCTACATGCTCTCCAAGTACGACGGCGTGCTGAAGGTGGACGGCGAGGTCGGTGACAAGAAGGCCTACGACCCCCGCGCCTGGGGCAAGGTGGCCGAGGCCGCCATGGCCGCCCGCGTGGTCGAGGCCACCCAGCACCTCGGCTCCGCCGGCAAGACGATCGGCTGACGCGCCAGCGTTCCGGACGCCCGCACCGCCGTCTTCGCAGACGCCCGCCACGCAAGAACCCCACCCAGGTGGGGTTCTTGTCGTCTCCGGGCCACGCCGAGCCGCCACTTCCCCACCCTGGTGGGGTTCTCGCTGCCTGTGGACAGCCGCCGACCCGACGGCGGGATTCGGGGCAGGCTGCTCAGATGCCTCTCGGGACCTCGCCTGCCGTCGACACCTCGCTGCCCTTCACCCGTACGGATGCTCTGCGGAGCGGCATCTCCAGCGCTCAGCTGCGGTCGTCGGCGTACGTCGCGCTGCACCACGGCGTCTACGTCGCCGCCGACGTCGAGCTGACACCACACCTGCGCGCGCTGGCGGCGCTGCGCTGCTTCCGTTCCGGCGCGTTCGTCTCCCACGCGACCGCCGCGCGGCTGTGGGAGCTTCCGCTCCCGACGCTGCCCGAGGAGCATGTCACCGTCGCCGCGCGGAGGGACCGGCGGTCGCGACCGGGGATCGTCACCCACTCTCCCCGCTCGGTGCCGCTACTGGGGAAGGACGGCGTGACGGCGACCGCCCCCGTGCAGACCTTCGTCGACCTGGCCGCACTGGTCGGCCTGGTCGATCTCGTGATCGTCGGCGACCATCTCGTCCGCAAGCGGCTGGCCAGACTCGACGACCTCGTCGCCGCTGCCGGCCGAGCGACCGGCCCGGGCGCCGCCGACGTCCGCCGGGCCGCCGCGCTCGTCCGCGCCGGTGTGGACTCCCCGATGGAGACGCGCCTCCGGCTGCTCCTCGTGCTTGCCAGGTTGCCGGAGCCGCGGGTCAACTCACGGGTGAGCATCGACGAAGGTGTGACGATGCGGAAGTACGACCTGTGCTGGCCTGCCGCCAAGCTCATCGTCGAGTACGACGGCCGTCATCACATCGAGCGCGTGGAGCAGTGGGAGTCCGACCTGGCTCGGCGGGAGGCGATCGACGACGACGGCTGGCGCATCCTCGTGGTGACCGCCGATGGCATCTTCAAGCGCCCGGCCGACACGGTGGCCAAGGTGCACCGGCTGCTGCGCGAGCGCGGGGTGCCCGGGACCCCGGTCATGCCGAGCCCGGCCTGGCAGCCGCACTTCCCGGGACGCCCCTGACTCACAAGAACCCACCCTGGTGGGGTTCTTGTCGTCTCCGGGCCACGCCGAGCCGCCACTTCCCCACCCTGGTGAGGTTCTCGCGGTCAGGCGACCGGTGGGGACGACCGCCTCCCCACTCAGGCGGGATTCCTGCGGCCGGGAGGCTGCCGCCGACTCAGTGCCCGGCGGCGTAGCCGGAGTGCTTCGGCTTCTCGTAGAAGACGACGAACACGAGGCCGAGGAGGGTGACGACGGCCGGGAGGTAGGCGGCGTCGCGCATGGCGTCGGAGAAGAGCTGCGCGACGTGCGCGTCGCCGATCCTGTCGGCGCCGGTCTCCCCCGTCGAGCTGGCGCCCGGGAGGTAGTGCGCGAGCCGGGCGTCCAGCAGCACGGCGATCGCCGCCGAGCCGAGGACCGAGCCCACCTGGCGGGTCGCGTTGTAGACCCCCGCCCCCGCGCCGGCGAGGTGCATGGGGAGGTTGCGGGTGGCCGTCGCCGCGGTGGGCGCCCACACGAACGCCTGGCCGATGCCGACGACGATCATCGGCAGCACGATCCGCCACACGGCGACGTCCGGCTGGAGCTGGGTCGCCAGCCAGAAGAAACCGACCACGTTGCAGAGGAAGCCGAAGCCCACCACGAGTCGCGGGTGCACGTTGTCGACCAGGTTGCCGACGACCTTGGCGAGCAGGATCGACATGATCGCCATCGGGAACAGGAGCAGGGCGGCCTGGGTCGGCGAGTCACCACGGACCGCCTCGGCGTAGAGGATGATCGGGTAGCCGAACGAGGCGCCCACGGCGCCCATCGTCGTGATCGCCAGGTTGGACACCGAGAAGTTCCGGTCCTTGAACAGGCCCAGCGGGACGAGAGGCTCCTGCTTGTTGGCGGCCTGCCACAGCACGAAGACGACGAGGAACACCAGGCCGCCGGCGATCATCGCGATGATGCCGGTGTCCCAGTCCTCCTGGTGGCCCTGCTGGACGCCGTACGCCAGGAGGAAGAGGCCGACGCCGGACAGGGCGACGCCGAGCCAGTCGAACCTGTGCTCGTGGGTCGGCAGCACCGGCACGAACCGGAGCGCGGCGAGGAAGGCGACGATGCCGATCGGCACGTTGACGAAGAAGATCCACTCCCAGCCGAACGCGTCGGTGAGCACGCCGCCGAGGATCGGGCCGACGACCATCGCCACGCCGGCGGTGGCGCCCCACACGGCCATCGCCTGGCCGCGCTGGGCCGGCGGGAAGATCCGGGTGATGATCGCCATGGTCTGCGGCGTCATCATCGAGGCGCCCAGGCCCTGCGCCACCCGCGCCACGATCAGCATCTCGACCGAGCCGGTCAGGCCGCACCACAGCGAGGCGAGGCTGAAGACGATCAGGCCAGCCATGTAGATGTACTTCGAGCCGAAGCGGTCACCGAGGCGTCCGGTGATGAGCACCGGCACCGCATAGGCCAGCATGTAGGCGCTGGAGACCCAGATGACCTTGTTGTAGCTGGCGTCGAGATCGCTGCTGATGCTGGGCGTCGCCACGGTGACGATCGTCAGATCGATGAGGATCATGAAGAAGCCGATGACGAGCGCGAAGAGCGCGGGCCACGGCTTCACGTCGGTCGCGGGAGCGGGCGCGGAGGTCTGTGCCTGGGTCACGAGGAACATCCAACACCGATGCACCGACAATTACTCCCATGAGCACCCACGACCTGATGGCCCAGCCGCCCGCCACCCTGCTGCCCGAGGACCCGGCCGCGGCCGAGCTGGCGGACGGGGCCGACCCCGCCGACGTCGTACGCCGGAATCCGGCCTCGCCGGCGGCCTGGGCCGTCCTCGCGACGGCTGCCAAGGAGGAGGGCGCGGATGACGTGACGGTCTACGCCTATGCCCGCGTCGGCTATCACCGCAGCCTCGACCTGCTGCGCCGCAACGGATGGAAGGGCCACGGCCCGGTCCCGTGGGAGCACGAGCCGAACCGTGGCTTCCTGTCCTGCCTGGCGCTCCTCTCGCTGGCCGCCGAGGCGATCGGCGAGACCGAGGAGGCCACCCGCTGCGCGGACTTCCTGCGCGACAGCAGCCCCGCCGCCTACGACGCCCTCATGAGCTGAGACTCAGCTGCTGAGAAGCAGCCCGTCCTCGCCGCGGTCGACGGTGACGGTGTCGCCGTCCTTGACCTCGCCACCGATCAGCCTCCGCGCGAGCGGGTCGCCGATGGCGGTCTGGATCAGCCGGCGCAGCGGCCGCGCCCCGTACGCCGGGTCGTAGCCGATCTCCGCCAGCCACTCCTTCGCGGGCTGGCTCACGGAGACCGCGATCCGCCGGGCGGCGAGCCTGCGCTCGAGCGCCGCGAGCTGGATGTCGACGATCCGCGTCAGCTGCTCCTTCGACAGGGCGTCGAACATGACGACCTCGTCGAGCCGGTTGAGGAACTCCGGCTTGAAGCTCGCCCGGACCGCGGCCATGACGGACTCGCGCTTGGCGTGCTCGTCCAGCAGGGGGTCGATGAGGAACTGCGACCCGAGGTTGGAGGTCAGGATGAGGATCGTGTTGCGGAAGTCCACGGTCCGGCCCTGGCCGTCGGTGAGACGGCCGTCGTCGAGCACCTGGAGCAGGATGTCGAAGACCTCGGGGTGGGCCTTCTCGACCTCGTCGAGGAGCACGACGGAGTAGGGCCGGCGTCGCACGGCCTCGGTGAGCTGGCCGCCCTCGTCGTACCCGACGTAGCCCGGAGGCGCGCCGACGAGCCGGGCGACGGAGTGCTTCTCGGAGTACTCCGACATGTCGATCCGCACGATCGCCCGCTCGTCGTCGAAGAGGAAGTCGGCGAGCGACTTGGCGAGCTCGGTCTTGCCGGTGCCGGTGGGGCCGAGGAAGAGGAACGAGCCGGTGGGGCGGTTCGGGTCGGCGATGCCCGCCCGCGACCGGCGTACGGCGTCGGAGACGGCCTTGACCGCGGAGGCCTGGCCGATCAGCCGCTCGCCGATGACGTCCTCCATCCGGAGCAGCTTGGCGGTCTCGCCCTCGAGCATCCGGCCGGTCGGGATGCCGGTCCAGGCCTCGACCACCTCGGCGATCTGCTCGGGGCCGACTTCGTCGCCGACGAGCTTCTCCGCGGCCGGGATCGCGGACTCGGTGCTCTTGACCGCGTCGATCCGCTCCTCCAGCGCCCTGATCTGCGTCTCGGTCTCGTAGCGCCGGTTGAGCAGCGCCCACTTCTCCTCGCCCTCGGGGGCGAGCATCGACTCGCGGGTCAGCCGGTCGAGCTCGACCCGCAGTGCGTCGATCTGCGTGCGCAGCTCGCCCTCGCCCTCCAGTGAGGCCTTCTCCGCCTCCCAGCGGGCCTCCAGCGCGCGCAGCTCCTCGGCCTTGTCGGCGAGGTCGGCGCGCAGCGCCGACAGCCGCTCGACGGAGGCCTCGTCGGACTCGCGCTCGAGCGCGAACTGCTCCATCTTGAGCCGGTCGACCTGGCGGCGGAGCTGGTCGATCTCCTCGGGAGAGGACTCGTGCTCCATCCGCAGGCGCGAAGCGGCCTCGTCGATCAGGTCGATCGCCTTGTCCGGCAGCTGACGGCCGGTGATGTAGCGATCCGACAGCGACGCCGCGGCCACGAGCGCGGCATCGGTGATGCCCACCTTGTGGTGCGCCTCGTACTTCTCGCGAATGCCGCGCAGGATCTGGATGGTGTCCTCGACCGACGGCTCGCCGACGAAGACCTGCTGGAAGCGGCGCTCCAGCGCGGGGTCCTTCTCGATCGACTCGCGGTACTCGTCCAGCGTCGTCGCGCCGATCATGTGCAGCTCGCCGCGGGCCAGCATCGGCTTGAGCATGTTGCCGGCATCCATCTGCGAGTCGCCGCCGGCGCCCGCGCCGACGACGGTGTGGAGCTCGTCGATGAAGGTGATGACCTGGCCGTCGGACTGCCTGATCTCGTCGAGGACGGCCTTGAGCCGCTCCTCGAACTCGCCGCGGTACTTCGCGCCGGCGACCATGCTCATGAGGTCGAGCGCGAGCACCTTCTTGCCCTTGAGGCTGTCGGGCACGTCGCCGTCGACGATGCGCTGGGCGAGGCCCTCGACGACGGCCGTCTTGCCGACCCCGGGCTCGCCGATGAGCACCGGGTTGTTCTTCGTACGCCGGCTGAGCACCTGGATCACGCGACGGATCTCGGCGTCGCGACCGATGACCGGGTCGAGTCGACCCTCCTCGGCGCGCTCGGTGAGGTCGACGGCGTACTTCTCCAGGGCCTCGAAGCTGGCCTCCGCGTCCGCGGAGGTGACGCGGCGGCCGCCACGGGTCTGCTCGAGGGCGGCGGTGAGGCTCTCGGCGGTGAGGCCCCGCGCGGCGAGCACCGCGCGGGCGCTCGACTCCACGGTGGCGAGTGAGATGAGCAGGTGCTCGGTCGTGACGTAGTCGTCCTTCATCGACTGCGCCAGCTCGATCGACCCGGCCAGCACGCGGGTGAGCGCGCCGGACGCGGCCGGGGCGGCGACCGAGGAGCCGGTGACCTTCGGCAGCGTGTCGCGCTCGGCGCCGGCCGCCTCGACGACGACCGAGGGGTCGACGCCGGCCTTGGCGACGAGCGAGACGGCGGTGCCCTCCTCCTGGAGGAGCAGCGCCACGAGGAGGTGGATCGGCTCGACGGAGGAGTTGCTCCCCGTCGTGGCCGCGAGCTGTGCGGCCTCGATGGCCTCCCGGCTCCGGGTGGTGAACTTGTCCAGACCGAACTGGCTCATGGTCGTGATGATCTCCCATTTCTGTCGGGTCGTGCTGAGGATGGGCGAAGCCCTGTATCCATGCAACAACCCCAAAGTTGAGTCCATTCCACTCAACTTTGTCAATCGTGCGCGTCGCGCGGCCGGCGTTCGTCCGAGCGCTCATCCCGACGGGTCAGTCGGCCTCCGGGTCGGCGTGCTCCGGGAACGCCTCGGTGACCGCCTGCTCCTCGGAGACCAGGCACGCGCGACAGAACTCCTCGCCGAAGGGGGTCAGGTGGATCGAGCGCCGTACGACGCGCGCGAAGCGCACCGAGTGCAGCGCGCCGAGGACGTCCGGCTGCGCCTCGAGGACCTGATACTCCTCGGAGTCGGCGATCGACTCCTTGCTGAACCAGACGAGCCCGAGCCGGTGCAGGTTGTCGAGGTAGGCAGGCACGTGGCCGGCGTACCGCACCCCGGCGCGCATGCCGATCATCGACAGCCCCGGCGCGATCAGCTGGGAGGAGACCACGCCGACCGGCCCGCCGGTGCGGACGTCGACCGAGGGCTGCGGGCCGCCGCGCAGAAGCAGCAGCAGGATCCGCGCCTCGTCGGGCGCGAGGTCGCCGAGGATCCGGTCGAACGCCGGGTGCCCCTCGTCCGGCGACCACACGTCGCGGGAGCGCTCCAGCAGGTCGGCGCCACGCTCGCGCAACGACGTCGGCGTGACGGCCTGCTTCACCGGGGCGAGCGGCGCCCCCGACCCGCGCGCGGTGTCGCCGAGCGCCGTCTCGCGCACGACCTCGGCCGCCCGCAGCACCTCGCGGACCAGCTCGGCGGCCTCGGCGGGGTCGACCGCCGCACGGACGACCCGGGACCCGCCACGCCAGGCGGCCCGTGCGCCCCAGCCGACCGTGTTGACCGAGACCCCGGCGGCCACGCGGGCGAGGCCGGGCACGGCCCCGAGTCCGGCCAGCCGCGAGCGGCGGGGCACCAGGTCGGTCACTGTCGTCTCCTCACAGGAGGTGGAAGAGGCCATAGTGCAGGAATCCTCCCGCAAGCCCCATGATGGCCCCGTGGACGTAGAGCATCCACTCGTCCTCCTTGATCGCGGCCCGCATCATCTCCACGAACTCGTCGGCCGGCAGCTCCCGGGTGCGTACGGCGACGAGCGCCTGGATCCGGTCCGCCTGCTGTCGCGAGAAGACGGCGTCCTGGAACGGCGTGAGGGTGCGGTCGACGGCCTGCCGGGTGACCGACTCGCGGATGCTGTCGAAGCGCTCGGGGCCGATCGCCACCCGCACGGCGGCGCGGGCGGGACCGGCGGCCTGGTCGATCGCGGGCCGCAGCGCGTCGGCGAGGAGGCGGTGGGTGGTGTCGCCCCGGGGCCCGTGGAGCAGGTGGTCGCCGATCCGCTCGAGGGTGATCACGTGGTCGGCGATGATCCGGGCGTAGACCTCGGCCGCCTCGGACTGCCGGCGCGGGAAGAGCCCCTGCATCCGCACGCCGAGCACGCGCCGCGGGGCCGGTGGCTCGAAGATCAGCCACATGCCGAGCGCGTTGGTCACCCACCCGACGACCACGCCCATGAGCGGGAGCGACCACCACGGGTGCCACACCAGGTCGATCGCCGCGACGGGGATGCCCAGCAGGAAGCCGAAGATGAAGCCGAACGCCACCATGAGGTCGAGCTCGCGCTGGCCGAAGTCGCGGAAGATCCGGACCACCAGGCCCGGGTTGGCGCGGAAGTGCTCGATCACCATGTACTTCGGGTCGAGCAGCTGGTCGATGTGCACCCCGATCTGGCCGGTGACCTGACCGGCGATGCCCGGCAGCTGCGACTGGACCCGCGCCACGATCCCGTCGCGGATCGGCTGCGGCAGGTCGCGCCACAGGGCCGGGTGCTCGGCCCGCATCACCTCGTCGACCAGGGCGGGCACCTCGGGCGCGAACGTCGCCACGATGTGCGCGGCGATCTTCTCCGGCTCGAGCTCGCGGTAGAAGTCGGCCGGCGTGCCGAGCTTGGCGATCGCCTTGTCCACCGCGATCGAGCCCATCTTGGCCGCCCGCGCGGGGATGATCCCCTGCCACCCGAGCCTGCCCTGCGCGAGACCCGGGAACTCCTGGATCCTGCGCGGCAGCAGCCGGGCGAGCTCACGCAGACCGGGCACGGCGACGCCGGCGAACGACGTGGGCTTGAACAGCATCCACAGGCCCGACCAGTTGATCAGCCAGCCGATCACGCCGGTGAACAGCGGAATGGTCGCGGTCGCCCACCAGCCCATGGGACCACTCCTCGCGTCCGGCCGTCTCTGGCGGCGACCTTAGCCGACGGGCGTCGGGAGGACCGCGGGCCACTCGTCCACAGGCGCTGAGATCGCTCGTTGCCCCACGAGGGCCTCCCTCGACGCTTGGGTGACAACCGCTCGGGAGGAACGCAGAATGGACGTCGGTCCGCACGGAAGGAGCCACCCATGCCGCTCTCGGCCAGGCCGGAGGCCGTCATCCCGATGTCGTGGGAGGAGTACGCCGCATGGGAGGACGACAACGTTCGCGGGGAGTACCTCGACGGGGTGTTCGTGATGGCGCCCAGCGCAAGCGGATGGCACATGGAGATCTCATTCCGGTTGACCGCCGCGTTGCGTGCGGTCGTCCAGGGCCCCTACGTCGCGCGGCAGGAGGTCGGCTGGTCGCCCACCGACCAGCATCAGGAGCCGGTGCCCGACATCGCCGTCTACTGGCCCACCGCGGCGCCCCGCATCGCGCGCACTCCCGTGCTGGTCGTCGAGATACTGTCGCGCGACCGCAACTACGACATCGAGTTCAAGCGCGGCCTCTACGCACGCTGGGGCCTGCCGACCTACTGGATCGTCGACCCCCAGCGCCAGGAGCTGCGCGTCCACACGCTGCACGACCAAGAGCTGCGCGAGACCACGCGCCTCGCGGGCGGCGTCCACCACCTGGCCTTCGGCCCCTTCGCGGTCGACCTCGACCTCGACGCGCTCTTCGCCTGAGCCACCGCACCGCTGCGGCTCGCGATTTCACACGCCGTCCGGGATCTCCGGGCCCCCTTCAGTCGCCCTCCCACGGGCCCGAAGGTCGTTCGGCGTTCGGGAAGGACCCGGGCTCAGTCCTCGACGGCCTCGCTGGTGGCGGCGTCCGGCGGCGGCTCGTGGTCCGGGAAGTGCGCCGTGTCGGCCTCCTCGGCGGTGGCGAAGCACACCCGGGCGAAGTCCGAGCCGAAGGGCGTCAGGTGCACCGACCGGCGTACGGTCACGGCACGACGGCCGGCGTGCTTGGCCTCGAGCACGTCGGGCTGGGCCTCGAGGACCTGGTAGCGCAGGAGGTCCTTGAGCGGCTCGGGTGACTGCCAGATCAGGCCGAGGCGGGTGAGGTTGTTGAGGTAGGCCGGGATCGACTCGGGGTAGCGCACGCTCGCCCAGCTCGCGAACATGTTGAGGCCGCGCGCGATGACCTCGGGCTGCATCCGCCCGCGGACGCCCGCCGAGCGCACGTCCACCGACGGCTGCGGGCCGTTGCGCAGCAGGAGCACGAGGATCCGCGCCTCGTCCGGCGCGAGCTCGCGCAGGATCGACTCGTACGCCGGATGGCGGGCCTCGTCGCTCCAGACGTCCCGGCTGCGGCGCAGCAGCTCGCTCCCCGTACGCCGGAGGCGCTCCTCCTCCGTCTCCCCGCTCTGCGTCCCGCTCGCCTCGAGGGCGCTGCGCACCGACTCCAGCGCGGGCACGGCGATCTTGCCGAGTCCGCCGACGACCGGGCCTCCGCCGCGGGTGAGCGCGCGGGTGATGTCGAGGACGCTGTCGGTGATCGTGGCGAGGTCGTCCGAGAGCGCCGCCGCGGCCTCGGGGTCGACCACGGCGCGCGCCACCCGCACGACGCCCTTGGCGTACTGCGTCGCGGACCACGCCGTGGTGTGGACGACGGTCTCGGCGCCGATCCGGGCGACCCCGGGGAGGCTGGTGAGCGCGCTGCCCAGCAGACCCCGGCGGCGGCGCGTGCTGACGGGCGTGTTCGAGCTCATTCGGGGTCCCCGTTCGGAGCGGAGCGAAGCGGGCATTCGACGGGGGTGATCATCCCACTCCGAAGATCCAGAGGTGGATCAGCCCACCGACGAAGCCCATGATCGCGCCATGGGCGTAGAGCAGCCACTCGTCCTCGATGATCGCGGCGCGCATCATCTCGACGAACACCGGCGCGGGCAGCTGGCGGCAGCGGTCGGCGATGAGCGAGCGGATCTTGTGGGACTGCGCCTCGGAGAAGGCGGCGTCCTTGAACGGGGTGAGGGTGTAGTCGACGGCGGTCTCGGCGACCGAGGTGCGGATCGCGTCGAAGCGGCGGGCGCCGACGGCGACGCGCACGGCGCCGGACGCCGGGCCGATGGCCTTCTCGATGGCGGGTGCGAGGGCCTCGGCGAGCATCTGCCGGGTGCGATCGCCGGCCGGGCCGTTGAGCAGGTGGTCGCCGATCCGCTCGAGGGTGATGACGTCCATGGCGATGTGCTTGCCGTAGACGTCGCTCGCCTCCCACTGCCGGCGGGCGAAGAGCGCCTGGATCGTGATCGGGCCAAGCCTCCACGGGTTCGCGGGCTCGAAGATCAGCCACATGCCGAGCTTGTTGGTGACCCATCCGACGACGATGCCCATGATCGGCAGCAGCCACCACTGCCCGAAGAGCTGGTCGATGAAGGCGACCGGGATGCCGAGCAGGAACCCGAAGACGAAGCCGAAGATCACCATCATCCGCAGCTCGCGAGCGCCGAAGTCCTTGAAGATCCGCACCACGATCTCGGGGTTCTTCTCGAAGTTCTCGATGACCATGACCTTCGGGTCGAGGATCTGGTCGATGTGGTCGCCGATCTCGTCGGTGACCCGCTTGACGATGGTCGGCAGCTGGGCCTGCACCCGCTCGATGATGGTGGCGCGGACCGGGCGGGGCAGGTCCTTCCAGAGCCGCGGGTGCTCGCGCCACATGATCTCCTCGACCAGCGCGGGCACCTCGGGGGTGAACACGTCGACGATGTGCGCCGAGATCACCTCGGGGTCGAGGTGCATGTAGAAGTCCTTGGCCGTGGCCATCTGGGCGAGCGCCCTGTCGACCGCGATCGAGCCCATCTTGGCCGCGCGTGCGGGCACGATGCCCTGCCAGCCGAGCGTGCCGTGGAGGATGCCCGGGATCTCCTGGATCTTGTAGGGCAGCGACCCGGCCAGCTCCCGGAGGCCCTTGATCTTGAACCCGTGGAGCTGGATGGGCTGGAAGAGCATCCACAGGCCGGTCCAGTTGATCAGCCAGCCGATGACCGCCGTGAAGATCGGGACGGACCAGAAGTGGACCCAGTTGATCTCGGAGAAGAACTCTCCCATGCCCTCGTGCTTTCTCCCCGGCCCGCGTTCGCGTGACGCGTGACACGGTAACTCCCGGCGGGAGGCTACCGGCTCGGCGAGGTCCGCGCCACCGATTCGGGAACTACCGCTCCGCCTCGGAGCCAGCGGGCCAGTGGGCAGACGGCTCAGGCGGGTGACATCGTCACGGGATTCGGGATCCTGCCGTGACGACTCCACGGAGTGACCCGCCAGATCAGGCGGTTCTGGACGAGCTTCTCGGGGACCCAGCCGAAGATCCGCGAGTCGGTCGAGCGACCCCAGTTGTCGCCGAGCACCCAGTAGCTGGCGGCGGGAACGGTGGCCCAGGCGCCGGCGCCGCCGTTGGGCGTCATGACGCCGTCGGAGGTGCAGCACGACGAGATCGCGTTCCCGACCTGATCGGACCACGTCGGACTGGAGAGGAGGTACGTCGTCTCGCTGCCCGCCGGCTTGAGGTAGACCTCCGGATGCAGGCCCCCGGTGATCCGCACGCGGTCGCCGGGCATGCCGATGACCCGCTTGACGACGACGGCGCCCCCGTTGACGCCGCCCGACGGGCCCTCCACCGGGTCCGGTGGCGTGGGCTCGCGGGCGGTCACCAGGTCGAACCGCTCGACGCGATCCCGGTGCAGCAGGTCGATGTCGATCCGGTCGCCGGCCTTCAGAGTGGGCTCCATGCTGTCGCCCTTGACGGTCACCGAGAAGGTGAAGGCGGCGATGACGGCCAGCGCCCCGAGGCCGATCAGGACGGCCACCGCAACCGCCACGAAGCCCGAAAGCTCGGCCAGCCTCCCGTCCCCACGTCGCACCCGACGCAACCTACACACCATCTCGCAGCGGCCACGGTGTGACCGGTGGCACAATGGCCGACCATGTGGAGGCGGGGGCAGCGCGACGTCATCGAGGACGTGCCGGCAGGGGAGCAAGCCGACGAGGCGTACGACGGACTCGACGACACGGCGGTCAGGGCGCCGGCCGCCGCAGACGTCGCGGAGCCGATCGAGCCGATCGAGCCGATCGAGTTCATCGACGATCGCTTCGGCTACGCGAAGGGCGTCGCGGTGGGCCTCGTCGTCGGCATCCTCGGCACCCTCGGGGTCCAGTTCGGCATCGAGCAGTTCTCGAAGTTCAACTTCGGCCGGGAGGACCCGCTCGGCTATGTCTCCATCGCCCACGATGCCCTCCCCAACTGGGGCAAGGACGCGGCGATCGCACAACGGCTGGAGAACGACACCCAGGCGTCGTGGGACCTCACGACCTACTGGCAGATCCACCCCGGCAAGCGACCCGTCACGCTCCCGGCAGCCCGGGAGACGCTCGAGAAGCGGATCCAGCTGCCCGACGCTTCCAAGCTCCAGCGGGTCATCACCAACGTCGACGCGCCCGGCGCCGAGGGAACGATCTACATCCTCTGGTTCACGCTTCCCAACAAGGCACGGGACTGGCTGATGCAGAACCCGCATGTCATGCGCGGCGCCGATGCCGACGTCACGCCGCTCACCCTGTGGGCCGGAGACATCGTCGTCTACTACCTCCCCGGCGAGCGGGACGTGAGCGCGAAGCTGAAGACCTGGCTCAAGGACGTCTCGAGGTGCCCGACCGTCGCCGGGGACTGCTGACCCGGGCGAGGTGCTCCCGCGGTCAGCGCGGCGTCATGGTCGCGGGGTTGTGCACCCGGCCGAAGCGGCCCAGCGGCAGGATCCGGAAGTCCAGGGTGCCGCCGAGATGCGCGGTGTCCACGAACCCGTACGTCCGCGAGTCGGTCGACCCGCCCCAGTTGTCGCCCAGCAGCCAGTAGCTGCCCTCGGGCACCGTCGCCCAATGCTGGCTGTCCGAGCTGGTCCCGTCGTCGGCGCAGCACGCGTCGGAGGCCTCGCCCACCTGGCCGTCCCAGGTCGAGCTGCGGATGACGTACGTCGTCGAGGACCTGGCCGGCCGCACCAGCACCTCCGGGCTCCCGGAGACGCGCGGGACGGCGATGCGGTCGCCCGGGAGGCCGATGACGCGCTTGACGACGTGGCGGCTGTTGATGTCGGGCGTGGTCGCCTCGACGAGGTCGAACCGCTTCACGTCGTGTCGGCTGAGCGGGTTCCAGACGAGTCGGTCGCCGTCGGCGAGCGTCGGGTGCATGCTGCGCCCCGCGACCTGGATGGAGATCGTCAGCGCGCCGACGACGACGAGCGTGCCGACCAGGAAGAGCACGAGCGCGAGGACGCCGATCACCCGACCGACCGTGCCCCGTTGGCCTGCCAGATCACGAACCACGATGCGCCTTCCCAACTCTTCCCGACTGTTCCCGAACCTCTCGGTCCCGCGTGCGCGGCGAGGCTACCGCGCGGGGGCACGTCGCGAGATATCGCATGACCTCAGGCCCGGATCGGCCGCGCAAAGCAATATCTGAGACAGATGTCACGCATTCGCTTGACGCGACCTGTGTTGTACGTCACTCTGAACCGGTCGCCGCATGTTACCTGGCGGTAAACCCGCCGGTTGAGGGACCGGCGACTTTCACTGATGAGGGAGCAATACATGATTGAAAAGGGAATGGGGCGGACTCGTCTGACCCGCTTCGCCGCCATCACGGTCCCGGCCGCGGTGGTCTCCGCGGGCCTCGGCTTCGCGATCGTCCAGGGCGCGGTCTCCGCGGACCTGGCATCCGCCACCGGCTTCCAGGTCGTGTCCACGGGTGCCGACGCCACCAAGCTCAGCCTGGGTCTGGAGAAGACCGGGGCGGCCGCGAGCGACGCCTCGGCGACCAGCAGCAACCACGAGGCTGCTGAGGCCTTCCTCGAGGGCCTGGGTGTCGACGACCTGTGCCTCGCCGCCAACACCAACCTCGGTGCGCTCGGCACCGTCGGTCTGACGGTGACGTCCACCAGCCCGGTGACGCTGGGCTCGGTCGACCTCAACGCCAAGAGCATCGGCGCCGACCTGGCGCAGCTGCCGACCACCAACATCGGCCAGGCGGTCAACGACCTCAAGGAGTCCACGGCGGGTGCCGGCGACGGTCTGACCACCTCGGCGTCGCAGGCTCCGGGTGGCTTCGGTCTGGCCTCGACCGGCGCCATCCACCTGGATGCTCTCGACGCGCAGGCCTACCTGCTCACCCTGGCCGACGGTGTCGACCTGAGCAACCTCAGCATCGCGCCGACCGCCACGACGGCGACCTGCAGCTGATCGCACCGCCCCGAACGCGGAGGACGGGCCAGCCGGGTCCCGGCTGGTCCGTCCTCCCCCTTCACTTGTAGAACCAACTGGGGAGCACCATGACCGAGACCACCACCGCCGCGCGGACCACCAAGCCGCGCCGCGCCTCCACGCCGCGGCGGAATCCCGCAAGCGCCGTGTGGCAGGCCTTCCGCCGATTCCGCAAGACCCGTCCGTTCTGGGGGTCCCTCATCCTGGCCGCGGGCGGCTACTTCGTCCTCAAGCCCGTCATGGGCAGCAACCTCGCGCTGCTCGTCCACCTCGGCACCAGCGGAGCTCAGGTCTACGTGCTCGGCATCGGCATGATCGCCTGCGCCGCCGTCTGCCTGCTCGCGCCCTCACAGCGATACTTCCCGGCCGTCATGGCCATGGTCTTCTCCGTCGCGTCGCTCCCGCTCGCCAACCTCGGCGGCTGGATCGTCGGGATGGTGCTCGGGATCGTCGGCTCCGGCCTCGTCTTCGCCTGGACGCCCTACACCGACCGCCAGCTCGCGCGCTTCGACGCGAAGGCTGCACGGAAGAAGGCCCGCAAGGACGCACGACGGGCCGCGCGGCAGCAGGCTGCGGCGGCCTGAGCCGGATCGTTTCAGCGCGGGTCGGACGCCAGCTCGAGGGAGCGCGCGACTCGCGATCGAGGGAGCAAGTCAGACAATGAAGCACAACGGGGGACGGCGGCGCGCCCAGCGCGGCCACGAGTCGGGTCCGAGCGCATGGGGCGCGCGGACGTGGCAGCGCCTGAGGGCAGATGCCGTCCGGCGTACGCACGAGCTGGTCGACGACGCGAAGACGCGGTCGGCCGCGATGGTGGCCGAGGCGGAGTCGACGCGCCGAGGCAACCGCAAGCGAGGCGTGTTCTTCGCCGCGTTCGGCTTCGCCGGCCTCGCGATCATGTTCCGGCTCGTCAGCGCCGACGTCCTCGCGGTCAACTTCACGACGCAGAACGGGCAGTTCCAGCTCTACTCGAACTACCTCGACGCCCAGAAGGCCGCCGGCTACCTCGACACCAGCACGCGCGCCGCGACCAGCGGATCGACCTGTCCGCAGGGCACGGGCAC
Organism: Nocardioides sp.; assembly: GCF_047607365.1. GTDB lineage: Bacteria > Actinomycetota > Actinomycetes > Propionibacteriales > Nocardioidaceae > Nocardioides. The sequence continues at coordinate 27,616 of NZ_JASGDD010000168.1, read as the reverse complement.
CCAGACCGCGACGAGCGGCCAGTGCGGCGTGGCCGACCTCGGCATCAACACCGCCAAGCTCGCCGGGCTCTGCGCGATCCAGACCGAGTCGATCGGGTCGATCGGCAGCTGGTCGCTCAAGCTCACCGCCGGCCAGGCCGTGGCCACGTCGTTCACCGGGACCAGCGTTCCGACGCCGCCGGGAGGGACGCTCAGCACCTCGGGAGGCAGCGCGACCTTGAGCATCAACTCCGCGGGCACCATCAACGAGACGAACAGCACGGCCGGCGGCATCATCAAGGCCAGCAACCTCTACCTCAACACCAACAGCCTCAACGGCTTCGGCAACCTCGTCAGCGGCCTCTACCTCGGTCAGTCGGCCGACACCGTCGCCGCCTCGGCCAGCGACACCAACGCCACCGTCTCCTTCCCGGCCGTCTCGGGCGGTCAGCTCGCGCCCACGGCGGGCAACTTCGGCCTCTACGCCGACCAGCTCAACGTCGCCGGCCTCAACGGCTATGGCTACGGTCTCCGCCTCGCCGGCTCGATCACGCTGCCGAACCTGAAGATCACCGTCAACGCCGGCTCGCAGAGCCAGAGCAACTGCTGAGGCCCGGATGAGCGTCCTTCCGAACACCAACGCCATCGCCCGGCTCCGCAGCTGGGTCGACGCGCACCGCTACCACGGCCCCAAGGTCACCGGCACCCGCCTGAAGGGGGCCGTGCCCCTGACCGGCCTCGGGCTCGCCGGCCTCGGCGCCATGTTCAGCCTGGTGAGCTCGGGCGCGATGGCGGTCAACTTCACCACCTCCGACACTCAATTCAAGCTCTACTCGAACTACATCCAGGGCGTCTCCGCCGGTGGCATCCTCTCCGCGAGCAGGCGCTACAGCACCACCGGCACCACCTGCCCGCAGGGCACCAGCACGCAGGCGGCCGTCAACGGCCAGTGCGGGGTGGCCGAGCTCGGCATCAAGAGCGCGAAGCTCGCCGGCCTGTGCGCGATCGCCCAGCAGGATCTGCCGATCATCGGGACAGCCTCGCTCATGATCATGGCGGGCGTCCCGGTCAAGGGGTCGTTCACGAACTCCGCCAACACCACGACCGACGGCGCCGGGACCGCGATCTCCTACGACGCCAGCGGCCAGTTGACCGGCACCAGCCTGGACAACGCGATCAGCGCGACCGACCTGTTCCTCAACTCCAACGTCCTGAGCGGCTACGGCAACCTGATCAGCGGCCTCAACCTCGGTCGCTCGGCCGACGGCGTCGCCAGCGACGCCAACCTCAACAACTCGACCGGCACCTGGCCGACGGGCCAGACGGCTCCCGTCGCCGGGCAGTTCGGCCTGACCGCCAACTATCTCAACCTCGGCGGCCTCGACGGCTCGTCGTACGGCGTCAACCTGGCCGGGCAGATCACGCTGCCGAAGCTCAAGCTCGCCGTCTACTCCGGGACCAAGACCCAGAGCTCCTGCCCGACCGAGGCACCCTCGTGAGCGTCGACGTGCGCACAGGTTCGGGCGGTAGCGTGACGGACATGGCCGAGCGCACTCCCGCCCGTCGCGGTCGGGTCCTGCACGGTCTCGCCGTGGCCCGGACCTGGTTCCGGTCCTGGCGCCGCACCCGACCGTTCTGGGGTGGCCTGCTGTTGATGCTCGGCGGCCTGTGGATCATCAAGTTCATGTCGTTCTCCGTCGGCCTTGCGCTCACGGGCGGCTGGAGCTACTCCGCCGGCTACGTGATGGGCGGCGGAATGGTCCTCTTCGCCCTCGTCTCCTGGTTCGCGCCCTACTACAAGGGACTGGCCGGCCTGGTGGCCTTTCTGGTCGCGCTCGGAGCGTTCCCCACCGCGAATCTCGGCGGCTTCCTGGTCGGCTCGGTGCTCGGCATCATCGGATCGTCGATGATCATGAGCTGGGGCGACAAGAAGCCCAGCCGCCGCCAGCGCCGCAAGCTGGGAGTCGACAAGTACGGCCGGCCGCTCGACCAGCATCCTGTCAACGATGCGACTGCCTGATCAGCTTCGGCGCGGGGGGCGGGGAGTGCGCTCGGGCCTCGACGGCGCGCGCCTCTGGTTCCGGGACTATCGCCGAACCCGACCCTTCTGGGGCGGCCTGTGGACCATGCTCGGAGGAGCGTGGATCATCCACGCGATGAGCTTCAGGATCGGTCTCACCCTGACGCCCGGCTGGTCGTCGAGCGCCGGCTACGTGATGGGTGGCGGGCTGGCGCTGTTCGGTCTGGTGGCCTGGCTCGCGCCCTTCTACCGTGGTCTGGCGGCACTCGTCGCGTTCCTCATCGCGCTGGCGGCCTTCCCCACCTCGAACCTCGGCGGCTATCTGCTCGGCACCGCGCTCGGCATCGTCGGATCCTCGATGATCTGGGCCTGGGGCGAGAAGACACCGCGGAGGCCCCGCCGACACGGGCGGTCGGCCGGCGTCGCCGCCGACGCGGGGATGGAGGCGGTCTGATGGTGCGCCTTCTCAGGAGCCCGTCGCTGCGTGCTGCGACCACGGGCACCTTCGCCCAGCGGCTGATCGCCTTCACTGCGATGGTGCTCATGGTCTCGGTCGTGCTGTTCTGGCCGGAGATCCGCGACGGCGCGGGCCGGGCGGTGGCACAGAGCCAGGACAACAACTACCAGCCCTTCGCCTGCGGCCAGAACAACAGCTCCACCCTCCAGCAGCGGCGCCAGAGCCTGCAGCTCAAGAACGGCAGCGGCGGCAACGGCTCGGCCTACGCCTACCCGTGCGTCTCAGGCGTCAAGTGGAAGCTCAGCGTGGGGTGCACCCGGTGTGACACCTCGGCCGGATCCACGTCCAACGGCGCCATCGTCGGCGTCATCAACAATGCCTTCGCGACGGACGGCAAGACGCTCTACTTCGCCGGCACGGGCTCGGCGACCGATCTCGTCCAGGTGGGCATCCAGGGCCTGGAGTTCTGCCGGGGCAGCGGTGACCCGTCACGCAAGGTCAACAGCTACGGGTGCAACCAGGCCGTCTCCGGCGTCCAGCTCACTGCCGACTCGACGGACTCCGGATCCTTCAACATCACCAACGACTACCTGCTCAACATCGATCCGGCGGGCTCGATGAACGTCGGCGGGCTCGGCATGATGGCCGACGTCTGGGGCACCGAGGACAGCGAGTTCGAGGTGCCGAAGAGCGCCATCAGCCTCGGCAGCCTCTGTGGGACCGTGGCCACCAGCACCGGCAATGGCTGCACGGCGAACCTGAGCCAGTTCTCGGGCACGCTCCTCACCGCGATCGCCGGCGGGACCGTGCTGCCCCTGGTGGGGATCAACCTCACGTTCTACTACCTGATCACCCACACCCCCTCCGCGACCGACCCCTACAACGAGTCGGCGAGCAACAACTCGGTGGTGCTGCCCAACACGCGCATCGTCGTGGGGAACGGCTCGTGAGACTGCTCGGAACGGCCCCGAGTCACGGCACCCGCTGGCGCCGGGCGGCCGTGCCCATCGTGGCGGGATTCGCGCTCGTCGCGGCCATGACGTCGGCCGCGCTCAACAGCGCGCTCGGCTTCGAAGCCAACCTGTCGATCATGAGCTCCAGCCGCTCCAACGACCTGAACGGCTTCTCCTTCTCGACCAGTCGCCTCCAGGCGGTCAACGCGGGCTTCGGGATGGCGCCGGTGAAGCAGAAGGGCTACACCTACAGCACGGGGACCGACGGGCCTCCGGTCGTCGTCGGCGTCACCGCCACGGCGGGGATCGGCTCCACGACCAGCGTGGCGAACGAGAGCAGCACCACGGTCAACGTGATGTCCGCGATCGACGGCAGCAGCGCGACGTACTGGCAGTCCACGTCGCAGGCCACCCAGACGCTCATCCTCACCCTCTCCCAGCCGATCTCGGTGGCGACGTACACCATCACCACGAGCCCCACGGCCAACTACGACCCCAACACCTGGACCCTGGCGGGGTCGAACGACGCCAGCACCTGGACCACGCTGGACACCCGGACCGGGTACGCCGCCGCGAACTTCACGGCCCGCTCGACGGCGTACACGATCACCCCCACCGCGACCGGCAGCTACACCTACTACCGGCTCAACGTCACCGCGCGCAGGAGCGGCAACGTCCTCGGGCTCGGCGACCTCATGCTCGACGGCGTCGCGGGGATCAAAGCAGCGGTCAGCGCGAACGGGGGCAGCACCTCCGAGGCGTACACGTGGGCGACGGACGGCAACCCCTCCACCAAGTGGTACTCCGCCAGCTTCACGAACCCGACGAACCTCACGCTCAGCATGGTGAAGACCAACAGCGGCACCCAGGCCTCGCTGGGGGTGAAGGCGATCGGCTACGAGATCACGTCGGGCTCCGACTCCTCGGTCTACTACCGCCGCGACCCGAAGAGCTGGGTGGTGCAGGGCTCCAACGACAACTCCAGCTGGACGACGCTCGACACCCAGACCAGTCAGGCCTTCGCCACCAACAGCCGGAGCAGGTACTACTCGATACCCACCGCCAACCGCGCGACCTACAACTACTACCGCCTCAGCCTCACCGGCATCTCGCTCGGCACGACGGGCTCGTCGAGCAACTTCCAGATGGCCGACTTCACCCTCGACACCGGCGCGTCGACCACCACTACCGGAAGCGCCGCGGACACCTGGAAGAACGTCCTCCGGGCCGGCTTCGCGTCGGCGACGCTCTCCGGGCTGTGCCTGTCGAAGACCGAGACCCTGCCGATCCTCGGCGACGTCACGGTCAAGCTCTACTCTCCCAGCAGCGCTGGCGACATCACGGCGAGCAACGGCGTCTTCGACCTCACCGATATCGCGTCCGACAGCTCCGACGCCGGCATCAACCTGAAGGGGAACACCCAGATCGGGCTGGCCACGACGGACATCACGACGGTGTACGCCAACGGCACCGGGCTGCCCTACAAGGCGAATCCGTTCGGCTCCAACGACCTCACCAGCGGCGATGCGGCCCTCGACATCTGGAACTCCAGCGTCTACAGCGGGACGGCGCCGTCCAACTGGGTGGTCGACAGCAAGGCGCACACCTTCGGCGGCGGCTGGACCGGGATCGACGCCGGTGCGGCCGATCTCTACAAGGTCGCCGGCAGGCTGCAGCAGGTGCAGCTCACCGGCAACATCACGCTGCCCGGCCTCAAGATCAGCGTGACCTCCGGCAGCGACGACATGTGCGCGACCTGGCCGACGAATCCGGCGTACACGAACAGCAAGTCGTGGCCCTAGGACCAGGGGCGAGCCGTCTCCGGTCGGCCACGGCCTGGGCGATGGCGCCGATGCGCTTTCCCGCGCTGACCCTCTTCCTCCTCCTCGGCGCGATCTTCACCGTCGCCCTCCGGCTCGACACCGTGCAGGGTGACACCTGGTGGGCGCTGCGGGCCGGCCAGGACATGTGGCACAGCCACCGGGTGATCACCACCGACACCTACTCCTACACGGCGTACGGCGACCCCTGGCCAGACCATTCCTGGCTCTACCAGGTGATCCTGTACGCGCTCTACAAGGTCGGCGGGTTCCCGCTGGTGAGCGTGGTGATGGCGGCCGTCGCGACGCTGTCCATCGCCGTCGCCCGGCCGCGCGGGCGGGTCACCTGGGCCGACGTCGTCGCGATCACCCCCGTGATCGCCCTCGTGTCGCTCAACTTCGCCATCCGCCCCCAGGTGGTGAGCCTGCTCATGCTCGCCGTGGTGATCCGTCTGCTCCATGCCGAGCGCTGGCGGTCCGTCGTCCTGGTGATGCTGGTGTGGGCGAACCTCCACGGCGGTGTCGTGCTCGGGGGACTGGTGCTCGCCGGAGCGACCGTGGCCGGGCTGGTCTCATGGCTCGTGGCGTGGCGCCGCGGCCCTGCGGGGGAGGTCCGGGGGCGCCGCGCACGCTTCCTCCGGCTCGCGCTCACCACGGTGGCGTCCGCCGCGGTGACGCTGGTCAATCCCATGGGCTGGGGGCTGTGGCGCTACGTCGCGACCTCCTCCAGCCGACCTGGTCAGGAGTGGATCGCCGAGTGGCAGCCGAGCTGGACGGCGCCGTGGGTGACGCTGTGGTTCTGGGTCTGGTGCGGCGTGCTGACGGTGGCTCTGCTGTTCCGGTGGCGGCGTCTCCTCGACTGGCCCGTCCTGCTGGGGCTGTGCACCTCACTCGCGATGGCTCCCCTGGCGTGGACCGCTCTTCGGAACATCAGCGCCTTCGGCATCGTGACGCTGCCGCTGCTGGTCGTGCTCCTACGGCGCCGGCAGCCGTTCGGTCCCGAGCCGGCTGTGCGCCCCGGCTCCGTCCTGCCGGGCGGCCGGGCCATGGTGGCGATCGCGGCGGTGGCGGTGGTCGCATCGAGCGTCCACACGCTCGGGGCCCCCGCGGCCCTGGGCTGGACCCCGATGTCGCCGGCCATCGCGCGGGCCATCGAGGCTTGCCCGGGACGGGTCTTCACGACGTACAACAGCGGCGCCTATCTGATCTGGTTCACCCCGGAGAAGAAGGTGTTCGTGGACAACCGACAGGATCCCTACGACGCCGAGACACTCCAGTTCGGCGTCGGCGCCGGCGACTGGACCAGCGTCTTCAAGAAGTACGGCATCACCTGCGCCGCACTCAGCCTGACGTCGGACCCGATGCAGGTCGTGCAGCTCGGCGCGCTCGCGGGATGGCCCGTCCTCCTGGCCGACGATCAGTGGGTGATCCTCCGGGATCCCTCCCTCGGCCCTACGACCCGATGATTCCCTGCGTGCGCAGGTAGCGCGCGAAGGACGCCCGGAGGAACAGCGCGTACTCGGGCGTCACGTGGCTCTCGTCGCTGCGCACGACCAGGTCGCCGCTGTCCTTGGTGACCGCGCTCGGGCAGATCATCTGGTAGCAGAAGAAGGACAGCAGGTCGGCGTAGGTCGCCCCCGTGCGCGCGGCCACCTTCCGCTGGATGCCGTTGAGCGCGAACCAGGTGGCGTACGGCGCCTGCTGGCACCGGTCGGGAGTCCACCCCTGCGCGGAGCAGGTGCTCGCGCTCTGCTGGGCCGGGGCTGGGGAGAGCAGGAGGACGCGGCGCCCCGGCGCGGACACCGTCCTGACCGCGCGGGCCAGGCCGCCGCGATAGGCGCCGAGCGCGGCCCGCGTCTCCTGCTCGGTGGCGGTGTCACCCGCGAGGAGCGAGTAGGGCTCGTCCTCGCTGTCGGCCATCACGACCAGCGAAGGCTTCCAATGCGCCACCAGCCGGGCATAGGCGTCCTGGTGACGAGCGCAGTCGGCGGGATCGCGATCGGCGACGACCGGGCGCACGGGCGTCACGACCGCCGCCGGGCAGCCGCTGAGGGTGAAGCTGACCAGGGTCCAGCCGCGCGATCCCAAGGTGTCGCGCAGCATGTACCAGTAGGCCTCGCCCATCGTGGTGTCGCCGAGGAGCACCGCCACCTTCCGCGGGTCGATCTCGTCGGGCGTCAGCACGCAGAGCGGGGTGATGTCGTCGACGACGTCGCAGCCGTCGAAGGAGTCCCCATCCAGGCGGGCGCCGTTGGTGACGTCCGGCCACTCCGTGAGCCTCGTGGACCGCTCGAGCATCTCGACGACGTCCTCGCTCGGCGTGACGAGGTGGGGGTCCTCGAAGACCTCCGGGGCGTCGGGCACGGCCTTCCACTGACCCAGAGGCCCGGGGGCGAGGCTGGACGAGGAGCTCGGATCGGTCGGGGACGGTGTCGCGGCCGTGTCGTGCCCGGAGCCGCCACGGGAGGTGAGGATCCTGACCCCGACCAGCACCAGGCACACGACCACGAACGCGACGACCCAGGCGCCGTCACGGCGAGGGGAGACCGGGCCCTCGCTCACTCGACGAGGCCCTGCCGCGTGAGGAACCGGCTGAAGGACGGGGCGAGCATCGCGGCGTACTCGGGAGTGAGGTGGAGCGCGTCCGAGGCCACCACCGTGTCGCCGACGACCGCCGGGCAGCGGAGATCGTGGCAGAAGAAGGACAGCAGGTCGGCGTAGGTGGCTCCGGTCTCGGCGACGACGTCGCGATCGATCGTGTTCAGCCGCGGCCAGAGACCGTAGACGGGACTGACGCACTGCTGAGGTGAGGAGCCGGCGACATGACAGGTCGCGATGGAGGGGCGCAGCGGAGGCGGCGAGAGCACGACGGCTCGCGCTCCCACCCCCTGTGCTCGAGCGATGGCCTCCGTCAGGCCCTGGGCGTAGGCCGCAGGAGCCCGCTCGACATCCGGCTCGCCATCGCCCCCGGCGTCGTCGTCGACCGTCAGGTAGGGACTGCTCTCCGTGTCGGACATGAACACCAGCGACGGCTTCCACCGGTCGAGCACCGCCTGGTAGCGATCGTGATGCGCTGCGCACCGCGTCTGGTTCGACAGTGAGAACTTCTGCTGCACCAGCGCAGCGGTGCATGCCTGGAACCCGTAGATGACCACCGTCCATCCGCGTGGAACGAGGGCGTCGCGCAGCATCGGCCAGTACGCCAGCATGGAGGAGTCGCCGACGCCGACCGCCACCTTGGCCGGATCGACGCCGCTCGCCGGCTCCGCGACGCACGGCGGCTCGATCGCGGCCGAGTCGTTGCAGGCCTCGATGAAGTCCTGTCGATTGACGCGGTCGCCGTTCGAGAGCCGTGGCCATCGCGTCATCGTGACCGAGCGCTCGATCGCGTCGGCGAGGTCGGCGGTCGGGACCACCATGTCCGGGTCGGAGATCCGCTGCGGCAGGTCCTGCGCCAGGGTCAGGACCTCGGGAGAGATCTGATCGAGGTACTCCTGCGGGATCGGCGGCAGTCCCGACGACTGGTCGGCCGGCGCCTCCTGCTCGGTCGGCTGCGTCTCGGCCGAGGAGCTCGGCGAGACCTGCGCCGTTCCCCCCACCGGAGGCGCCGGCGTCACGGCGACGCTCCGCGTTCCCGCGGCGAAGAGGATGGCCGCGATGGCCGCGAAGACCGCCGCCTGCATGAGGGCCCGCTGGTGCTGCCCCGTCCTGAACCACTCCCTCGTCCGGCTCCACGACCTCCGCGCGGGCACTTCGACGAAGTTGTACATCAGCACGGTCAGAGCCAGCGTCGCGGAGATGTCGAACGCGTAGAGCAGCGCGGTGTCCTCGATGTAGCTGCTGGCGAACACGATGACCGGGAAGTGGACGGCGTACAGGGAGTACGACATGTCGCCCAGCCAGATGAACGGCTTGGCGTTGGCGAACAACCAGCTCGGATCGCGCTTGAGGGTGTTGGCGTAGAAGATGACACCCATCCCGACCATGCCGAACGAGGCGGCGGGGACGGGGTAGCCGATCGGCGGCGTGAAGAACAGCGCCAGCAGGAAGAGGCCGATCCCGACCCAGGCGACCGTGCCGGCGTGAGGTGTCAATCGCCGGTTGACGCGGACGATCAGCGGCACGGCACCCGAGCCGGACGATCCCTCGCCGGACTCGGCCGAACGCTTGGCGCGCTGGGCCTCTCGCACCGCGACGTTCGCCATGAGAGCACCGATGCCGAAGTCCCACACCCGCGCGAAGGTCGAGAAGTAGGCGGCGGTCGGGTGGACCGCGCTCGCCCACCAGCCGTAGGCGTAGGAGGTGACGATGATGACCAGCGCGACCGGCGTCACGCCGGTTCCGCGCCCACGACGACGGGCCACCCACAGCGCGATCAGGATCACGAGGGGCCACGCGAGGTAGAACTGCTCCTCGACCGACAGGGACCAGAAGTTCAGCACCGGGCTGACGACGCCGCCCATGTGGAAGTAGTCGGTCCCGTCGGCCGCGAAGTGCACGTTGGCGAGGAAGAAGAAGGCCCAGAGCACGTCGACAGTCGAGTCGTGGGCCCGGGTGGGCAGGTAGATCAGATGCGCGACGACGGCGGTGAGGACGAGGGTCAGGACCGCCACCGGCAGGATCCGTCGGACGCGGAACGTGTAGAAGGTGACGAAGTAGTCGCGGATGCTGGCGGTCTGCGCGAGCATGATCAGCCGGATCGAGATCAGGTAGCCCGAGATCACGAAGAACGCGTCGAAGACCGCCGCCGCGTTCGTCAGCCTGCCCGTCATGTGGTGCAGGGCCACGAGCGTCATCCCGAGGCCGCGAACGGTCTGGATCCCGTTCTGCTTCGTGAAGAGTGTCTCGACCTCGTTGCCGGCAGCCTGGTCGCCGACGTACGGCGCGGCCGCCCTCCTGCCGTCCGACACAGCGCGGAGCATAGCCTGAGGGTGAGAGGTGAGTCACAGGCACGCGTTGCTAGGTTGCTCTGCCATGAGGCGCCAGGCCGAGCTCCTGCTCTCCGCGGTTCCGTCGGCCATCCTGGTCCTTCTGGATCGCCCGGCCCTGGCGAAGGCCCGTTGGAGCGACGAGTGGGCGACCTGGCAGTTCAGCGGCCTGAGCTGGCACCAGCTCTGGCAGGCGACCTCGCACGTCGACCGGGCCCTGCTCCCCTACTACGCCGTCGTCCACGTCGTGCGAGACCTGGGCGGCACGATCGCCGCCGTGCGGCTGCTCTCACTCGCGTGCGGTGTCGCCGCGATCGTCTGCGCGCAGCTCGTCGCACGGAGGATCTGGGGCCGCGTCGCGGCGCTGACGACCGGGGTCGTCCTCGCGGTCAATCCGGTCTTCTGCCTGTGGTCCGCCCAAGCTCGGCCCCCGGCACTGGGCTACCTCGCTGTCGCCTTGGGCACGCTCCTCGTCGTCCGCTGGACGCGGGTGTCTCGCGTCGCCCACCCCGTGGTCGTGACCGTGGGCACCCTGCTCTTCCCGCCGACGGCGGTCGCCGTCGTCCCGCACCTGGTGTGGCGCTGGCGGACGGCCGGCCCGCGCACGGCGCTCGTGACCGTGGCCCCGGCCGTCCTGGGCGTCGCCGGCGTCGGCCTGTGGGGCCTGTCCTGGCGCGACCAGGCCCCGGCGCTGCTCGTCGCCAGCCACTCCGGGCTCCACGACGTGCTCGGCAGCCTGCACACCGCGCTGGGCTACGCGGGCTGGCTTCCGTGGCTCCACGCGGTCGCCCTCATCGCGGCGCTGGTGGTCGTGGTGTGGCATCGCGGAGAGCGCCATGCGGCGGCACGAGACGGACTGGTCCTGGCGATCCTGCTCGCCGAGGGAACCCTCGGACTGGCGTGGGCCGCCACCGCCGCCGGCGTGCCGATGATGGGCGACAACCTGCTCGTCGCGATCCCGATCGGGGCGGCACTCCTCCTGGGCGGACTCATCGGCCACGACTGGTTCGCACTCACCGACATCGGCACCGTGGCGGAGGGCGACCCGAGCGTCGCCCTCCGGGGCGGCTTCGCGCTCGCGACCGCTCTCTCACTCCTCTTCGCCGGCCACTGGTGGATTGGCCAGGCCCGCAGTGACCGGTCGGCGGACGGCGCGGCAACGGTCGCGCGGGACTGGTCGGAGGTGGCCCGCGCGGGCGACGCCGTCATGCTCCAGCAGCCGTACGCGGCTGTCGGATACCTCGCCTCGATCGCGGCGGCGACGCACGACCCGGACCTCGCCGACGCGCTGCTGAAGCAGCTTCCGCACGGCGCCGAGCGCGTCGTGGTGCGGCGCGTCGCCGAGGTGGACCCGGCACGATCGGTGGTCAGAACGACTGCCGCCAGGCCCGCCGGCGACGCGGAGCGGCTGTGGCTGATCCGCCTGCCGAAGGACCCCGTGAGCCGGCGCCACCTGGCGGTTCTCCGTTGTACCCAGCCCGAGGTCGCTCACGCCCGGCTGGGTCAGACCTACCTCGACCTCTACACCTGCGGCGAGGAGCGCGGGTGACGGCCCGGCCCGCTCATCCGAGAAGCGACACCGCGGGCATGGTGTCGAGCGGCCTGACCCCGGGAGCGACCCACACGGCGACGAACGCAGGCGTGGTGGCCGTCCTCGTGTCCCCCACATGACACGCGGGCTCGGCAAGGTACATCCGGCGGCTGGACGTCAGGCAGAAGGCCTTCGACATCGTCCGCTGCTGCCACTGGACGGCTGGAGCCCCGGGAGGAGCGGGCAGCGTCGTACCGGAGGGCAGGAAGAGCGCTCCGACCGGCGTTCCGTCGAGCACGACCACCATCTCGGGCCGGCTGGCATCGAAGCTCTTGCCGTCGCGGAGCGCGGCGTCGCTGGCCCAGAGGGTCGACGTCGCCTGCGTGTAGCCGGCCTTGGTCAGCGCCTTGGCGCTGGTCCAGCGGCCCAGGGCACGTACGACGGTGGCCACCAGGCGGTTGGCCGCACGACTCGACGCCTCCGACTCCCGCACGGCGCCACCCAGGACCTGGAGCCGGGCCTCACCGGGGAGCCCGAGCTCGTTGCTCGGCGCCTCCTCGCGCGGAGCGCTCACGGTCGGAGGCACCGTGGCGGAGGACCCTCCCGAAGGAACGGTGGTCGCCGGCTCCGATGCGGTCGACGGGGGGACCGGGGAGGCAGTGACGCCCAGGAGGTCGGAGACAGCGGCCGTCGGATCGACGGTGATGCTGGCCTCGGGCGAGGAGGGGTCGGCGCTGCCGAAGCTCCACGGGTGCGTCAGGCCCGACCCCGTGACCACCCACATGAGCACGCCGGTCACCACCAGCGCGGCCATGAGCCCCAACGCGTTTCGCGCTCCGGCACCGCCAGCCACGATCAGGCACTGTACAGTCTCCGACCGTAACGCACGTCACACCTGGGGAGGGGGACGGCATGGCCAGGTTCGTACGCCCTCGGGCACGCCTGACCTCGCTCCATGCGGCAGTGGACCGCGTCCAGGCTCTTCTCGGGATCGACCTTCGGCGCTTCGTGCTCATCTGCGCGCCGGCGATCCTCGCGATCGCGGTCATGGTGCCCGGGTTCTTCGTCGGCTACATGCCGGCGGCGTTCGCCACGGTCGAACCCATCGGGATCGGCACAAGCAGCGGATCGTCGGCCTCGATGGATCTCACCGCGGGCGCCAACCCCGTGATCAACGTCCGCGACGGCAAGCTCGACGATCTGTGCCTCATCCCGCGGATTTCCGTCCTCCCGTTCCTCCCCTCCGTCCTCTCCATCAGGCTCACCTCGGACTCCCGGGTCAGCCTGGGCTCGATCACCTTCTCCGCGAGTACGACGGCAGCACGCGGCCTCGGGCTGCCGGCGACCTCCGTGGGCGGCTCCGGAGGACGTGACGACGACAGCACCGGACCGGTGAGCATCCACACCACCGCGACCGACCAGCGGGTGCGGTTCGACCACCTGGCGACCGACGCCTACGCGCTCCGGCTCGAGCACGGGCTCTCGCTGACCAGCCTGCGCGCCGGGGTGGGCTTCGGCCGCCTGACCTGCGAGCCCGTCACGGGGACGTCGGCCGTCGAGGAGGACCAGGGATCATGAGAGGAACGACGGCCATCGCTGCTCTCGTGGCCCTCGGCGTGGTGCTCCTGGCGGGCTGCAAGGGCATCGCGTCGACCCCGAAGGCGGACGTCGAGAAGGTGCTCACCACTCAGCTCGCCCAGGCGCTCGGCGAGATTCCGAGCAACGTCAGGTGCGATGACGACCTCGCCGGCGAGAAGGGCAGCAAGCAGCACTGCACCTTCGAGGACCGCGGCACGACGTACGGCCTCACGGTCAAGGTGACCGACAACAAGGGCAGCGTCGCCACGGACCTCGACGAGCCGCTCCCCGACTTCTCCGCGGCGAAGCTCGAGCTCGCGGTCGCCCAGGACTACCAGAAGCGCAACGGCGCCGCACCGACCACGGTTCACTGCGCCGCGCCGCTCTCCAAGACACCGGGCGACCACACGACCTGCGACGTCACGGTCGACGCCCGGAGCCTTCTCGCGACCGTCACCGTCGGCGAGACGGACTCGACCACCGGTGTCACGGCGTTCACGACCACCTACCAGTAGGTCTTGGGGCAAGAAGGGAACTTCTCGGCCGGCACGCCCCCCGAGAAGTTCCCCAGTCCCCGGTTAACCGGGGACTCCACCCCGCGACCCAGTCAGGGGACCGGCGCCATCGAGACCGGGGAGTCCAGCGAGCCGAGCGCGCTCCAGGGTGTGAGCCGGAACCAGACGACCGCGCGGATGCTCGACGCGGGGACGAACCCGAAGTAGCGGGAGTCGGACGAGCCACCCCAGTTGTCGCCGATCACCCAGTAGGAGCCGGCGGGGACCTCCGCCCACTGCTCCGCCTCGTCCCCGCCGGCCACCGAGCGGCCGTCGTCGGCGCAGCAGGCGGCCACCTCGGAGCCGACCTGGTCACTCCAGGTGCCGCTCGAGACGAGGTAGGTGCGGGAGTCTCCCGCCGGCCGGAGCAGGACCTCGGGGTGCTCCCCGCCGCGGACCGCGACCTCGTCGCCGGGCAGGCCGATCACCCGCTTGACGATCTCCGTGCCGCCCCCGTCGATCTCCTCGCCCGGCTGGCGCGCCACGACGACGTCGAAACGCCGCGGCGTCCCGCCGCCGAGGGGGCGGAGCTCGAGCCGGTCGGCGTCGTGGATCGTCGGCTCCATGCTGTGCCCCGCCACCGGCACCGAGAGCGCCAGCGCCGCCACCCACAGCAGAAGGAGCAGCACCGCCGTCACCGCCGCGACCGTGGCGACGACCCGGAGACGCCGGCCGTCAGGGTGCACGCCACGGACCCTAGGGCATGCCCGAGAGCATCGCCCGGCCCGACCCGCGGGACGGTCGGGGACGCGCCGGCCGGAGAAAGCGGGTAGTCTCCCCTCAGATGTCTGTGACAGGCGTCACGTTCATGATGTCTGTCACGTCTCGCCGCGATATGGGGTCGCGTCTGCACGAGGGGATTGAGATGGAGAAGGACGAAGGAACCGGTCGCGCGAGGTTGCTCCACTCCGCCGTGCTGGGAGTGCCGACCGCCCTCGCCGCGGCCGGGCTCGGCGCCGCGATGCTGCACGGCGCGGTCGGTGCGACGCTCTCGTCGGCGCAGGGCTTCACGCTCCAGTCGAGCGCGATCAACAGCAGCGGCCTGAAGATCCGGCCGGGCGCGGCCAGAGTCGCGGGCGGCGACAAGGCGACCATCTACGCCCAGACGGGGTCGGACACCGTCGCGGACGGCGTCGACATCACCGCCAAGGTCGACACCGGCCTCCCGGTCATCGGCACCGTGTCGCTGCTGATGTCCTCCACCGACGAGTCGATCTCGCTCGGGGCGATCGTGCTCAACGCGAGGGACCTCTCCGTCGCCGATCGCGACACCGCGAAGAACGCCACGAACGGGAGCAACGGCGCCGCCTCGCTCTCGGACGTCGACCTCGGCATCGCGCAGTCCCTGGCCGGCTTCGACCACACCACGGACGCGGAGGGCAGGTCGTCCGGCTATCAGGCCGCCGGCTTCGCGATCACGGCCGGCACGTCGGTGCTCAACAACGTCGACGCGACCGCGTACGGCATCCACCTGGCCGGCCTGAACCTCGACAACCTGTCGATCCGTGTCACGAACTGATCCGGACCGGCCCGGCGACGAGCCCGACCCACGGCTCTCGCCGCACGTCGACGAGCTCTTCACCAACGAGGCGCTCCTCGCCAGCCTCGGCCGGTTCACGCGCTTCCGGCGTACGCGCCCCTTCTGGGGCTCGGCGCTGCTCCTCGCCGGCGCCTACTTCGTGGGCCGGCCGGTGATCGGCGGGGGCTTCGCCTTCCTGGCCGACATGGGCGCCTCGGCGCTCGGCGCCGCGATGATCGCGCTCGCGATGGCCGCCTGCGCCCTGGTCGCGATGTTCCTTCCCGCGCAGCGCCACCTGCCCGCGATCCTCGGCGCCATCCTGTCGGTCGCGTCGCTGCCGATGGCCAACCTCGGCGGCTGGATCATCGGCATGCTGCTGGGCATCGTCGGCTCCTCGCTCATCTTCGGATGGGCGCCCTACACGCAGGCCCAGCTGGTGGAGGTCGCCGAACGGCGTCGCCTCCGCCGGGCACGGCGCGACGCCAAGCGAGTCGGCCGGGCGCCCAGGGCGGTGTGAGACATGGCACTCACGCGGATCCGCGCCCGCGTCGCGGCACTCGAGACGGCGGCCGCGACGACCACCGAGGGCACCCGCCGCCGTGTGGTCCCGATGATCGCCGCCAGCCTGCTCTGCCTGGTGGGCCTCCAGCGGCTGGTGAGCTCCGGGGTGGTCGCCGTCTACTTCACCACCACCGACACCCCGACGATGATCGCCACCAACTACCTCACCGGGCTCTCCGCGGCCGCCTACCTCGACCCCCAGAAGCACGTGAGCGGACCCGACGCGGTCGTCGAGCTCGGGGTCAAGGACGTCCGCCTGAGCGGCCTGTGCGCGCTGGCCGAGCACAGCTTCGCGGGCGTGAAGTACACCCTCATGCTGACCGCCGGCGCACCGGTCGCCGACCCGACCTCGGGCACCGGGGCGAGCGCCGACGGGGCCGGCAACGCGATCCGGGTCGTCGGCGGCTCCGGCTCCGACGCGGGCGACCTGTCCCTCGACCAGTCCTCGCCGGTCGTCCTCGCCGACCGGCTCTTCCTCTCCGCCTCGGCCCTCGACGCCTACGCCTACAAGCTGTCGGGCCTGGTCATCGGCCGCAACGCCTCGACGGTCGCAGCGGCGGCGGGCCTCGACGGCACCGTCGGCGACGCGGCCTTCCGCCAGAGCGCGGTCGACGGCGCCTTCGGCGTGACCGTGGACCATCTCAACCTCAGCGGCGTCGACGCCAACTCCTACGGCATCCACCTCAAGGGGACCCTGAAGGTGCCGAGCCTCAAGGTCCAGATGCTCACCGGCAGCGCCTCCTCCAACCGCGACAAGTGCGACTCGGAGGCAAGCTCGTGACCGCCCCCCTCGCCATGCTCTCCCGCGCACGCTCCGTCTTCCGCGCCTGGCGCCGCACCCGTCCGTTCTGGGGCGGGCTCCTCGCCATCGCCGGCGGCGCCTGGATCCTCAAGATGATGTCCTTCCGGCTCACCTTCCTGATCGCCGACGGCTGGAGCAGCTCGGCGGGCTACATCCTCGGCTGCGGCATGGTGGTCTTCGGCCTGGTCGCCTGGCTCGCGCCGCTCTACCGCACGATGGCGGGGCTGGCGATCGTCGGGATCTCGCTCTACGCCTTCGTGGCGGCCAACCTCGGCGGCTATCTGCTCGGCACGGTGCTCGGCATCCTCGGCGGCTCGATGGTGTGGGCCTGGGGAGACAAGCGACCGGCCCGCCGGCGTACGAAGGCGAGCGCGAGCGAGGCAGGGCGGTGACCATGACGCGTACGACGACCACCCGGTCCTCCCGACGGCGCCAGCGCGCCATCGCCCTGGCCGCGTTCCTCGGCTTCGGCACGGTGCTCTGGATCGGCCCGGCCAACCCGGTGTCCGGCAGCGCCGGCGCGGCGAAGCCGGCGACCTCGTTCCGGTGCGGGCCGAACGACGATCACCGCACCGCCCTCCCGCTGTCGACCGGACGGGGGACCGCGACCTCGGGCACCACGGTGACCCCCTGCCTCTCCGGCGTGCTCTCGGAGTTCAGCGTCGAGCGAGGCACGGGCGACGCCGACGTCGCGACGGTCACCAACATCACCAAGGTCTCCAACGACCCGATCTCGATCACCACGGCCGACGGCAGCACCATCTCCGGGCTGTATCACATCGCGTTCAGCAACTTCGACGTCGCGCCCG
Organism: Nocardioides sp.; assembly: GCF_047607365.1. Lineage (GTDB taxonomy): Bacteria > Actinomycetota > Actinomycetes > Propionibacteriales > Nocardioidaceae > Nocardioides. The sequence continues at coordinate 10,105 of NZ_JASGDD010000168.1, read as the reverse complement.
ACGAGAAGACCGAGATCAAGAGCATCAAGGGCACCTCGAGCTCGGTCCCCTACACCTTCACGCTGAAGCCGGACGGAGCGGACGCGCCGGTCGTCGGCGACGGTGAGGACGTCGTGACCGACAAGGTCGTGACCGGGGACAGCGTCGTCACCATCGACCTCTCCTCGATCGACCTCGCCGGCCTCGACCTCCCCATCGGACCGATCGGCGCCGTCGCGTGCGCCCTGGTCGGCGGGACCCCCGGCGGCACCCTCGGCATGGACTGCACCGTCACCTTCGCCCAGCTGCGCGGCGACCTGGTGACGCTCTTCAACGGCGCCGGCGTCACGAAGTTCGACCTCAAGAGCGTCGACCTGAAGTTCTACTACCTCGTGACCCACGACGCGGACGGCGGCCCGGCTCCCGGCACCGCGCTGCGGTTCCCCGACACCACCATCGCGGTGACGCCATGACCGGCCAGCCGACCGATCGCGAGATCGAGGGCCGCACGCCCGATCACGGGGCGGCCGAGCTCCGTCAGGGCACGCGCTGGGGCCGTGCCGGCCTGCTCGCGCTCGCCTCGTTCGGGGTCCTGGGGTGGATCGTCGGCCAGGCGGCCTCGGGCGCTCTGGCCGTCCAGCTCAACGTGGACAGCCAGAGCTCGCCCGCCGCCTTCAGCACCACGCTGCTCGAGGGCCCCGACATCGCGTTCGGCGCGGCGGCGGGCAGCGTCGACGGCTCGACGACGCCGGTCCTCCGTGCCGGTGTCTCAGACGCGACCCTCAACGGCTTCTGCCTCTCCCAGACCCAGAGCCTCGGGGTGCTGGGCGACATCACCGTCAAGGTGACCGCCGGCGACGACTCCGGCAAGGCCGACATCACCGCCAACTACGCCACCTTCGACCTCACCACCATCCGGGCCGCCGGCGAGGGGGTCGTGCTGGGCGGCTGGAACCAGATCGGCGTCGCCTCGACCGACGTCACGACCATCGACCAGAACGGCGCGCCCTATCCCAACCCGCTCGACGCCCCGACCACGGGCTACGGCGAGGGCTGGTTCGGGATCGACTCCGACCAGGGCGCCGTCCACAACATCAAGGGCCGCCTCTACAGCGCGCAGGTGATCGGCAACATCACGTTGCCGCATCTCAAGGTCAACCTGTTCCACGCCTCCAAGACCGGCGACGCCGCTCCGTGCGACGCGGCCGGCGAGACTCCGGAGGACTGATGGCCGGCCCTCGTCTCGGCACGATCCGTATCCGCCGCTGCCTCGTCGTCATCGTCCCGTGTCTCCTGGTGGTCGGCGCCATCGTCGTCGGCATCGGCGCCGGAGCCGTCTCCGTCACGATCATCACCGACAAGCCGCTCGTCGTCGGCACCTCCGGCGGCACCGGTCGCGACCTCCGCGCCGCCGTCGGATCGCAGCGGGCCGCCAGCGCCGGCGAGGCCGACCGGGGCGCGTTGCGGGTGGAGCTCTCCAGCGGGTCGCTCGACGACATCTGCCTCTCCCCCACGGTCGACCTGCCCGTCCTCGGATCCACGACCGTGGGGCTGAGGATCGACGGGACCGTCGACATCCGGGACGTGACGCTCGCACTGTCCGGAGCGGACCTGGGGGCGACCGCGAAGGACCTCGACCTCGGCGTCACCGACCGCAACACGGAGTACGGCACCTTCGCCACGTCGGGCGACGCCGACGGCGACGTGGTGCTCAAGGACGCCGACCTGAAGGTGATCGGCCTGACCCTGCACGACGGCATCCTGCCCAAGAGCGTCAAGATCAGCGTCGCCGATCACGACTTCTGCTGATCTGGTGCCGATCTGGCCCGCCGGCGCCGGCGATCAGACCGGACGCCGCCAGACCACGACGGACTGGCCGACGTCGGGCGGCCGCACCGCGGGCAGCCGAGAGGCGGGCAGCTCGTCGCGTCGCGCGACGGCGCCGGCCCTCAGCGCCGCCCGAGCGGTCTCGAGCTCGGCGGTGAGCTCGCGGTTGCGGGCCGCGAGCGCGGCCACGCGGTTCTCCAGGGCGAGGATCCGCCGCACGCCCTCGATGCCGATCCCCTCGCTGGTCAGGGAGGCGATCAGGCGGAGGAGGTCGATGTCGTGCGCGGAGTAGCGGCGGCCACCGCCACCCGTGCGCCCGGGGGTGATGAGGCCCAGACGCTCGTAGGTCCGGAGCGTCTGCGGATGCAGTCCGGTCAGCTCGGCCGCGACCGAGATGACGTAGACGGCCGCGTCCGGCTCGGGGCCTCCGAGCGGCGCGCTCACGCGGAGTCCCCTCGGCGCGAGCCCTGCGGCACCTGGCTGCGGCACACCTCGCTCCGCTTCGGCGTACCTCCGCGGGGGCTCCTCGCGCTCACGCGGACGCACCCGCCTCGCTGGAGACCGCGTCGAAGAGCCCAGCGCGCAGTGGCCGGCCGGCCGTCGCCGCGCGATAGGCCTCCAGGGCCTCGCGCGCGGTCGGGTCGAGCACTGCCGGGACCTGGACCTCGACGGTCGCGAGCAGGTCGCCGTACGTGCCGTCGGCGCGCTTGACGCCCTTGCCGCGCACGCGGAAGGTGCGGCCGTTGGGCGTGCCGGCGGGGACCTTGAGCGTCACCGGGGCGCCGCCCAGGGTGGGGATCCGCACCTCGGCGCCGAGCGCCGCCTCGTCGAAGGCGATGGGCACCTCGAGGCCGAGGTTGTCGCCCTTGCGGGTGAAGACCCGGTGCGGCGTGACCTTGACGTCGACGAACAGGTCCCCGTTGGGGCCGCCGGCCTCGCCGACCGCGCCCTTGCCGCGCAGCCGGATCCGCTGACCGTCCTTGACTCCCGCCGGGATCTTGGCGCTGATCGTGCGGCCGGCCAGCCCGTGGCCGGTGCCGTGGCACGTCGGGCACGCCTCGTCGTAGACCACCTGCCGGCCACCGCAGGCCGGGCAGGTCTCGCTCACCTGGAAGCCTCCGAGGTCCTGGATCACCGATCCCTGGCCGCCGCAGACGTTGCAGACGTGCGGCTTGGTGCCCGGCTTGCCGCCGGTGCCGTTGCAGTCGGGGCAGGGCGCCTCGGAGGTGAGGCGCAGGGAGATGGTCACGCCCTCGAGGGCGTCGACGAAGCCGATCGTGGCGGTCGTCTCGATGTCGGCGCCCTTGGTCGGCCGCGCCCGACGCTGCCGTCCTCCCCCGAAGAGGTCGCCGAACATGTCGGCGAAGCCGCCGCCCTGGCCGCTCCCACCCTGGCCCGCCTGGGCGAAGAGGTCCTCGAAGTCGTAGGAGCGTCCCCCGCCCGAGGAGGGGTACGACGCCCCGCCGGTGAAGCCGCCGCGCCCGAATCCGTTGAAGGCGGCGCCTCCCCCCGCGTAGAGCGAGCGGACCTCGTCGTACTTCTTCCGCTTGTCGGGATCGCCGACGACGTCGTAGGCCTCGGCGACCTTCTTGAACTTCTCGTGCTTGGCCTCGTCGCCCGGGTTGGAGTCCGGGTGGTTGGCACGCGCGAGCTTGCGGTAGGCCTTCTTGATGTCGTCCTGCGTCGCGGTCTTGGTGACGCCCAGCTCGGCGTAGAAGTCCTTGTTCACCCAATCCGACCGGATGCCGTCATTGGTGTCGGCCACGTGCCAACCTCCCTTCCCTCTGCTCGTGGATCACTCAGGGTCGACGACCAGCACCTGCGCGGCCCGGACGACCCGGTCGCCGATGCGGTAGCCGGCCTTGGCCAGCACCTTGACCGTGGTGGTCTCGATGCCCTCCTCGGTGCCGAGGTGCGACAGCGCCTCGTGGAGCGTCGGGTCGAACGCCTCGCCCGGCTCGCCGAACCGCGACAGGCCGAGGGCCTCCACGGTGCGGGAGAGCTGGTCGGCCACGGCCTTCAGGCCGGGGTTGTGGTCGCCGAGCTCCCCGTGCTCCCGAGCCCGGTCGATGGTGTCGAGCACCTCGACGATCGGGGCGAGCACCTTGTAGGTGGCGTTCTGCGCGACCAGCTCGCGGTCGCGCTCGACCCGCCTCTTGTAGTTGACGTACTCCGCCTGGAGCCGCTGGAGGTCGCTGGTCAGCTCGGCGATCCGGTCGTCGACCGACGGCTCGGACGCCTCCGCCTCGCTCTGGTCCCCCTCGGCGGCGTACGCCGTGTCGGCTGCCTCCCCGAAGGAGCCGGTGTCGGTCACCGGCTCCTCCTGGGGTGCCCCCTGGGGCGTCTCCTGGGACTCCGTCACTTGCTCTCGTCCTCGTCGACGATCTCCGCCTCGACGACGTCGTCGTCGGCCTCGCCGGTCGCGCCGCCGGCTCCCGCAGCCCCGCCGGCCGCGGACTGCTCGGCCTCGGCGGCGGCGTACATCGCCGCGCCCATCTTCTGCGAGGACTCGCCGAGCTTGGTGATGGCCTGCGTGATGGTCTCGTTGCTGGAGTCCTCGTTGCCGAGGGCGCCCTTGAGTGCCTCGAGGTCGGTGGTGACGTCGGCCTTGACGTCCGCCGGGATCTTCTCGTCGTTGTCGGCGAGGAACTTCTCGGTGGTGTAGACGAGGCTGTCGCCCTGGTTGCGGACCTCGACGGCCTCGCGACGCTTGGCGTCCTCCTCGGCGTACTGCTCCGCCTCGCGGACCATGCGGTCGATCTCGTCCTTGGAGAGGGCCGAGCCACCCGAGATGGTCATGGACTGCTCCTTGCCGGAGGCCTGGTCCTTGGCGGAGACGTGCACGATGCCGTTGGCGTCGATGTCGAAGGTGACCTCGATCTTCGGGATGCCGCGCGGCGCCGGCGGGAGGCCGGTCAGCTCGAAGTTGCCGAGGGCCTGGTTCTCCGACCAGATGGAGCGCTCGCCCTGGGCGACCTTGATCTCCACGCTGGGCTGGTTGTCGTCGGCCGTGGTGAAGATCTCCGACCGCTTCGTCGGGATCGTGGTGTTGCGCTCGATGAGCGGCGTGAAGACGCCGCCCTTGGTCTCGATGCCGAGGCTGAGCGGGGTGACGTCGAGGAGCAGCACGTCCTTGACCTCGCCCTTGAGCACACCGGCCTGGAGCGCGGCGCCGACAGCGACGACCTCGTCCGGGTTGACGCCCTTGTTGGGCTCCTTGCCGCCGAGCAGCTCCTTGACCAGGTCGGTCACCGCGGGCATGCGGGTCGAGCCGCCGACGAGGACCACGTGGTCGATATCGGCCACCGCCGTCGAACCATCACGGAGGACGTTCTCGAACGGCACCTTGGTGCGGGCGAGGAGGTCGGCGGTGAGCTTCTGGAACTCCGCACGCGTGAGGGTCTCCTCGAAGTGCAGCGGGCCGGACTCGCCGTGGGTGATGTAGGGCAGGTGGATGGTGGTGCTCTGCGAGCTGGAGAGCTCGATCTTCGCCTTCTCCGCCGCCTCCTGGAGACGCTGCGCGGCGATCTTGTCCTTGGACAGGTCGACGCCGTTGGCGTTCTTGAACTTCGTGACCATCCACGTAACGACCGCGTTGTCCCAGTCGTCGCCACCGAGGTGGTTGTCGCCGCTGGTGGCCTTGACCTCGACCACGCCCTCGCCGATCTCGAGCAGGGACACGTCGAACGTGCCGCCGCCGAGGTCGAAGACGAGGATGGTCTGGTCATCGCCCTTGTCGAGGCCGTACGCCAGCGCCGCCGCGGTCGGCTCGTTGACGATGCGGGCGACGTTGAGGCCCGCGATCTCGCCGGCCTCCTTGGTCGCCTGACGCTGGGCGTCGTTGAAGTACGCCGGCACCGTGATGACCGCGTCGGTCACCGTCTCGCCGAGATAGGCCTCCGCATCCCGCTTCAGCTTCTGCAGGATGAAGGCGCTGATCTGCTGGGCGGTGAAGTCCTTGGTGGTGCCGTCCTCGGCGACCGCGAACTTCCAGTCCGTGCCCATGTGACGCTTGACCGACTTGATCGTCCGGTCGACGTTGGTCACGGCCTGGCGCTTGGCGACCTCGCCGACCAGCACCTCGCCGGACTTGGCGAACGCGACGACGGACGGCGTGGTCCGCGCACCCTCTGCGTTCGCGATGACGGTGGGCTCGCCACCCTCAAGGACGGCGACCACCGAGTTCGTGGTGCCCAGGTCGATACCGACCGCTCGTGCCATGCTGACAATACCTCCGCTTGAGACTTCTCTGTCTGATCGTGGTGAAGTTTAGTTCCATCGACTCAACTTCATTCACTCGTCACAACGAAGGTTACTCGCCGATCATTCCCTGATCAGCACAGATCGCGCAGCAGCGCGCGGCAGTCAGCCAATGCTGACGGGGACGCCGCCCGTCACCGTCGCGGAAGTCACGTCGAACGTCGTCCCCACGACGAGGTCGCCGAGGGTGATGGAGATCGAGGTCGCCGCAGGAACGACGATCTCCGGCGCGCAGAGTCCGTTGCCGGCATACGTCGAGGGGGGATACGAGGATGACGACTGGAAGGATGAACGCTCCTCGACCCCTCCCGCCGAGCCGGAGCCGTCGAACTCGTGAATCCAGGAGGTGCCCAGCAGGTTGCTCGAGTTGGAGCTGCCGTCGAACACGTTGACCGGCGCGATACCGAGCCCGTAGTCCTTGTTGTCGGCGTCGGCGGCGGCACGGAGCTGCGGCGAGCTGATTCCGGCTGCAGACGCGATGAACGAGGTCGGCCAGGCCGGGGCCTTCGTCAGGCACGGGACGACGTTGTTCACCGAGCCGGCGGGGACGTCGAGCACGGGCACCCCGTCCGGACCGGCGATGAAGCCCGCGGAGCCGGAAGGCCGCGTGGTGGTGAGCCGCAGCACGTCACCGCCGCTGGGCACCAGGATCCAGTAGACGCTGCTGTCGTAGAGCGCGTGATGGGCCTTGTCCGCGGCCGCCTTCTTCGCAGCGGCGGTCGCGAGCGCCTTCGACTTCCTCTTCGTCGTCGCGGCGAGCTTCGGCTTCGCCCTCCTCTCCGCCGCCTTGAGCGCCTTCTTGGCCTTCGCCGCCGACGAGCCCTTGCCCTTGACCGTCTTCGCCAGCGTGCCCACGGCGGTCCCCGCCTGCGTCGTGGAGGCCGCCGACCCGGAGGTGCCGTCAGGGCAGATCGTCTGGGTGAGCACGACCGTGGCCTTGCCCGAGGTCGCCGTCAGCACGCCCGTCGCGACGTACCTCTTCCCCACCCTGACCACGGACGGCTTGCCGGCCCTCACCTTCGCGCTCTTCCCCGGCTTGGCCAGGGCGCTGATCACCGTGGTGCTCGCGCCGCAGGCGGCGCTTGCGGACGGGGTCACGGCGGTGGTGGCCGTCACGAGCGATCCGCCGACGAGGAGGACCACCGAGAGAGCGGCCGTGCGGGAGGGGCGAACGGGCATGGTCTGGAGCCTTCCGACGGGGCGCGTCCTGTGGCACGCCTGTGAGCCTGCCTAGTCCAGACCCTCAGTCGAGGAACGTCAACCCCGTGTCGACCATGCTGACGCGCGGGAGCTCGTCGACCTCGTCGAGCGGCCACCAGCGGGCCTCGTCGGTGGTGCCGTCGACCTCGGGAGCGAGCTCGCCGCCGACGATCCGCGCCGCGTAGAAGACCCGGACGGCCTTGAGCGACCGACCGCCGTAGGCGCCCACGCCGCGCTGGCGCTGCTCCTCGGCGAAGACGTCGGTCTCGATCCCCAGGAGGCCGGTGAGCTCGACGTCGTACCCCGTCTCCTCCTTGACCTCGCGCACCGCTCCCTGCTCCGGCGACTCGTGCAGCTCGACGCCGCCCCCCGGGAGGGTCCAGCGCTTGCGCGACTGCTCGTTCCAGAGCGCGAGCAGGATCCGCGCCTCCTGACCGGACCCCTCGACGATGACGGCATAGGCGGCGAGCCGGGTGTCGTAGTCGGTGTAGTGCGGCAGCGCGGGCTCGGGCGCCGGATCGGGACGGGTCATCCGGCCATTGTGCCGCGCGAGCGGCCCGCGCGCGGGCGGCTCGCGCGCGGGCGGCTCAGCCGACTGTGACGCTGACCTCGTTGGAGGTCAGGCCGGTGTCGGTGTCCTTGACCCGCCACTTCTGCACACCGCTGCGGCCCGTCTGGACGTACGTCGAGAACTGCTCGCCCGAGACGCCGACCGTGACCGGGAAGTCCACCCAGTCGTCGTTCTCGAAGCGCTGCACCTGGAGCACCGCGCCCTCGCCTCCGGTGTAGACGCCGGTGAGGTCGATGCGCTCCATGGCCGCCACGCTGGTCTGGCCCACCGAGAGGCTGATGCTGGTCGCCTCCTGCGCCGGCGTCTCGGTCGACAGGTCGCTCGACTCCGAGTCGCTCGACTCCGTCGGCACCGACGAGAGCGTGATCAGCGGCCCATCGCTCGACTGCGTGGCCTGCGGCGTCGGGAGGTAGAGCGAGGCGCCGTCGTCGGCCACCTGCGCGTCGGGGTCGCTGCCTCCGCCGAGCCCCAGCACGCCGGTGGCGAGGAAGACGAACGCACCCGCGAGGAGGCCGAGCACCACGGCGACCGAGGCGAGCGCGACCAGGCCGGCGACGATGGGATGACGCTCCTCGCCGGAGGGGCTCTTCTGGTTCTTCAGGGGCACACCAGGTCCTTCCGAGACGACGGTCTTCTCCCCCATCCTCGCCCACACCAAACCCCCGGGGCGAACCCTAGGCTCGGCGACATGGAGTTCCAGGACGTCGTACGCCGGCGGCGCATGGTGCGCCGCTACACCCCCGAGCCGGTGGCGGAGTCATCGCTGAGCCGGATCCTGGACAACGCCGTCCGGGCGCCGTCGGCGGGGTTCTCGCAGGGCTGGTCGTTCGTGGTGCTGGACACCCCCGAGGACGTCGCGCGCTACTGGGCGGTCTTCGCGGGCGACAGTGAGCCGCCCACGCAACCCGCGGGGGACGACCGCTGGCTGGCCGGAATGCGGACCGCCCCGGTCCTGGTGATCCCGTGCTCGTCCAAGGCCGCCTACCTGGCCCGCTACGCCGAGCCCGACAAGGGCTGGGAGGACCGCGCCGAGGCGCGGTGGCCGATGCCGTTCTGGCACATGGACACCGCGATGGCCGTGCAGAACATGCTGCTCACCGTCGTCGACGAGGGCCTCGGCGCCTGCTACTTCGGCATCCCGCCGAGCAGCGACGTCGCCGTCCGGGAGGCGTTCGGGATCCCCGCGGAGTGGGACCCGGTCGGCGTCGTCTCGATCGGCCACCCCGACCTCCAGGGGCCGTCCGCGCAGGGCAGCCCCGCCCGGCGTACGCGCAAGGCGAGGGGCGAGGTGGTGCACCGCGGGCGCTGGTAGCTACTTCTGGCCCGAGAGCACCAGGTCGGCGGAGTCGCCCGGCCAGCAGGAGAAGCCGGCCGGGACGGCCTGACCGCCCTTGACCATCTCCTCGAGCGTGTCGAGGCACTTGGACACGAGGACGTTGGGATTGTTGGACACCGAGTCGGCCAGCGCCTTGTTGGCACGCGCCTGGGCGGCCGCCGTCTTCTCCTGCTGCTCCGCGATGCGGGTGTTGCCGACCTCCGCCTGGTAGGCGTTGATCTTGGCCTGCGTGGTGTCGGCCAGCTTGAGGAAGGACATCGTCACCGAGTCGACGAGGATCTGGGCGTGGCCGTTGTTCATCGCGGCCAGCCGCTCGCTCATCTGGCCCTCGATCTCGGTGGAGAACTCGTCGAGGTTGGGCGTCGCGCTGATCTCGGTGTTGTCCGCGCTCTGGTTGGCGGCCGCGTTGACGTTGGCGAGCGGGTTGAACTGGCCCAGGACGTCGTTGACCGCCGCCTTCATCTGGGTGACGACGAGGCTGTGGCGGATGGTCTCGTTGACGTTGTTGGAGCGGTAGTTCTGGAAGAGCGTGGAGGCCTGCGACTCGGCGATGTGCCAGCGGATCGTCAGGCTGGCGCAGGCGGTCGAGGAGTCGGCGATCCGCACCTCGATGCAGTCGTCCCCGGTGAACTCGTCGGGCTGGATGGCCGCGTCCAGCGTCGTGACCTTCTCCCACGGCCTCTTGAGGTGGATGCCGTTGGACAGGTCGCGGCCGGTGGGGCGGCCGAAGGAGGTCACGACGCCGACGTCCTTCGTGCCGACCCGCGCGACGAAGCTGCCGGCGAGGACGACGAGGGCGAGGACGACGAGGGCCGCCGCCGCGAGCCGGGCGAGCAGCCGCGTCGACCTCTGCACGGCGGCCGCGTGGCCGGACCCGCCGTTCTCCCCGGGCTCGCCCGGCGGGCGGACGGGGCGGCGCGCGGCGACGACGG
>NZ_JASGDD010000167.1:0-5085 GCF_047607365.1 Nocardioides sp. | reverse complement strand
CTGGAGGGCGGCCGCGACGGCCACGGCCGCCAGCCCGGCCGCGATCAGCCGCCGGTGACCGAGGACGGCACGCCGCAGCCGGCGGCGCAGCGCCGGACGCAGCGCCGGACGGGAGGTGACCCGAGAGACCATGCCTCGCACGCTAGGCCGATCCGGCCCTCGGTGCGGCCGGCTCTCCACAGCCCGCCAGAATCATGCATTTGTGCGATGACACCCCGCGAGTGGCTCCGACACGCCGTACAAAATCATGCATTTGCGGGGGCGGGGGGCGGTCAGGTCTTCCCGTGGTGCGGCGGGACCTGCTCCTCGAGCCAGGTGTCCGCGTCCCGCTTCGGGCGGGGCTCCTCGCGGTCGTCGGAGGTCTGCTCGGGGAGCTCGTCGCCGAAGATCTCGGCGAGGCGACGCCGGCGCTTCCAGTCCGGCTCGCCCGTCGGCGTACGGTCCTCGCTCACGTGCAGAGCCCGGCGGCCTCGAGGGCGGCGTTCTCCTCGGCCGTGCGACCGTTGGCCTCGAGGGTCGGCGAGGACGACGGGGAGCCGGAGGTCGAGGGCGAGGTCGTGGCCGACGAGCTCGCGGACTCCGACGCCGAGGGCGACTCGGTGGCCGAAGCACTCTCGGAGGCGCTCGCGGAGGCGGTCTGGCCGGGCAGGTGGTCGACGTGGATCGCGTCGGTGGTCAGGCTGGCCGGCAGCGTCTTGTCGTGCTTGAGCCGGCGCCACAGGACGTCGGCGTCGGCGGTCCACTCGACGCGGTTGGGGTCCGAGGCCGGCGGCGCCCACGGGACGGTGATGAACTGGATGCCGTCGGCGCCGACGCCCTTGAACTGCAGCGCCAGCTTGACCAGGTCGGTGAGGTCCATGTCGAGGGTGAGCGACTTGGTGGCGGCGTTGAGGAACTTCGTCACCTTGACCGGGTTGGCGAGCGTGTCGGCGGAGAGCACCTGCCCGACCATCGCGCCGATGAAGGCCTGCTGCCGCTTGACCCGGCCGATGTCCGAGCCGTCGCCGATGCCGTGCCGGACGCGGACGTAGGCGAGCGCCTGCTTGCCGCTGATCTTGCGGGTGCCCTTCTTGATGTAGATGCCGTACTCCTCGGAGTGGATGTCCTCGGGCACGCACACCTCGACGCCGCCGATGGCGTCGACCATGTTCTTGAAGCTGGCGAAGTTGACCGTCACGTAGTGGTCGACGTGGATGTCGGTGTTGAGCTCGAACTGCGCCACGGTGCAGGCGGCACCGCCGTACGCGAACGCGGCGTTCCACATCTGGCCCGTCGCCGCCGGATGGATGACCGACTTGTCGTCCTTGTCCTTGCACGCCGGACGGTCGACGAGGGAGTCGCGCGGGATGGAGACGCCGTAGGCGCGCTTCCGGTCGGCGGACAGGTGGAGCAGGATCGTGGTGTCCGAGCCGCCCTCGCCGTTGAGGCCGTCGATGTCGCAGCCGTCGCAGGAGCGGGTGTCGGTGCCCATGACCAGGATGTTGATCGGGCCGGACGGGCCGGTGTCGACGTCGTCGGCGACGTCGGCGCGGTCGCCGATGATGTCGCCGTCGATGGCGACCTGGTTGAGGTTGCCGTTGAGGTGGCGGTAGAAGTAGGCGACCGACATCGCCGAGACCAGCGCCAGGACCAGGAGCGTGGAGAGCAGGACCCTGCCGACGGTGTGCCTCTTGCGGGTGCGGGCGCGGCGCCGGCCGCCACCCGATCCGCGGCCGGTGCGGGACGTCGACCGGACCGCGACGCGCGGGTCCCGGGACTGCCCGGAGTCGGCAGGAGCGACGTCGGGATGGTCCTCGGCGTCGCTCACCGCGACATTGTTGCGCGAAATCCTGAGAATGCCCCAAAGTGCGTGCTCACCGGGCCGCGCACGACGTCGTACGCGGCCTGGGAGATGCGCGGTGGTGCCCCCGGCAGGATTCGAACCTGCGACGCACGGTTTAGGAAACCGACGCTCTATCCCCTGAGCTACGAGGGCGGAGCCGGTCCGCTGCCGGACCGGCGCGGACCATCCTGGCGCAGACCCTGCCGAGTACCCGAATCGGGTCGGTGTCCGGAGGGACTTTGGTCACTCCGGCATGGCCCGTTCGGGCCATCCCTGGTCCAGGGAGCCCATTTTGCCCAGATCGAGCCGCCCAAATGCTGCGACTTTCGTCCCGAGTGCCGATGATTCACGCATGGGACAGGGAATCAACGTGCGGGTCTTCCTCGTCGACGACCACGAGATCGTCCGGCGCGGCGTGCAGAGCCTGCTGGAGGCGGAGGGAGACATCAAGGTCGTCGGGGAGACCGACTCGGCGACCGGAGCCGTCGCCGCGATCCTCGCCGCCAAGCCCGACGTCTGCGTCCTCGACGCCACCCTCCCCGACGGCTCGGGCATCGACGTCTGTCGCCAGGTACGCGCGGCGGACCCCGCCATCAAGGCCCTCATCCTGACGTCGTACGACGACGACAACGCGATCTCCGCGGCGATCCTCGCGGGCGCCTCCGGCTTCGTGCTCAAGCAGATCGAGGGCACCTCGCTGGTCTCCGGCGTCCGGCTGATCGCCAGCGGGCACAGCCTGATCGACCCGGCCGTCGCCGCCCGCGTGGTGCAGCAGGTGCAGTTCCACCGTCGCACGCTCGACCTCATGGCGGACCTGACCCCGCAGCAGTCGAAGATCCTCTTCCTCATCGCGGAGGGCCTCACCAACCGGCAGATCGCCGAGCGGCTCTACCTCGCCGAGAAGACGGTCAAGAACCACGTGACCGGGCTCCTGGCTCGGCTCGGCGTGCAGCACCGCACGCAGGCGGCCGTCCTCGCGCTCAAGCTCCGCGGCGAGCAGGCGGCCGGCGCGCCGACCATCCCCCAGCAGCGGTCCATGCCGACCGCCACCAGCATGGTGAGCCTGCTCTCCGAGCTGTCGCGCTGACTCCGGCGGGGGCGGTTCACCAGCAGCTGCCGCCGCTGGGGCGGCGGGCAACGGGACCGGATCCGGCACCCGTGGATCCCGAAACAATCGTTTCGGCACCGTCATCACATGTATTCACTTCCGATACATAGGCGTCCTAACCTGATGCTCCCTTCGACCTCCGGGAGCTCTCCGTGCCACTCCGACGACCCGCCCTTCTCGCCGCGGCAGCCGCGGCCACCACCGCGGCGCTGGTGGGAACCACCGTTCCGGCCTTCGCCGACGACTCGGCGCTCACGCCGAAGACCACCTTCACCTTCAAGGTCGACGCCACCACCGGCTCGGTCACGCTGCCCTCCTCGGGTGAGGACATCCCGAACGTCGACTCGGTGAAGTCCTCGATCCGCGCCTACTACAAGGCCTCCTCCGGCCTCGCCAACCGCACTGCGTCGCCCTACATCACCGAGGTCGCCGGCATCGAGAGCCAGATCGAGGCGGCCTACCCGGCGCTGACCGGCAGCGACATCGGCACCAAGGCGATCGTCTTCGACACCGACGACACGCTGCTGTGGAACTACGACTACGAGGACAAGGGCTCCAACTTCAACTACGACGCGACCTCCAACGCGGCGTGGGTGACCGGCAGCAGCTGCCTCGCGGCGGACGGCACCGACTACGGCGCCGTCAAGACCGGCGCCTACTGCTTCCCGGAGGTCCCGGGCTCGGCCGACCTGGTGAAGACCCTCGCCGCCCGCGGCTACAAGCTCTACGTCGTCACCGGCCGCCCGGCCTCGCAGAAGCAGGCCACCATCGACAACCTCACCGCGGCCGGGTTCGTCGACTCCTCGAGCGACCCGATCTTCACCTCGGCGAACGTCTACACGAAGTGGGAGACCGGCAGCTCGTCGTACGACGCCACGACGGTGCCCGACTACATCAAGAACGGCCAGTGCACGACGATCGTCAGCGGCAAGCCGAACTCCTACAAGTGCACGACGGTGGAGTACAAGGCGCAGACCCGCAAGCACATCGAGGACGCGGACGACGTGGAGATCGTCGGCAACGTCGGCGACCAGCTCTCCGACCTGTGGGGCGGCTACGCCAACCAGGGCTGGAAGATCCCGAACCCGACGTACTTCCTCTCCAGCCCCAACCTCGACGCGGTCCACGTCGGCAGCGACGACCAGTCCGCGACCCTGCAGCCCGCGTCGAGCTACACGATGGCCGCCGACGGCTCGACCTTCGCGACCGACGGCGCCAAGGGCGACGGCATCCCCAACATCGACCCGGTCCGCACCGAGATCCGGGCGTGGTACGCCGCCACCAGCGGCATCGCCAACAAGACGTCCTCGCCCTACATCTCCGAGATCACCTCGCTGGCGTCGAGCTGGGCGACCACGATCGCCGGTGACTGCACCTCGAAGACCACGGCGATCAAGACCGCCACGACCAAGAAGGCGGCCGCGCAGAAGGCCGTCCGCAAGGCGTCCGCGGCGGTGAAGAAGGCGACCAAGGCCCTCCGCAAGGCGCACGGCAAGAGCGCCAAGCGGAAGGCGAAGCGCAAGCTCGCCTCCGCCAAGCACACCCTCGCCGCGCGGCAGACCGCCTGGAGCAAGATCACCATCCCGGGCACGCCGGCCGTCGTCCTCGACGCCGACGACACCACGCTGTGGACCTACGACATGGAGGACGGCGCCATGAAGTTCGTCTTCAGCTCCACGGTCCAGAACAACGACTGGGTCCAGCCGCAGAAGTTCCCGGCCACGCCGGGCATGGTCGACCTCGTCGCCAAGGTCTCCGGCGCGGGCTGCACGATCATCGGGCTCACCGGCCGCGGTGACAGCCAGAAGGACGCCACCCTCGGGAACCTGGCCAAGGTCGGCTACACCCAGTTCACCGCGGCGAACTACTACACCAAGCCGTCGGTCATCCCGAGCTACCTCGACTGCGCGAGCGACGGCACCCCCGCCTGCTCGACGATCGAGTACAAGTCGGGCACCCGCAAGATGCTCGAGACCAGCCGCGGCTTCGACATCGTCGCCAACCTGGGTGACCAGTACAGCGACCTCAAGGGCGGGTACGCCGACGCGAGCTACAAGCTCCCGAACCCGACCTACTACCTGCCCTGAGCCAGGGCATCCACGAGTCGTGGGGGCGCCCGGGCCCCCCGGGGGGGCGCGGGGCGCCCCCCGAGATG
>NZ_JASGDD010000166.1:0-5973 GCF_047607365.1 Nocardioides sp. | reverse complement strand
GGCTCGGACGCTCGCCACCACGGGTGGGACGGCCGCTGCGGCCGGGGACGCCGGCGCGGGCGGCCTGCTGAGCCTGGCGCTCGGCACGGCTGCCGGACACCTCGCCCTTGTAGATCCAGACCTTCACGCCGATGCGGCCGAAGGTCGTGCGCGCCTCGTAGAAGCCGTAGTCGATGTCGGCCCGCAGCGTGTGCAGCGGAACGCGACCCTCACGGTAGAACTCGGTGCGCGACATCTCGGCGCCGTTGAGGCGGCCCGAGCACTGGATGCGGATGCCCTTGGCGCCCGAGCGCATGGTCGTCTGCATCGCCTTGCGCATGGCACGGCGGAACTGCACACGGCCGGAGAGCTGCTCGGCGACACCCTGGGCGACCAGCTGCGCGTCGACCTCGGGGTTCTTGACCTCGAGGATGTTCAGCTGGACCTGCTTGCCGGTGAGCTTCTCGAGCTCGCCGCGGATGCGGTCGGCCTCGGCGCCACGGCGACCGATGACGATGCCGGGACGCGCGGTGTGGATGTCGACCCGCACGCGGTCACGGGTGCGCTCGATCTCGACGCGGGCGATGCCGGCGCGCTCCATGCCCTTGGACAGGAGCTTGCGGATGGCGACGTCCTCGCCGACGTACGACTTGTAGAGCTTGTCGGCGTACCAGCGCGACTTGTGGTCGGTCGAGATGCCGAGACGGAAGCCGTTCGGGTTGATCTTCTGACCCATGCTCAGGCCTCCTTCTTGGCCGGCGTCACCACGATGGTGATGTGGCTGGTGCGCTTGTTGATCCGGGTGGCCCGGCCCTGGGCGCGGGGGCGCCACCGCTTCATGGTGGGACCCTCGTCGACCTGGGCGTTCGAGACGACCAGGTCGCCGCGGGACAGGCCCTCGGTGGTCTCCGCGTTGGCGACGGCGCTCTCGAGCACCTTGTAGACGGTCTCGGACGCCGCCTGGGGCGCGAAGGCCAGCAGGTTGAGGGCGTCGTCGACGGGCAGGCCGCGGACCAGGTCGACGACGCGGCGGGCCTTCAGGGGCGTGATCCGCTGGTAGCGGGCGCTCGCGAAGGCACCGGGCTGGTCGCCGAGGAGGGACTCACGGCGGGCGCTGGTGCGACTGCGCTCGGTGGCGGTCATCGACGCTTCCCCTTCCGGTCTTCCTTGACGTGACCCTTGTAGGTGCGGGTCGGTGCGAACTCGCCGAGCTTGTGGCCGACCATGGAGTCGGTGATGAAGACCGGCACGTGCTTGCGACCGTCGTGCACCGCGATCGTGTGTCCGATGAAGGACGGCAGGATCATGGAGCGGCGCGACCAGGTCTTGATGACGTTCTGGGTGCCCTTCTCGTTCTCGGCGTCCACCTTCTTCTCGAGGTGGCCGTCGACGAAGGGACCCTTCTTGAGGCTGCGAGGCATTGGACTACTCCCCTATCAACGCTTGTTCTTGCCGGACTTGCGGCGACGGATGATGAGGGCGTCACTGGCCTTGCGCTTGCGCGTGCGGCCCTCGGGCTTGCCCCACGGGGAGACGGGGTGACGTCCACCGGACGTCTTGCCCTCACCACCGCCGTGCGGGTGGTCGACCGGGTTCATGACCACACCGCGGACGGTCGGGCGGACGCCCTTCCACCGCATGCGGCCGGCCTTGCCCCAGTTGATGTTCGACTGCTCGGCGTTGCCGACCTCGCCCACCGTCGCGCGGCAGCGGACGTCGACGTACCGCATCTCGCCCGAGGGCATGCGGAGCGTGGCGCGGCTGCCCTCGCGGGCGACGAGCTGGGCCGAGATGCCGGCCGAGCGGGCGATCTTCGCGCCGCCACCGGGGCGGAGCTCGATCGCGTGGATCGTGGTGCCGACCGGGATGTTGCGCAGCGGCAGGTTGTTGCCCACCTTGATGTCCGCGGTCGGACCCGACTCAATGACGGTGCCCTGGGCCAGGTCCTTCGGCGCGACGATGTAGCGCTTCTCGCCGTCGGCGTAGTGCAGGAGCGCGATGCGCGCGGTGCGGTTGGGGTCGTACTCGATGTGAGCGACCTTGGCCGGCACGCCGTCCTTGTCGTAGCGCTTGAAGTCGATCACGCGGTAGGCGCGCTTGTGGCCACCGCCCTTGTGACGGGTGGTGATGCGACCCTGGTTGTTGCGACCGCCGGTCTTGGAGAGCGGGCGGACCAGCGACTTCTCCGGCGTCGTACGGGTGATCTCGACGAAGTCGGCCACCGAGGAGCCGCGACGGCCCGGGGTGGTCGGCTTGTACTTGCGAATAGCCATTGTTCGATCAGTCCTTAGTCAGGCCGGTCAGGCGACCGGACCCCCGAAGATGTCGATGCGGTGACCCTCGGCGAGCGACACGATGGCGCGCTTGGTGTCCTTGCGCTTGCCGAGGCCGTTGCGGGTGCGGCGAACCTTGCCCGGACGGTTGATCGTGTTGACCGAGGTGACCTTGACGTTGAACACCTTCTCGACCGCGATCTTGATCTCGGTCTTGTTGGCGTCCGGGTGCACCAGGAAGGTGTACTTGTTCTGGTCGAGCAGGCCGTAGCTCTTCTCGGAGACGACCGGCGCGAGCAGGATGTCGCGGTGGTCCTTGTGCAGGGTGCTCACTTGGACTCTCCCTTCTTGGCGACGAACGCGTCGAACGCGCCCTTGGTGAAGACGACGTCGTCGGCGGCCAGCACGTCGTAGGCGTTGAGCTGGTCGGCGGCCAGGAGGTGGACCTCCGGGGCGTTGCGCAGCGAGAGCCAGGTGAGCTCGTCCTCGCGCTGGAGCACCACGAGGTACTTCGAGCGGTCGGTCAGCTCGCGCAGGCCGGCGAGCGCCGCCTTCGTCGACGGCTTGCCGTCGATGCCGAAGCCCTCGACGACGTGCACGCGGCCGTGCTGGGCACGGTCCGAGAGCGAGCCGAGGAGCGCGGCGGCGATCATCTTCTTGGGGGTGCGCTGGCTGTAGTCGCGCGGCTGCGGGCCGTGGACGGTGCCACCGCCGGCGAACTGCGGCGCCCGGGTCGAGCCCTGGCGGGCACGGCCGGTGCCCTTCTGCTTGTAGGGCTTCCTGCCGCCACCGCGGACCTCGCCACGCGTCTTCGTCGCGTGGGTGCCCTGGCGAGCCGCGGCCTGCTGGGCCACGACGACCTGGTGGATGAGGGGGACGTTGACGTCCACGCCGAAGATCTCGGCCGGGAGCTCGACCTCGACGACGTTCAACTTGGTGTCAGCCATGGTGATCAGGCCTCCTTCTTCGCAGCGGAGCGGAGAACGAGCAGGCCGTTCTTGGGGCCGGGGACGGCACCCTTGATCAGGATGAGGCCCTTCTCCGCGTCGACGGCGTGCACGGTGAGGTTCTGGGTGGTGACCGTGTCGGCACCCATGTGACCCGCCATGCGGACGCCCTTGAACACGCGGCCGGGGGTGGCGCACGCGCCGATCGAGCCCGGCTTGCGGTGGTTGCGGTGAGCACCGTGCGACGCCGAGACACCGGCGAAGCCGTGGCGCTTCATCGTGCCCGCGAAGCCCTTGCCCTTCGAGGTGCCGGTGACGTCGATGACGTCGCCGGTGGCGAAGGTGTCGACGGCGAGCTCCTGGCCCACCGTGTACGACGAGGCGTCGGCCGTGCGGATCTCGGCCACGTGCCGGCGCGGGGTGGTGCCCGCCTTGGCGAACTGACCGGCAGCCGGCTTCGTGACCTTGCGGCTCGCGATCTCGCCGAAGCCGACCTGGATGGCGTTGTAGCCGTCCACGGAGGGCTGGCGGATCTGCGTGACCACGTTGGTCGCGGCGGCGACGACGGTCACCGGGATGACCTTGTTGTTCTCGTCCCAGACCTGGGTCATGCCGAGCTTGGTGCCCAGCAGGCCCTTCACGTTGCGCTCGAAAGTCATGTCAGTTCACCTGCCTCAGAGCTTGATCTCGATGTCGACGCCGGCCGGGAGGTCCAGGCGCATGAGGGAGTCGACGGTCTTCGGGGTGGGGTCGATGATGTCGATGAGGCGCTTGTGGGTGCGCATCTCGAAGTGCTCGCGGGAGTCCTTGTACTTGTGGGGCGAGCGAATGACGCAGTAGACGTTCTTCTCGGTCGGCAGCGGCACCGGGCCGGCGACCTTCGCACCCGTGCGGGTGACGGTGTCCACGATCTTGCGCGCCGAGGTGTCGATCACCTCGTGGTCATAGGCCTTGAGCCTGATGCGGATCTTCTGTCCCGCCATCTGTCTCTCTCGTCCTTCTCTTCAACAGTCCGACCCCCGCGGTCGGGCGTGTCGCGCAGCTTCTAGGTGAAACTTCTTCACACGACACGACCCACATCAGGGAGTCGCACTGCTCGGGTTTCTGGGTTAACGGCTGCCAGAGGGCTGACAGTCGGGAATCGGGTCTCCGTAGCGGTGCGGACACAGACCTGACCACCGGCACACGACTGGACCTGAGACGATCCAGGAGACGCGATTCAGTAATCAAGATGTAGCCGCACCCCGGCAACCCCGCCGGAGCAACTCGAGAATCCTGCCACCGCTCGCGGGCGAACGCCAAATCGCAGAGCTCGGTCCTGACAGACTGTGCACCGTCCACGATCACGGAGGGAGAGCCGGATGACGGATCAGTGGCCACCGCCGCCCGGAGCCCCTCCGAGCCCGCCTCCGCCGCCCGGGTGGGGAGCGCCTCCTGCCCCTGCGGCGTGGCAGCCGGCACCGCCCGCGACCTGGGCGCCGGCGCCGCTCGCCCTCACCGTCCGGCCGGGCGCCTTCCCGCTCCGCCCGCTGGGCCTGGGCGACGTCCTCGAGGCGGCGATCCGGATCATCCGGTACAACGCGGGCGCGACCATCGGTGCGGCGACGCTGATCGCCGCGGGCGCGATGGTGGTCCCGGTGGTCGGCAGCGTGATCGCGACCTGGAGCGGCGTCGGCGCGCTCGACGCGGAGTCGACGGACATGGGCACCGGCGGCCTCGTCGCCTTCGCCGCCATCTTCGGCTCGTACGTCGTGGCCGCGATCGCCCAGGCGATGGGACTGCTCCTGTGCACCGCGATGACCTCGCGCCTCACGATCGAGGCCGGCGCCGGCGTACGGATGCGCATGGGCGAGGCCTGGGCGGCCACGCGGGGCAAGCGCTGGCGGGTGATCGGGCTGGCCCTGCTGAACGGACTGGCCGTGGCGCTCGCGGTGACTGTCTACGCCGTGCCGTTCGTGGTGCTGGCCCTCGCGGACTCCGGGGTGCTCCCCTACGTGATCTGGGCGCTCGTCGGGCTGGTCCTCCTCGTCCCGCTGGGGATCTGGCTGTGGGTGCGCCTGGCCGTCATCTCGCTGCCCGCGCTGATCAGCGAGCCCGTCGGCGTCTTCGGCGCGATCCGCCGGTCGTGGCGGCTCAGCTCCGGCGCCTTCTGGCGGATCTTCGGCATCAGCCTGCTCACCGGGATCGCGAGCTCCATCGCGGGCAGCATGCTCGCGATGCCCTTCAGCATCGCCGGCGCGGTCGTGCCGCTCGTCGACCCGGACCTCTACCTGGTGGCCACCATCGCCAGTCAGGCGCTCGGCACGATCGTCTCGGCCGCGGTGACCACGCCGTTCATGGCCGCGGTCGTCTCGCTGCTCTACGTCGACCAGCGCATCCGGAAGGAGTCCTTCGACGTGGAGCTGATGGAGCGTGCCGGCCTCCTCGGCGAGGGCCAGGGCCGCCCGGTGGCTGGGTGAGTCGCCTCGTCGGGGCCGACGGGCTGCTGCCCTCGCCCGACGAGGGCCGGGAGCTGCTGCGCCGCGAGCTGCTCCACCGGGAGTACCAGGACGGCGACGTGCTCGGCCGGCTGGAGCGCTGGCTCGAGGGACTGATCGACTCCGGCTTCGACCGGGTGAGCTCGATCCCGACGCTGCAGGTGGTGGCGGTCCTCGTGATCCTGCTGGCGTTGTCGGTGGCGGTGCTGCTGCTGGCCGGCCGTGCCCGACGCAGCAGGACGATGCGGCCCGCCCAGGTGCTGGAGGCCGGGTCGGCCGGACTCAGCGCGGCCGAGT
>NZ_JASGDD010000165.1:0-5786 GCF_047607365.1 Nocardioides sp. | reverse complement strand
GGGGGGGGGGGGGGCCCCCCCCCCCCCCCCCCCCCCCCCGGGGGCGCCCCCACTCGGCTAGCGGAGGCGGCGGGCCGCGAAGCGTGTCGGCGGTGAGGCGATGTCGTCCTGGCTCGCGACCAGCTCCAGCTCCCGGCGCCCCGACTCCAGCGTCCGCGCGAGGATCGCAAAGAGCGTGTTCGCCGTGCGCTCCAACGCCACCGGCGTCGAGCCGGACGAGAGCAGATGCGCGAGGTAGACCGCGGTCGTCACGTCTCCGCCGCCGTTGGGGGTGATCGGCAGCAGGGGAGTGGTGACCGCCCAGGCGCCGTCGTCGTCGACGGCGACGAGGTCGAGCGAGTCCGGGTCCCCGCCCACGAGCACCGAGGTCACGAGCACGTTCGACGGACCGGCCGCGCGCACGGCGTCGACCGCCGCCAGGACCGACGAGAGCGTCGGCGTGGCCTCCACCCCGGCGAGGAAGTTCAGCTCGAAGTGGTTGGGCGTGATCACGTCCGCGGCCGGCACGACGGAGTCGCGCATGAGCTCCGGGATGCCGGGCCGCACGAACATGCCGCGGTCGACGTCGCCCATGACCGGGTCGCAGGCATAGATCGCGCTGGGGTTGGCCGCCTTCACCCGGCGTACGGCGTCGAGGACGACCTCGCCGACGCCCGCGTCGCCCTGGTAGCCGGACAACACCGCGGCGACGCCCGGCAGCACCCCACGCTCGGCGATCCCCTCGATCACCGACGCCACGTCGGACGCCGGGAGGACCGGTCCGCGCCACTCGCCGTAGCCGGTGTGGTTGGAGAAGTTCACCGTGAGCACGGGCCAGACCTCGTGGCCGAGGCGCTGGAGGGGGAAGACGGCGGCCGAGTTGCCGACGTACCCGAAGGCGACGTGCGACTGGACGGAGAGGACACTGCCTGCCTCGTGGCTGCTCACAGCGACCAGTCCATCGGCTCGCCGCCCTGCTCGGCAAGGAGCGCGTTGGCGCGCGAGAACGGCCGGGAGCCGAAGAAGCCGCGGTGGGCCGACAGCGGCGAGGGGTGCGGCGACTCGATCGCCGGCACGCCGCCGAGCAGCGGTCGCAGCGTCTGCGCGGGCCGGCCCCAGAGGATCGCGACGAGCGGGCCGCCGCGCGCCGCGAGCGCCGAGATGGCGGCCGAGGTGATCGGCTCCCACCCCTTGCCGGCATGCGACGCGGGCGCTCCCGGACGCACCGTCAGCGACCTGTTGAGCAGCATCACGCCGCGGTCGGCCCACGCCGACAGGTCGCCGTGCTCGGGCGGCGTGACGCCGAGATCGGCCGCCAGCTCCTGGTAGATGTTGCGCAGCGACGCCGGCAGCGGCCGCACCGCCGCGTCGACCGCGAAGGAGAGTCCGATGGGGTGGCCGGGCGTGGGATAGGGGTCCTGCCCCACGATCAGCACGCGTACGCCGGCGAGCGGGCGCTGGAAGGCGCGGAAGATGTGATCGCCGGCCGGGAGATAGGGCCGCCTCAGCTCGAGCTCGCCGCGCAGGAACGCGCCCATCGCCGCGATCTGGCCGTCCACCGGGGCCAACGCCTCGGCCCAGTCCTCGGCCATCAGGCCCTTCGAGACGAGACCTGCGAGAGCGCTCATGAGTCCCGAGGATAGGGCGCGCCGCTACGGTGATCAGCATGCGATTCGGTGTCTTCATCCCCCAGGGCTGGCGCTTCGACCTCGTCGGCATCCCGGATGCGGAGCAGTGGGGCGTGATGCGCGACCTCGCTCGGCACGCCGACGGGGTCGACGGCTGGGAGAGCCTCTGGGTCTACGACCACTTCCACACCACGCCGGTCCCGAGCGACGAGGCCACGCACGAGGCGTGGACGCTGATGTCGGCCTTCGCCGCGTCGACCGAGCGGATCCGGCTCGGCCAGATGTGCACCTGCATGGCCTACCGCAACCCGGCCTACCTCGCGAAGGTCGCCGCGACGGTCGACCACGTGTCGGCCGGACGGATCGAGATGGGCATCGGCGCCGGGTGGTACGAGCACGAGTGGCGCGCCTACGGCTACGGCTTCCCGCCGCCGAAGGAGCGGCTCGGGCGGCTGCGCGAGGGCGTGGAGATCTTCCGGCAGGCGTGGACGACCGGCTCGGCGACACTCGACGGCGACTACTACCAGGTCGACGGCGCCCTGGTGCGACCGCTGCCGCTGCAGACCGGGCGCTCCGGGATCCCGATCTGGGTGGCCGGCGGGGGCGAGAGGGTGACGCTCAGGATCGCGGCGCAGTACGCCGACTACACCAACTTCGACGGCACGCCCGAGGGCTTCGCGCACAAGTCGTCCCTGCTGCGCGAGCACTGCGCGGCGATCGGTCGCGACGTCGACGAGATCGTGCGCAGCGCCAACTACAACGTGCTCGTCGGCGCCACCGAGGCCGAGGTCGAGGACCGGCTCGCGTGGTTCCGCTCGCATCTGGCGGCGAACCTGGGGGAGAAGGCGGCCGACGAGTACACCCGGCGTACGTCGTCGCAGGGCCTGGTCGGCACCCCCGAGCAGGTCGTCGACCGGCTTCGCCTGATGGAGGGCCTCGGGATGACGTACGCCATCACCTACTTCCCCGAGGCGGCCTACGACCGCAGCGGGCTGGAGCTCTTCGAGGCCCAGGTCATCCCGGCCCTGCGCGGCTGAGAGCGGAGAGGAGCTCACGTGAGCCCGCTCTTCGCCGGCACGTGGCCGGAGTCGCCGGCCGACCTGCGACGGGTCGGCCGATCGCGTGCGCCGGTGCGTGCCTGGACTGAGTCACTCCTGGCCGCGGGCGCGGCCGAGGTTGCGTGAGCCGGAGGAGCCGTAGCGGCGCCGGGGGTTGGCGCCGATGCCGGGCTCGGTGGCGTCGACGTCGGCGAGGCCGTCGTGCTCGGCCATCCACGCGTCGAGCATCGGCCAGGTCGTACGCCGGGCGGAGCGGCCGGTCAGCATGCCGAGGTGGCCGCCGGGCACGATGTCGAAGCGCAGCTCGGCGGCGCCGGTCAGCAGCGGCAGGATCGCCTCGACCGCACGCACCGGCGCGATGCCGTCGGTCGCGCCGGCGAAGATCTGGGTGGGCACCGTGAGGGCGGAGAGCTCGATCGACCGGGCGCCGACCTCGACCGAGCCGTCCATCATCACGTTGCTGCGGAAGAAGCGGTGGTAGAGCTGCCCGAACGAGCGACCGGGATAGGCCGTCATGTTGGCGGTGAAGTTGTCGACCGCCTCGATCTGGGCGAGGAAGTCGGTGTCGCCGAGGTGCGTGGCGAGAGCCCACGGCTTGGTGATCATCTTGTCGACCGAGCTGAGCTGGAAGGCCCAGCGCACCAGGGGCTTCGGGGCTCCGCCGAGGACGTTCACCGCGGTGCCGATGATGCGGCCGCGAGTCAGGTCGACGAGCGGCCGCAGGGGCGCGACGAGGGGTACGCGTGAGAGGTCGAAGGGGGAGCCGACGATGCTGAGCGAGGCGACCGGCAGCTTCGGGTCGTCGGCCAGCGTCAGGGTGGCGAAGATGCCGCCGAGCGACCAGCCGACGACGTGGACCGGCCGGCCGCCGGCGTCCCGCGAGACCGCCCTGACGGCCTCGGGCAGCACGATGTCGATCCAGTGCTCGATCCCGAGCGTGCGGTCGCGGAAGGAGATCGAGCCGTAGTCGACGAGGTACGTCGGCCGGCCGGTCTGCAGCAGGTGCTCGACCAGGGAGCAGCCGCGACGCAGGTCGTAGCAGAGGGCCGGCGCCGCCAGGGGGGGCACCAGGAGCACCGGGTCGCCGCCGGGCGTGACGCCGGCAGCGGGCCGGTAGCGGTAGACCTCGCGCAGCCAGCCCTCGTCGATGAGCACCCGCGGCATCGGCCGGAGATCCGCCACCCCGCCGTACATCGCCTTGTGGGCGAGATTGCCTGCCGCGGAGGTGAGGGTGGACCGGGACGGGACGCGAGGGAGCAGACTCACGCGGCACAACCTAGGTCATCGGGCGCGTCGTTGACGACGGTCTCGGGAAGGAGTAGACCCGGACCCGTGAAGCTCAGCCATCTGGCGGGTGGGGCGGCGATCGGCGTGGGGGCGCTCGCTGCGCGGGATCTCATCCAGAAGAAGCACGCCCTCCAGCGGAACTTCCCGGTGATCGCGCATCTGCGATGGCTCCTCGAGGAGATCGGGCCCGAGCTGCGGCAGTACATCGTGACCAGCAACGAGGAGGAGCGGCCCTTCAGCCGCGACTCGCGGCGCTGGGTCTACGCCAGCAGCAAGGGCGAGAACAACTACTTCGGCTTCGGCACCGACCTCGACACCGAGCACACGCAGGGCCACGCCTACATCAAGCAGCGCACCTTCGCCGACCAGCTGCCCGACGACCACGACGCCACGGCGCGCCTGCCGAGCGCGAAGGTCCTCGGCGGCCCGCGGGGACGGGCCGGCGCCTTCCGTCCGGGCTCCGTCGTCAACGTCAGCGCGATGAGCTTCGGCTCACTCTCGGGAAACGCGATCACCGCGCTCAACAAGGGCGCGGCGATGGCCGGTGCGATGCACAACACCGGCGAGGGCGGGCTCTCGACCTACCACCGCAACGGCGCCGACCTGGTGTTCCAGATCGGGACGTCGTACTTCGGCTGCCGCGACGAGCACGGCCGCTTCGACCTCCGGCGACTCGAGGACCTGGTGGCGAGCGCGCCGGTCCGCGCCATCGAAATCAAGCTCAGCCAGGGCGCCAAGCCGGGTCTCGGCGGCTTGCTGCCCGCGGCGAAGGTGACGCCGGAGATCGCGGAGATCCGCGGCATCCCCGAGGGCAGGGACTGCGCCTCGCCGAGCCGGCACTCCGCCTTCGGCGACGTCGACTCGATGCTCGACTGGGTCGAGCTGATCGCCGCGGAGACCGGGCTGCCGGTGGGGATCAAGTCGGCGGTCGGCGACCTGGGCTTCTGGCACGAGCTGGTCGCGCAGATGGAGAGCGGTCAGCGAGGGGTCGACTTCGTGACGATCGACGGAGGCGAGGGCGGCACGGGCGCGGCGCCGCTGCTCTTCACCGACTCCGTCTCGCTGCCGTGGCGGATGGGCTTCGCCCGCGCGTACGGCGCCTTCGCCGAGGCTGGTTTCACCGACCGGGTGACCTTCATCGGGTCGGGCAAGCTCGGCCTGCCCGACAACGCCGTCGTCGCCTTCGCCCTCGGCGCCGACATGGTCAACGTCGCGCGCGAGGCGATGCTCTCGATCGGCTGCATCCAGGCGCAGCGGTGCCACACGGACAGGTGCCCGACCGGCGTCGCCACGCAGAACGCCTGGCTCGCCCGCGGTCTCGACCCGTCCGACAAGGCGGTCCGCTGCGCCACCTACCTCACGACGCTGCGCCGCGATCTGACCAAGGTGAGCGCCGCGGTCGGCGTCCCGCACCCCGGCCTGATCACGACCGGCGACGTCGACATCCTCAACGGCGACTACGAGGCCCGCTCGCTCGCCGCCGTCTACGACTACAAGGAGGGCTGGGGCGAACTCGGCCCCGACCTCGCCCGCGAGATCACGACGCTGATGCATCCCCAGCCGACCTTCGACGAGCAGCAGACCGCCGAGGCCACCGGCCCCTCCGGCCCCGCCGAAGCCGTCGGCAGCCCGCCGTGGCCGTCCGGCGCGGCGGACTAGACCATCCGACCTTTTCTGGAGTATTTCTATCGTTTTTCTACGAATTGTCTGAGTGTCCTGCCCCCCGTTTTTCGGTCCATCTCGTGTGTGGGTGCTCGAAACTTTGAGAGTGCTTGTGGAGGTGTGTGATGGCTGCAGCTAAGCGGTTCACGACGGAGCAGATCGTGGCGAAGCT
>NZ_JASGDD010000164.1:0-9420 GCF_047607365.1 Nocardioides sp. | reverse complement strand
TGCTTTTGCGCGATGACTCGCCGAGGAACCCGCCCGTCTTCGGGGCGTCATCGCGCAAATGCACGATCCTGTCGACCTATCAGTGGTGGAAGGCGAGGGCGGCGGGGATCGCGATCACGAGGAAGCGGATCCAGCGGCCGGTGAAGACGGCCACCGCGAAGGGCAGCAGCCGCATCCGGGACAGCCCGGCCACCGACGCCGTCAGGAAGAGCGGCGGGATGCCCACCGACCCGCCGATGAAGACGACGACCGGGCCGCGCCAGGGGTGGTCGAGGTTCTCCATGAGGACGTCGCTCATCCGCTTCCACCAGGCCCGCCAGCCTCGCCGCACATGTTCGCCCGAGCGGTGCTCGGCCCGCTCCTCCAGCCGGTGCTCGGCCTCCTCCTCCGCCTGCATCGCACGCTTGCGGGCGACGGCGTTCTTCCCCGTCCGCACGCCGAGGAAGAGGGTGATCTTGCCGAACATCGTCCCGACGGCCAGCGCGAGCGTCACGAAGATCGCGCCGTGCACCGTCGACACGGCGCCGCCGGCCAGCGCCAGGGCCTCGGCGTTGATCAGGGGGATCACCGCCGCCGCGTAGCCGCTGCCCAGCGCGATCAGGCAGGCGAGCAGTAGTTCACGCACGGAGTCTCACGCACGCGCCGCTTCCGGCGTGGAGGACCCCTGCGCCGATCCAGGGCCGCCCGCGGCCTCGGACCGCTCCAGCTCCGCGATCAGCCCATAGACGCGGTACGCCGAGACCACCTTCACCACGAGCTGCGCGACGGCCACGAGGGAGACCACCCAGACCGGCAGCCCGAGCCGGTCCGAGGCCACCAGCAGCAGGATGAGCAGCGTGGTGTTGGCGGTCTTCGCCGGCACCGACCAGTTCCACAGGTAGACGGCGCGGTCGACCCGGTAGAAGTGGTTGGGCGAGACCAGCGGCCAGTAGAGGAACGACAGGGTCAGCAGCAGGTCGATCACCATGAACTGGCAGAAGTAGATCCCCAGCGGCCACGCGAACTCGTGGTGCATCCCGAGCAGCCCGACGAGCAGCAGCGAGGAGTTCGCGCGGTCGGAGAGGATGTCGAACGTCGCGCCGAACCGCGTCTCCTGCTTGAGGATCCGGGCCGCGTTGCCGTCCGCGGAGTCGCCGACCCAGTAGACGGCGTACGCGATGGCGAGGAGCGGGACCGACGTCTGGGCGATGGCGATCACCCCCAGGACGATCGCGGCCACGGTGCGCACGAGGGTGATGAGGTTCGCCCAGGTGCGCCACTGCACGCGAGCTCCGAGGGGCGTCATGGTGCAAGACTCTCATCGTGCGACGAGGACGGCGGCATTTGGGGTCGGAGGCCGATCGTGCCACGTTCCGCACCCTGCACACCGCCTCGCTCGCCGCCCCCGCGCTGCGCGAGGGTCTCGGCGCCGCCAGCGCCGAGAAGGCGGTCCGCCACCTCCGCGTCCTGCTCGGCACGCCGGCGGTGGCCCTGACCGACTCCGAGCGGCTGCTGGCCTGGGACGGGGCCGGGCACCACCACGGCGGCCAGGCCGCCGGGATCGCGGCCGACGTGCTCGAGCGTGGCCAGACCCGCTTCTTCGACCGGGCCGACCTGCCCTGCGGGGAGTCGGGGTGCCCGATCCGCACCGCGGTGGTCAGCCCGCTCGTCGTCGAGGAGCGTCTCGTCGGGACGCTGCAGGTCTTCTCGCCGCACTCGGCCGGCGGGCTCGTCCGCGCGGCCGAGGAGGTCGCCAGCTGGGTGAGCGGGCAGCTCGAGCTCGCCGAGCTCGACGCCTCGCGTCGCCGGCTCATGGAGGCCGAGGTGCGCGCGCTGCGCGCCCAGATCAGCCCGCACTTCATCTACAACTCGCTCGGCGCCATCGCCAGCTTCGTGCGCACCGACCCCGACCGCGCGCGCGAGCTGCTGCTCGAGTTCGCCGACTTCACCCGCTACTCCTTCCGCAAGCACGGGGAGTACACGACGCTCGCCGAGGAGCTCCGCTCAGTCGAGCAGTACCTCCTCCTCGAGCAGGCCCGCTTCGGCGACCGGCTCCGGGTCCGCCTCAGCGTCGCGCCCGAGGTGCTGACCACGTCCGTGCCGTTCCTCTGCCTCCAGCCGCTCGTCGAGAACGCCGTGCGCCACGGCCTGTCCCACTCCGAGACCGGGGGCCAGATCGCGATCCGCGCCTACGACCACGGCCACGAGGCGCTCATCGAGGTGGAGGACGACGGCATCGGCGAGGATCCGGAGAAGGTACGCCGGGCGCTGGCCGGCGAGCGCGACCCCGGTGATCCCGGTGGCGGCTCGGTCGGGCTCGGCAACGTCGACGCCCGCCTGCGCAACGCCTTCGGCGACGACTTCGGGCTCGTCGTGGAAACCGCCCCCGGCGCCGGCACCCTCGTCACGGTCCGGGTGCCCAAGTTCGCGGCGGGGGTGCACGCGTGACCGCCTCCGAGCGGCGTCTGCGGGTGCTGGTGGTCGACGACGAGCAACCGGCCGCCGACGAGCTCGCCTTCCTCCTCGGCGCCGACGACCGGGTCGGCGAGGTGCTGGTCAGCACCACCCCGACCGACGCCCTGGCCGTTCTCAGCGGACCCGAGGCGGCCGGGCTCGACGCGGTCTTCCTCGACGTCCAGATGCCCGGGCTGTCCGGCCTCGAGCTGGCCGGCGTGCTCTCCCGCTTCCGGACGCCGCCGCCGGTGGTCTTCGTCACCGCGCACGAGGAGCACGCGGTGGCGGCCTTCGACCTGCGGGCGGTCGACTACGTCCTCAAGCCGGTGCGCGCCGAGCGGCTGGCCGAGACCGTCACCCGGCTGATCCACGGCCAGCCGGCCGGTCCGGAGCCCCGGAGGGAGGCCGTCCCCGACCTGCAGATCCCCGTCGAGCTCGGCGGCGTCACCCGCTTCGTACGCCGTCGCGAGATCACCCACGTCGAGGCGCAGGGCGACTACGCGCGCCTGCACACGGCGACCGGGTCGCACCTCGTCCGGATCCCGCTCTCCCAGCTGGCCGAGGAGTGGGCCCCGGCCGGCTTCACCCGGATCCACCGCTCGCTGCTGGTCAACCTGGCGTGCGTCACCGAGGTCCGGATGGAGTCGGGGCGCTGCTCGGTCGTCGTGGGCGGAGCCGAGCTCGTCGTCAGCCGGCGTCACACCCGGCAGCTGCGCGACCAGCTGGTCTCGCGAGGACGTCCGTGAGCGAGCTGCCGCAGCAGCGGGTCCGCGTGACCGGGCCGACGCGCCGGCGTACCGCCCCGGTGAGGCCGGGCGCGGCGGAGGTCGGCGCGGGCACCCGGATCGGCGAGGTCTACCTCGACTCGCTGCTGCTGGTCCAGCTCGCGCTGGCGTTGCGCATCCTGGCGCTGCTCGCCGTCGGCGTCGGCAGCTGGCCGCTGCTGTTCCACCTCGCGCCCGGCCTGGCCCGGGTCGGCGTCCTCGGGCTGCCGCTGTCGTGGCTGCTGCTCGGCGTCCTCGTCTACCCGTTCCTGGTGCTGCTCGGCCTGCGCTACGTGCGCCGGGCGGAGGAGAACGAGGAGCGGTTCGCGGACCTGCTCGGGCACGCCGAGCGGGACGGCCGGGACGGGCGGAACGGCGACCCTGGAGAGGACGGCCCGTGAGCGCGGCGCCCGGCATCGTCGGCGTCACGCTGGTGGCGCTCGCGACGCTGGCGATCGGCACGTTCGGGCTCCGGCTCTCGCGCACCACGAGCGACTTCTTCGTCGCCTCGCGCACCGTCAACCCGCGGCTCAACGCCAGCGCCATCGGCGGGGAGTACCTCTCGGCCGCCTCCTTCCTCGGCATTGCCGGACTGGTCCTCACCGCCGGCGCGCAGATGCTCTGGTACCCCATCGGCTGGACCGCCGGCTACCTCCTGCTGCTGGTCCTCGTCGCCGCCCCGCTGCGCCGCTCGGGCGCCTACACGCTGCCCGACTTCGCCGAGGCGCGGCTCGGCTCGCGCGGCGTCCGGGCGCTCTGCTCGGTGCTGGTCGTCGCGGTCGGCTGGCTCTACCTCCTGCCGCAGTTCCAGGGCGCCGGCATCACGCTGCGCGAGGTCGCCGGGGCTCCGACCTGGCTCGGTCCGCTGCTGGTCGGCGCCGTGGTCCTGGCCAACGTGTCCGCCGGTGGCATGCGCTCGGTGACCTTCGTCCAGGCCTTCCAGTACTGGCTCAAGCTCACCGCGCTGCTCCTCCCCGCCGCCGTGCTGCTCGCCGTCTGGGCCGGCGACGGGGCGCCCCGGGTCGCGGTCGGCGGGGACTGGTCGCTGCCGCTCGCCGGCGACGGCGCCCACGGGCTCTACACGACCTACTCGATCATCGTGGCGACCTTCCTCGGCACCATGGGCCTGCCGCACGTGGTGGTCCGCTTCTACACCAACACCGACGGGCGCGCGGCGCGCCGCACGACCCTGGTCGTGCTCGTGCTGCTCGGCGTCTTCTACCTGATCCCGCCGGTCTTCGGCGCCCTCGGCCGCGCGTACGGCGCCACCGACTCGGCCGACACGGTGGTGCTCCAGCTCCCGAGGCTCATGCTCGACGGCGGGCTCGGCGAGATGCTCACCGGCCTGGTCGCGGCCGGGGCCTTCGCGGCGTTCCTCTCCACCTCGTCCGGGCTGACCATCGCCGTCGCAGGCGTGATCAGCCAGGACCTGATCGGCCGGCTCGCGTGGACGCGGCGGGTCGACGGCGTACGCGCGTTCCGGCTGGCGACGGTGGTCGCCGTCGCCGTGCCCTGCGTGGCGGCGGTGGTGGTCGCCCACGTCGGGGTCGCCCAGGCGGTGGGGCTGGCGTTCGCCGTGGCCGCGTCCACGTTCTGCCCTCTGCTGCTGCTCGGGATCTGGTGGCGCCGGCTCACGGACCTCGGCGCGGTCGCCGGGCTGGTCGTCGGCTTCGCCGGCTCCGGGCTGTCGGTGCTGTGGACCTTCGTCGGGCTGCCCGCCGGCGGCTGGTGGCACGTGCTCCTCGCCCAGCCCGCGGCGTGGTCGGTGCCGCTGGCGTTCGTGGTGATGATCGGCGTCAGCCTCGCCACCCGCCGCCGGGTGCCCGCCCACACCACCCGGCTGCTGGTCCGGCTGCACACGCCGGAGGTCCTGCACCCGACCTGAGCCTCCCCTCCGCCGAGTGGGGCCTCCCCTCACGTCCACTGGGGGCTCCCCTCACGCCACGCCGCTCGTCGCGCCGAACCGACCGCCCGGCGACGGCCGTCGCCGTTCGGCGCGTGCTCCGCGCTGCCCTCTGATCGCGTGGCCCACCTCACTCCTAGCGTGACGTCCATCACATTCCGTCGGACCGTCCTCGCGCCGGTCCCGTCGACAAGGAGACCCGCCGTGGTCACAGACGCCCACGACCAGGCTCACCGGCACGATCCGGTGTACGACAAGCTGCACGCCACCGCGGAGTTCCGCGAGCTGAAGTCCAACTACCGGCGCTTCGCGGTCCCGGCGACGGTGGCCTTCCTGAGCTGGTACCTCCTCTACGTCGTGCTCTCGAACTGGGCGCCCGACCTGATGGGCACCCAGGTCGTCGGCAACGTCAACGTGGCGCTGGTCTTCGGCCTGCTCCAGTTCGCGACGACGTTCGCCCTCGCCTTCGCCTACGCCCGCTATTCCAACGCCAAGCTCGACCCGATCGCGCGGCACCTGGACGAGGAGTACGCCCACGCCACCAGCACCAGCGCCGGCACCGGCACCGGCACGACCGAAGGAGGCGCGCGCTGATGGACGGCGACCAGCTCCTCACCACCGGCCTCTTCCTCGCGGTCGTCGCGGTCACGATCGGCATCACCTTCTGGGCGAGCCGGCAGACCAGCGGCGCGGCAGACTTCTACGCCGGCGGCCGCAACTTCTCCGGCCTGCAGAACGGCCTGGCGATCGGCGGCGACTACATGTCGGCCGCCTCCTTCCTCGGCATCTCCGGCGCCATCGCGCTGGCGGGCTACGACGGCTTCCTCTACTCGATCGGCTTCCTCGTGGCCTGGCTGGTCGCCCTGCTCCTCGTCGCCGAGATGCTGCGCAACTCCGGCAAGTTCACGATGGCCGACCAGCTCGCCTACCGCATGCGCCAGCGCCCGGTCCGTACGGCGGCGGCCACCTCGACCGTCGTGGTCTCGATCTTCTACCTGCTGGCGCAGATGGTCGGCGCCGGCGCGCTCGTCTCGCTGCTGCTCGGCGTCGACGGCGACACCGCCAAGAACCTCACCATCCTCGTCGTCGGCGCGCTGATGATCTTCTACGTCACCGTCGGCGGCATGAAGGGGACCACCTGGGTCCAGATCGTGAAGGCCGTCCTGCTCATGGCCGGCTCCGCGCTGATCGTCGTCCTCGTCCTCTCGAAGTTCGACTTCAACCTCTCCGAGCTCCTCGGCACCGCCGCCTCCAACAGCGGCAAGGGCCAGGCCTTCCTCGAGCCCGGCCTGAAGTACGGCGCCACCACGACGTCCAAGATCGACTTCCTGTCCCTCGGCATCGCGCTCGTGCTCGGCACCGCCGGCCTGCCGCACATCCTGATCCGCTTCTACACCACCCCGACCTCGCGCGACGCGCGCAAGTCGGTGCTGTGGGCGATCGGCCTGATCGGCGTCTTCTACCTCTTCACCCTGGTGCTCGGCTTCGGTGCCGCGGCGCTGCTCAACAGCGACAAGTACGCCGAGGTGACGGCCTCCGGCGGCAACCTGGCCTCGCCCCTGCTGGCCGAGGCGGTCGGCGGCGGCGACGGCACCACCGGAGGCGCGATCCTGATCGCGGTGATCTCGGCGGTGGCCTTCGCGACGATCCTGGCGGTGGTCGCGGGGCTGGTGCTCACCTCCTCGGTCTCGGTGGCGCACGACCTCTACAACGCGGTCTTCAAGAACGGCCGGGCGAGCGAGGCCGACGAGCTGAGGATGACCCGGATCGCCGCCGGCGTGATCGGCCTGGTCGCGATCCTGCTGGCCATCCCCGCACAGCGGCTCAAC
Source organism: Nocardioides sp. (assembly GCF_047607365.1). Taxonomy (GTDB): domain Bacteria; phylum Actinomycetota; class Actinomycetes; order Propionibacteriales; family Nocardioidaceae; genus Nocardioides. The sequence goes on along the minus strand of NZ_JASGDD010000164.1, from coordinate 2,491 downwards.
GTGGCCTTCCTCGTCGCGCTCGCCTTCGCGGTGGCGGCCTCGGCCAACCTGCCGGCGCTGGTCTACAACCTCTTCTGGAAGCGGTTCAACACCCGCGGCGCGGTGTGGTCGATCTACGGCGGCCTGATCTCCTCGGTCGGGCTGGTGATCTTCTCACCCATCGTCTCCGGCAAGGGCGTCGACGCCACCGGCAAGAACCTCTCCCTGCTGCCGACCTCGATCGACATCTCGTGGTTCCCGCTCGAGAACCCCGGCATCATCTCCATCCCGATCGGCTTCTTCCTCGGCTGGCTGGGCACCGTGACCTCGCGCGAGCCCGCGGCGGAGGAGCGCTACACCGAGCTCGAGGTCCGCGCCCTCACCGGAGCCGGCTCGGAGAAGGCGGTCGTCCACTGATGACGCCGCGCGTACGCTCGACCGTGTGGCCCACGCCACAGCCGCTTGAGGAGGAGACCCTGTGAGCACGACCGACGAAACCCTGGCCAGCCTGCTGCGCGAGAACCGCCGCTTCGCGCCGCCGGAGCAGCTGGCCGCCCAGGCCAACGTCACCGCCGACGCCTACGAGCACGCGGACAAGGACCGCCTCGGCTTCTGGGCCGAGGCCGCCCGCCGGCTCTCGTGGGAGACGCCGTTCGAGACGGTCCTCGACGACGGATCGGCGCCGTTCTACCGCTGGTTCGCCGACGGGAGGCTCAACGTGAGCTACAACTGCGTCGACCGGCACGTGGAGGCCGGCAACGGCGACCGGGTGGCCCTCCACTTCGTCGGCGAGCCGCTCGAGGACCGCCGCGACCTCACCTACGCCGAGCTCAAGGACGAGGTCTCCCGCGCCGCCAACGCGCTCGAGGCGCTCGGCGTCGGCGACGGCGACCGGGTCGCGATCTACCTCCCGATGATCCCCGAGGCGGTCGTCGCGATGCAGGCCTGCGCCCGGATCGGGGCGGTCCACACCGTGGTCTTCGGGGGCTTCTCGGCCGAGGCGCTCGCCGCCCGCATCGAGGACTGCGGCGCCAAGGTGGTCATCACCGCCGACGGGGGCTACCGCCGTGGGGCGCCGGCTGCGCTGAAGCCCGCCGTGGACGAGGCCGTGGCCAAGGTCCCCGGAGTCGTCGAGCACGTCGTCGTCGTACGCCGGACGGGGAGCGAGGTCGCCTGGAACGACGAGACCGACGTGTGGTGGCACGACGTCGTCGACGCGGCGTCCACCACGCACGAGCCGCAGGCCTTCGAGGCCGAGCACCCGCTCTTCGTGATGTACACCTCCGGCACGACCGGGAAGCCGAAGGGCATCCTGCACACGACCGGCGGCTACCTCACCCAGGCGGCGTGGACCCATCACGCGGTCTTCGACCTCAAGCCGGAGACGGACGTCTACTGGTGCACCGCCGACGTCGGCTGGATCACCGGGCACTCCTACATCGCCTACGGCCCGCTCGCCAACGGCGCGACGCAGGTGCTCTACGAGGGCACGCCCGACTCCCCCGAGCGCGGCCGCTGGTGGCGGATCATCGAGGAGCTCGGCGTCACGATCTTCTACACCGCGCCGACCGCGATCCGGGCGTGCATGAAGCAGGGCGACGCGATCCCCGGAGCCCGCGACCTGACGTCGCTGCGCATCCTCGGCAGCGTCGGCGAGCCGATCAACCCGGAGGCCTACGTCTGGTATCGCCACGTCATCGGCGGCGACCGCACCCCGGTCGTCGACACGTGGTGGCAGACCGAGACCGGCGCGATGATGATCAGCCCGCTCCCCGGCGTCACCCACGGCAAGCCCGGCTCGGCGATGGGGCCGCTGCCCGGCATCGGCGCCGACGTCGTCAACGACGAGGGCGTCTCGGTGCCGGACGGCTCGGGCGGCTATCTCGTCCTGACCGAGCCGTGGCCGTCGATGCTGCGCACCATCTGGGGCGACGACAAGCGGTACGTCGACACCTACTGGTCCCGCTTCCCCGCCTCCCTCGTCGGCGGCACCGGCTACTACTTCGCCGGCGACGGCGCCAAGAAGGACGACGACGGCGACCTGTGGGTGCTCGGCCGGGTCGACGACGTGATGAACGTGTCCGGTCACCGGCTCTCCACGACCGAGATCGAGTCGGCGCTGGTCTCCCACCCGGCGGTCGCCGAGTCCGCGGTGGTCGGCGCGACCGATCCCGACACCGGGCAGGCCGTCGTGGCGTTCGTGATCCTCAAGGAGGGCGTCTCCGCCGAGGGCGTGGAGAAGCAGCTCTCCGACCACGTCCGCTCCGAGATCGGCCCGATCGCCAAGCCCCGGCAGATCATGATCGTCCCCGAGCTGCCCAAGACCCGCTCGGGCAAGATCATGCGCCGCCTCCTGCGCGACGTCGCCGAGAAGCGCGACGTCGGCGACACCACCACGCTGGCCGACGCCTCGATCATGGAGCTCATCTCCCACGGCCAGTCCGTCTCGACCGAGGACTGAGGAGTCCGAACCGCGGGCTCTCAGCGTCACCTGGTGACGCTGAGAGCCCGC
>NZ_JASGDD010000163.1:0-8195 GCF_047607365.1 Nocardioides sp. | reverse complement strand
GCGCGCTCGCCCGTTGGCGCGCGCGGCGGTGGCAGGTCGCGCAGTGCGCGCTCGCCGCCGGCGTGGCGTGGTGGGTCGCGCACCACCTCCTCGGCCACGCCCATCCCGTCTTCGCCGGTGTCGCCGCGGTCGTCTCGCTCGGGACCTCCTACGGCCAGCGCCTGCGGCGGGTCGCGGAGGTGACGCTCGGGGTCGCGCTGGGCGTGCTGCTCGGCGACCTGCTCGTGCTGTGGTGGGGCGTCGGCGCGTGGCAGATCATGCTCATCGTCGGTCTGGCGATGTCGATCGCGATCTTCGCCGACGGCGGGCAGCTCTTCGTCAACCAGGCCGCCGTCCAGGGCCTGTTCATCACCGCGCTCATCCCCAGCGCCAGCGCCGCGTTCACCCGCTGGACCGATGCACTCGTCGGCGGCGCGGTCGCCCTCGTCGCCGCGACGATCGTGCCGGCCGCGGCGCTCCGGCGTCCGCGGGAGCAGGGGGCTGTCGTCGTACGCAAGATCGGGACGCTGCTCACGGCGGCCGCCCAGGTGATGCGGGAGGCCGACGCCGTGCACGGCATGTCCGTGCTGAAGGAGGCCCGCTCGACCGATCCGCTCGTCCGCGAGCTCCAGGCGGCGGCCGACGAGGGGATGGCGGTCGTCGCGTCGTCGCCGTTCCGCGTCCGGCACCGCCAGAACGTACGCCGGATGAGCGACATGGTCGAGCCGCTCGACCGGGCGCTCCGCTCGACGCGCGTGCTCGTGCGCATGGTCGCCGTCGCGGCCTACCGGGGAGTGCCGATCCCGGAGGACTACGCGGTGCTCGCCGAGCGGCTCGCCCAGGCGTCGGCGGCGATGGCGCTGGAGCTCACCGCCGACCGGACGCCGGCGGCCGTGCGCCCCCGGCTGATCGAGATCGGGCAGGCGAGCGCCTTCGTCGAGCGCTCGGAGATCCTCAACGCCGAGGGCGTCCTGCTGCAGATCCGGGCCGTGACGGCGGACCTGCTGCAGCTGACGGGCATGGGTCAGTTCGAGGCCACCGACGCGATCCCGCCGATGCGCTGACCGCCGACGCGGGCGGGATGCTCAGACGGTCTTCTTGGGGATCACGAACCTCGCGCCCGCGGCGACGATGTCCTGGTAGCGCGAGCCGGTGAACTTCTGGAAGTTGTGCACCACGTGTGCGTCGAGGCCCACGAGCACCCGGGCCTGGTTCTTGAGGATGCCCTTGACGATGATCTCGGCCGCCTTGTCCGGCGTCATCCGAGCCAGCTTCTCGTCGAAGAGCTTGTCGATCGCCGCGGCGTTCTGGCCGACGGTCTTGCGGCCGTTCCTCGCGATGCCGGTCTTGATGCCACCCGGGTGGACGCAGGTGACGCCGACGCGGTGCTTGTTGATCAGCATCTCCTCGCGCAGCGCCTCGGTGAAGCCGCGCACGGCGTACTTCGACGCGTTGTAGGCCGACTGGCCCGGCATCGACAGCATCCCGAAGAGCGAGCTGATGTTGACGATGTGACCGTCGCCGGACTCGATGATCGCGTCCAGGAACACCTTGGTGCCGGTGATGACGCCGCCGAGGTTGATGCCCAGGATCCAGTCGAACTCGTCGAGCGTCATGTCCTCGAAGTCGCCGGTCATGGTCACGCCGGCGTTGTTGATCACGACGTTGACCCCGCCGAAGGTGTCGACCACCTTCGTGCCGTAGGCCTCGAAGGCCGAGCGGTCGGCGACGTCGAGCGTGGTCGAGTGGACCTGCGGAGAGCCGGCTGCCTTGGCGAGTCCCACGGTCTCCTTGAGACCGGCGGCGTTGACGTCGGAGAGCGCGAGCCGTGCGCCGCGGCGGGCGAGGCTGACGGCGAGCGCCCGGCCGATCCCCGAGCCGGCTCCGGTGATGACGACGACCTTGTCGTTGAGTGACTTCATGCGCTGACGAGCTCCTGTGATTCGTTGTCGTGAGTGGCTGCGGTGACGACGTACTTCGCGACGTCGAAGGTATGCAGAAGATGGCGGAAGTGGAAGGTGAACCCAGGCCAGAGGGTGGTGTTGCGTCCCTGGTCGTCGAGATACCAGGATGCGCAGCCGCCGGTGGTCCAGACCGACGTGGCGAAGCGGCCCTGGACGCCGGCGTTCCACGTCTCGAAGGCGGCCTCGGTCGGCTCGACCGTCGCGTAGCGGTGGGCGCGCATGGTGCGCAGCGCGTCGCGGATGTACTGCACCTGCGACTCGATGATGAAGACCATCGAGCTGTGTCCCAGGCCGGTGTTGGGCCCGATCACGAAGAACAGGTTGGGGAAGCCGGGCACCGTCGCCCCTTTGTAGGCCAGGGCGCCGGTGCGGGCGAAGCGGTCGGCCATCAGCTCGCCGTCGACGCCGCGGACGTGGTGGGCCATGGGGATGTCGGTCGTCTCGAAGCCGGTCGCGACGATCAGGACGTCGATCTCCCGCTCGGTCTCGGTGCCGCTGCCGTCGCCCGTGACGATCCCGGTCGGGGTGACGCGGGCGATGGGGTCGGTGATCAGCTCGGTGTTCTCGGCGGCGAGCGCGGGGTAGTAGCGGTTGGAGATGAGGATCCGCTTGCAGCCGATCTCGAAGGTCGGCGTGACCTTCGCGCGCAGCTCCGGGTCCTTGATCCCGCGGGCGATGTTGCGCAGCGCGAGCAGCTTGGCGGGCGTGGCGATCTTCGGCTGCCACACGAAGGCCGGGACGTAGGCCTCGCGACCCCAGTAGATCGCCGTCCGGGCCGCCTTCTGCAGGCCCGGGACGTGGCGGAACGCGAGCTTCTCCAGGCCGGAGTAGCGGTGCTCGTTGCGGGGGAGGACCCACGGCGCCGTGCGCTGGTAGACGTCCAGCTGCGCCGCGACCTTCTGCACCTCGGGGACGATCTGGATCGCGCTGGCGCCGGTGCCGATGACCGCGACGCGCTTGCCGGCGAGGTCGACGTCGTGGCGCCAGCGGGCGCTGTGGAACACCTCGCCCCCGAACGTGTCGAGTCCCTCGATCTCGGGGAGCTTCGGCTCGCTCAGGGGGCCGGGGCCGACGATCAGCGTCCGCGAGGCGTACGTCGTCTCGCCGGTCGGCCCGGTGGTGGTGACGATCCAACGCTGGCGGGTCTCGTCCCACGCGGCGTCGGTCGCGGTGGTGCGGAAGACGCAGCGGTCGAGGACGCCGGACTCGCGGGCGACCCGCTTGATGTAGGCCTGGATCTCCGGCTGCGGCGAGAAGCTCATCGACCAGTCCGGGTTGGGCGCGAACGAGTAGCTGTAGAGCTGGCTCGGGACGTCGCAGGCCGCGCCGGGGTAGGTGTTGTCGCGCCAGGTGCCGCCGACGTCGTCCCCACGGTCGAGGACGAGGAAGTCGGTCTCGCCGTCCTCGTCGAGCTTGATGGCGGCGCAGATGCCGCCGAAGCCGGCGCCGACGATGAGGTGGTCGACCGTGACCTGGGTGTCGCTCATGGGTCCGAGGCTAGATCCGTTATTGAACAGGTGTCAATAGAGTTGTTGAACATCTTTCAATAAAGCGGTCGGAGTCACTAGGGTGGCGCCATGGCCACTGCGAGGACACGACTGAGCTCGGATCAGCGCCGGTCGCAGCTGCTCGACCTCGGCGTACGCCTGTTCTCCACGCGCTCGCTGTCGGAGATCTCCATCGACCTGCTCGCTGAGCGCGCGGGGATCTCGCGCGGCCTGCTCTACCACTACTTCGGGGGGCTGGCCGGCTTCCAGGAGGCCGTCGTCCGTCGCGCGGCCGACGACCTCATCGCCCGCACCGCGCCGCCCGAGAGCGGCGACGCGGTCGAGCGGCTGCTCATCTCGATGGAGGCGTACGTCGAATACGTCGACACCCACTACGAGGGCTATCTCTCCCTGATCACCGGCGCCAAGAGCGGCAACGAGACGCTGCGCCGGATCTACGACGAGGGCCGTTCGGCGCTGACCGACCGCATCTTCACCTCCGACACCGACCACCTGCTGGAGGACACCCCCGCCGCGCGGCTGCTCGTCCGGGGATGGGCGGCGCTGGCGGAGGAGATGGTGCTGGAGTGGAAGCGCGACGAGACCTCCGGCACGGATCCGGGGATCAGCCGGGAGGAGCTGCTGCACCTGATCACCGCCGCGCTCCCCGCGCTGTCGACGACCCTGTGAGGGGCGGTCGGGAAGCGTGTTCGCGTCCGGTGCTACTTGCGTACCCGCAGAGTGAACGGCTGCGACGCGCCGGCGTACGGTGAGCCGGCCGCCTCGGCGACGCGCAGCCGATAGCTGCCCTTCGCCTTGAACCTGACGGTCATGACGTATCCCCACGCCTTGCCGCGGCGACCGGGGAGGCGCTGCTTCTTCAGGGTCGCGCGGGTGGACAGCGTCGTCCAGGTGCCGTTGACCTGGCGCTGGAGCACGACCGTGCCGCGACCGCCGGGGGTCACGGTGCCGAAGATCGTGGCCTTCGCCTTCACGGCCACGGTCTTCTTGAGCGCTTTGGCGGCGATCGTCCGGTGGGGCAGTGGCGTCGTCGGGGTTGGGCCGGGGGTGGGCGACGGCTCCGGATCCGAGGTGCCGGTGTCCGGCACCGCCAGTGTCACCGGCTGGCTGATCGCTGCTGCCAGCTCCCGACCGGCTGCGTCCAGGGCACTGCGGTCCACGTGGAGAGTCAAGGTGGGCGACCAGTCGGCGCCGGCTCCGGCGGGCCGCGTCGGCACCAGCGTGACGGTCTTCGTCAGGCTGAGTCCGCCGGGCGCCGTCTGCGGGTCGACGGGGGTGACGACCGCCGGCACGGCGGTCCCGCTGGCGTCCGTCAGCGTGAGGTGCCCGCCGTCCAGCGTCGCGGCCTGCATCCAGGTGCCGAAGTGGACGGTCACGCTCGGGGAGGTGCCGCCGGCGCCGGCGACATCGTGGACCGATCCGAGCGCCTCGTCCGGCAGCATCAGGTCGACCCCGAGCTGCGGCGGCAGCACTTCGAGGGCCTGGCTCTGGGCCGAGAGGTGACCGGGTGCCGAGGCCGCCACCTGATACCACCCGGGCGGCACGTTCCACCCGTACGCTCCGGTCGCGGTCGACGTGACGGGATTGGTCTGCTCGAAGTCCTCCGCGTCCCAGATCTCCCAGGTGCCGGGTGCTCCGGTGTCCGATCTGAGGATCGTCACGGTCGCGTCCTTCAACGGCGAGGAGTAGGGGCCGTCGGTGAGCACGCCGCTCGGGTCGACGATGCCGACCGGGTTGGCGAGGGTGGCCTGTGTGTTCCTCGCCGGGCTCGGCTGTTGGCAGTCAGCCGCATCGGAGGGCTCGCACGGCGGCGGCGTACAGGCGATCTCTCGCAGCCCGCCGATCATGTCGTCGATCCCGACCTGGTTGAGTTCCCCGAACCCGAAGATGATGGCTCTGGCGGCCTTCTCCATCCCGACCGACTTTGCGAGCTTGGCCATCAGTGTGGTCGCGCCACGGCCGACGCTGAGATTCTGAGCGGTCCCGACGATCTTCTGCGCTGCAGGGAGGAGGTTCGCGGCAGAACTGCTATCCCAGGTGCAGCTCTGCACGCTCTCGACGAGGCGCGACAATTCCTTCAGCTTCTTGGCCTCGCTGGGGTCCAGGAGGTCGATAGCACCATCGACCGCTGTATCGGTCCCTTCGCGAATCTGCTTGAGGCGGATCTCCGTGAGATCACGACCGCCCACTCGTGCTTGGGTGGCACCAGCGCGAGCCGTCGAATCGAGGTCGCTCGCGGGAACGAAGAACGAGACGGTCACGCTGAAGGTTCTGGACCCGGCATCCTCCGTCACGACCTCGCCGGATGACCCCACCCAGAGGTCCGGGGCCAGTTGTCGACCCACTGTGTCGTCCGGCGTGTCCAGCACGTCCATCGTTGTGGTGACCGTCTGGGCAGGGTCGTCGACTACAGTCGACGTGCCGGAGACGTGCGTGGCCGAGCTGCCGGCGGCCAGGACGGGGTCACTGAGGGCACTTGCCGCCGCCGGCAGCCTCAGGCGTACCTGCTCCATGCTGTCCGGCAGCGGCCCTGCTTGGTCGAGCCAGCTTGCGGTCGACGGGCCCTCGTCGTACTCGAGCGTGATCGGGCCCTTGAGCTCGTGGATCGGGACGGTGGCGGTCACCGTGCCGTCGGAGCCGACCGTCGCCGGGACCGTGGTGCCGTCGGCGGTGACCGTGGCGTCGGTGACCCGGTCGGGGTCGGTCACCTGGGCAGTGACGGCGATGTCGCCGGGCACGTAGACGAAGGGGTACGACGCCCCGGCCGGCGCGGTCACCTTCGACCCGAGCGAGTCCTGCTGGAGCGTGACGTCGCCGATGGTCGGGACGAACGTGTCGTAGGTGACGTCGAGCTCGTCGCTGCGGTAGACCGGTCCCGCCGGCGACCCCGCGCTGATCGGCGTGGTCGCGTAGAGCGGGTGCACGTAGCCCTGCCCGCGATCCGGCAGCGTCACCGTGCCGTGCCAGTAGCCGCTGGCCGAGGCGGTGAAGGCGCCGATCGGGAGGATGCCGTCGTTGACGTTCACCACGGCGCCGGGGGCGGCGTGTCCGGAGACGGCGATCGAGGCGACGCTGGTCGTCGTGGGTCCGTCGAGGCTGACGGTCGCGACCTCGGTGGTGCCGGTGCCGATCAGGCCCTCGCCGCCCCGATAGCTCATCCGCGCGCGGATCGGAAGCGCCCCGGAGGGGGGTGCGTCCGACCCGCTGCCGAGCTGGAGATGGAGCGTTGCCGTGCCCTCGGCGTCCGCCGCGACGCTGCCGATCGGCGCGGTGACCGTGTGGTCGTCCGCGACGGTGGCCGAGACGACCTTCTTGTTCACGACCAGTCCGTTGTCGAGCAGGGCGGTGCCCGCCGGGACGTCGAGCACGAGGACGGCGTCGTCGAGTGCCGTCGAGGACGACCACCTCACGGCGATGTCGAGCAGGCCGCCCGGCGCCACGTGCGCCTGGGTGACCGCGACACGATTGGCGGAGTCGGCGAACGCTCCCGCGTCGCTCAGCGTCACCGTGCCCAGCGGAACCACCTCGTCGGAGGCGACGACCACCGCGGTCCGAGTCGCCCTGAAGGATCCGGAGGTGAAGCTGAAGTCCCAGGTCCCTGCGGCGGGGACGGCCAGAGTCTGCGGGGCGCCCGATGAGTCGGCCTGCATCAAGGCGTGCAGCGTGCCGTCGCCGTCCGTCCGAACCCCGGTGACGTCGATGGGGTCGGTCGTGTCGCCATCCGCGCGCTGCGGCGTGAGGCTGACCTGTTGGGCGCCGTGGAGGGTCAGGGTCAGGGCCACCGGCGCATCGGTCGAGGCCGGGAGGAGCGTCTCGGCACAGCCGGCGGGGAGACCCGCCTCGTAGCCGTCGGCACAGAGCCGCACCTGATCTCCGGGATAGCCCTGCACCTCTTGGCTGGACGACGGGTAGGCCGAGCCTGCGGGCGTGGTGAGTGCCAAGCTGTAGTGAGCGATCGGGCTCCAGCCGAAGGCCTGCTCCTGGGCGGCTTCGCCGGGGAGCTGGGTGAGGAAGTGCAGCTGGAGCCGGTAGGTCTTCTGCGGCTCGATGCTCAGGTCGAGGGTGTGCGTGGCGGTCAGGTCGACGGTGCTGCCGGCCCGCCCACGGGAGCCGACCACCGACACGGTGGTGGTCACGCCGGCGCCCGACCTGAGACCGGTGATCGAGTAGCGACCCTGGTCGTCGGTCGTGCCGTACGACGTCTGGCTGGTGCCGTCGATGACCTGCACCGCCGCGACCTGACTCCCCTCGACCGGCGTGGCGTCGGTGGCGTCGGTGACCGTCCCGGTCAGGGTCACGGTGGGCCACGGCGTCACGGGGAGATCGACGTCCACCTCGGCCTGGTCGAGCGTCACCGCCTGTGGCGTGACGGGCTGGTAGGCCCACGTGTCGACGCCCCTGACCGACAGCGTGACCGTGGTGCCGATGCCGAGCCCGGCGAACGCCGCATCGCCCGTGGCGTCCGCCCGTGCCCGCAGCAGTCGGCCGGCGACGGTCAGCGCCGTCACGTCCAGCCCAGCGCCGGCGGAGCCGAGATGGGCGGTCAGCAGGGCGGCGCCGGTCGAGCCCGCCCCCGCGAAGCCCGCGTTGTAGTGGGCGGCGACGCGTCGCGCCGCCAGGGCGGTGGGGTAGAGGGCGAGTTCGTCGATGGCGCCGGTGAAGCCGGTGGTGGTGGGGTTGGGGGTGAGGTCGGTGCTGGGGGTGATGGCGCCGTAGGGGTGGTCGGGGCCGTAGGTGGCCAGGG
>NZ_JASGDD010000162.1:0-5015 GCF_047607365.1 Nocardioides sp. | reverse complement strand
GGCGACGTACCGGTTCCTGGTCTCGCTGCGCCCGATCGCCCTCGACCTCGGCTGCCACATCAACCTCGAGACGCACGAGGAGATCACGAGCTTCGAGCTGGTCCGGCTCGTGGAGCGCGTCGGGCCGGACGTCTGCGGCATCGTCTTCGACACCGCCAACCTGCTCCAGCGACTGGAGCACCCCGCGTGGACGACGCGGCGGGTGGCGCCGTACGTGCGCCAGACGCAGCTCAAGGACGCCACGGTCCGGATCGACGGCGACGGCAGCTACCGATTCGAGCTGGTGCCGTGCGGCGACGGTCTCGTCGACTTCGACCTGGTGCTGCGCGAGCTGGCCGACAGCCCGACGACGGTCACGCTGACCATCGAGAACCTCGAGTCCAGCCTCGACTTCCCCGGACCCGCCCCGGTCACCAGGATGCCCCTCGACGACCCGGAGTTCGTCGCGGGGCATCCCGACCTGAGCCTGGCCGAGCTTGCGGCGTACGTCGCCCTGGTGAATCGCCACGCCAGGGCTGAGGCGCCGGGCGCCGGGGCGGAGGGGCCGGGCTCCGCGGACGCGATGGCGGCGCTGCTGCGCAGCCGGGAGCATCTCACCGAGCGCCGCGAAGCACTCGCCGACGCGCGTCGGGCGGCGGCGTGCTAGTCGGGATCGACGGCCGGAAGGTTCCGGGGGCCGCGGGCCTCGGCCCGAGCGAGCTGCTGCGCGTCGTCAAGGACCGGGGTCTCGACGGCGTCCTCTTCCGGACCGTCTTCGACATCGCCCCCGATCTCGCTCCCGGCGCTCTCGAGGAGGTGCGCGCGGAGGCCGACGCGCTCGGGCTCTATCTCGAGAGCGGCCTGGGCAATCTCAACCCGTACGCCATGGCCGAGCACCCCCACCTGCGGCGAGCCGGCGACGGCGACACCGTCAGGGGCCTCGTGCGGGCGATCGAGGCGGCCGCGTCCATCGGCTGCCGGGAGCTGTGGGCGGTCACCGGGGGATTCAAGAGGCACCCCGGCCGGTTCGCCTACGACCGCTTCCGCACCGACGTCGCGTGGACCGACCAGCTCGACGCGATCGCGCGCCTGGCCGCACGGCTGGCGCCGGTGTGCCGCGACCTGGGCGTGCATCTCAACCTCGAGACGCACGAGGAGATCACCAGCTTCGAGCTGGTCCGGCTCATCGAGCTGGTCGGCGAGGACGTGCTCGGTCTCACCTACGACCTGATCAACCCGATCCAGCGAGGGGAGAACCCGCTCGACACGGCACGCCGGGTGGCGCCGTACGTCCGGCAGACGCATGTGCGCGACTGCCTGCTCGCCCTGGACCGAGCCGGGCTCCACTACCTGCCCACGGCGGTCGGAGAAGGCTCGCTCGACGTCGGCGCCCTCCTCGCCGAGGTGGTCGCCGCCGGTAGCAGGCCTCGGCTGACGCTGGAGGCGATGACCTCGGCGCGCGAGGCCGGCGCCTCTCCGGGTGCGCCGCATCCCTACTGGTCCCCGATCACGATCGAGCTCTTCGACGACGACTGGCACGCCGCCCACCCCGACCTGACGGCCGCGGAGCTCGCCCGGACCGCGCGGCTGGGGCTCGACCCGGAGCGGGCGTCCCTCCTGCGGGCCGCCGATGGCCGGCTCGACGACGCCGAGGCCGAGCGCATGGTCCGGAGCAGCGCCGGCTACCTGCGCTCCCTGTCGACGGCGGCGCTGCCGTGATCCACGCGCCGCTGGGGCCCGAGGTCTTCGAGGAGCGGCGCCGCGACCTCGCCGACCGGATCGCCGTCCTGGGGCTCGACGCCGCCGTCGTCTGCGCCGCGCCCGCGACGCTCGGGCCGACGGTCGACTCGCCGGGGCAGATGCGTTTCCTCTTCGGGTGGACCCCGCCTCTCAGCCCGGCCGTCGGCGTGGTCCGCGCCGACGGCGCCAGCGCCGTGGTGGCGGGGCTTCCCCATGACGCCCGGACCCTTCGCGAGCGCACGGGCCAGGAGGTCGACGTCGTCGGCGTGCCGTACGGGGCGGAGTCCTTCGCCGCCGCGGTCGCTCGTCTCGTGCCGCCGCGCCCCACTCGTGTCGCCGTGGCCGGGCTCTCCGAAGCCACCGCGTCCCTGGCGCGGCACGTCGCCCCGGTCGGCACGTCACCGGCCGACCTCGCCGGGCTGCTGTTCGCGATGCGTGCCGAGCGGTCCGCCGAGCACGAGCCCCTGGCCCGCGCCGCAGCCCACGTCTCCGATGCGATGGTCCGCGCGGCCCTGGACGCGGCCACGGCCGGGACCACGCTCGCCGAGATCATGTCGATCGCCGAGGCGACCGGTCGCAGGCTCGGCGCCGAGAGCGCCAGCTGCTGGCTCTCCGGGGGAGCGCGCACCGACACCACGCTCTACGAGGTCGGCGACCTCGACTGGACCCTCGACCGGTCGCCGGGCGTCGGCGATCGCCTCCAGATCGGCACGACCGTGCGGTACGACGGCTTCTACGGCCAGACGCTGCGGACCGCCGTCGTCGACGAGCCACCGCCGGCCCTGGAGACCCACGCCGAGCTGCTGCGCGAGATCCAGTCCGAGGTGGCCGAGGCGCTCCGCCCGGGAGCCGAGCTCGCCGCGGTCGGCCGGCTGGTGCGACGACTCGTCGACGAGGCCTGTCCCTACGCCCCAGGAGACGATCCCTTCCGCTTCCAGGCCTGCCACGGACTCGGACTGAGCTATTCGGAGCCGGCGCTGCGTGCCGTCGCCTCGCCACCGGAGCTCTCCGCGGGCGGCGGTCGGAAGGACACCGTCCTCGTCGCGCCGGGGATGGTGGTGGAGGTCCACCCCAACTACTCGGTGCCGGGGCTGGGCCTGGTGTGCATCGGCGACATGGTGCTGGTGACCGACGACGGACCCGCGTGGCTCACCCGGCTGCCCCGCACGCTCGACAGGCTGCCGTCCTGAGCGGGCACACCCGCGTCCCCGAGGGGCAGGTGCGGGTCAGCCCGTGGAACTCCCACCCCGACCTCACCGTGCCCGACTGGCCCGAGCCGCTGGTGGTGGTCGACAGCACGCTGCGCAAGTCGCTCTTCACCGCCGGCGCGACCACCAGCATGGCGGGATTCGCGCGGATCGCCGAGGAGCTGGCCGCGGGGGCGAGGTCCGTGGTGCTCGCGTCGTGGGGGCCTGATGCCGTACGCCGTCAACAGCTCCTAGGGTTGTCGGGTGCAGCAGACCCCCGAGCGCCAGCGCCTCCTCTCGCTGGTGGCCGACGTCATCCTCGAGGCGGGGATGCTCGACCTGAGCCTCAGCGGGATCGCGCGCCGGATCGGGTCCAACAACCGGATGCTGCTCTACTACTTCGACTCCAAGGAGCGGCTCCTCGACGAGGCGGCCGTCCTCGCCGCCGATCGCTTCCCGCTGCTCCACCACGTGCTCGACCGCCTCGCTTCCCCGGGCGACCTGGAGGGCCGCCTCCGGCAGGCGTGGCGCGACATCTCCGCGGCGGAGAACCTCCCGTTCCTGCGGATGTTCTTCCAGCGCTTCGGCACGGCCCTGCGGGACGAGGCGGGCAGCGCGGAGTTCCTTCGCGGCGTCGGCGTCGACTGGCTGCGGCGGGTGGGGGAGATCCTCGGGTCGGAGGGCTACCCGCCGGCGACGGCCGAGACGGCCGCCGCGCAGCTCGTCGCCACGTGGCGCGGCCTGCAGTTCTCCCTGCTCTCCGGCGTCGACCGGACTCTGCTCGACCGGGCGTACGACGACCAGGTCGGTGTGCTGCTCGCCTCGATGGACGACACCGCCGCGCGGGGCTGAGCCGCCGCCTCTCAGAGGGCCGTGACCGGCTGGACGCCGCGCGGGCCGACCAGGGCCACCGGCCGTGCCGCCGCGCGTACGACGTCGACCGGATGCTCGACCGTGAACAGGCTGCCGCCCACGACGTCCCCGATGCCGAGCCCGGGGGCAGGGACGCCCAGGGCGCCGCGTGGCACCTCGCCGAGGGCGTCGAGGAGCCGGAGGTGGTCCTCGGCGCTCGCGAGGTGGTTGGTCAGCGCCGCCAGCCAGGCGACCTGCGCGAGGGAGGCGGTTCTCACCGGCGTGAACGCGTTCTCGTGGTTGTTGCTGCCGAGTGCGACGGGTGCGCCGGCGTCCCACAGCTCGGCGATCCGGGTGACGCCGCGGGTGGGCGCCGATGGGGTGTCGCGGCCGCTGAGGAACAGGTCGGTCGCCGGCAGTGCCACGACGGTGATGCCGGCATCGGCGACGACCCGCGCGACCTCGCGCAGTCGCCGGGGCGGCAGCGCGGTGAGGGCGGTCGCGTGGCCCGCGACCACCCGGCCCTCGAGCCCCGCGCCGATGACGAGCCGAGCCGCCTCCTCGAGCAGCATCCGGTCGCCGTCGTCGGTGAGGTCGATGTGCAGATCCAGGGGGAGGCGCCGGTCGCGAGCCAGCGCGACCATGTCCGCGAGGTGGCGGCGAGGGTCCGGATCGGCGTACGGGCAGCCGCCCACGACGCCGCAGCCGTCGTCCAGCGCGCGCTCGACCGCACCGCGGAGCCCGGCATCGGCCGTCGTCCCGAACTG
Organism: Nocardioides sp.; assembly: GCF_047607365.1. GTDB lineage: Bacteria > Actinomycetota > Actinomycetes > Propionibacteriales > Nocardioidaceae > Nocardioides. The sequence continues at coordinate 490 of NZ_JASGDD010000162.1, read as the reverse complement.
GGGGAAGGCGCACAGCTCGAGTGCGAACCCGGGATCCGCCTCGGCGAGCGAGGCATGCATCGCGGTCAGCCAGGGATGGGACTCCGGCCCCACCTCGACGTGGGCACGTGCGGCGACCGTGCCGCCGCGGCGCATCAGCTCGATCGTCCGGGTCGCGGCCGCGCGCACCTCGTCGGGCGTCATCTCGGACCGCGCCTCCGCCGAGACCGTCATCGCCCGCTCGAGGCCCCCGGCGACGCTCCGCCCGTGGCGTTCCAGGAATCCCAGCTGGAAGGCCTTGTCCAGGTGGACGTGCAGGTCGACGAAGCCGGGCAGGAGGAGCGCTCCCGCGGCGTCGTACGCCGGCGGCCCCTGCCCGCCGACGTGGCCCTCGACCGACGGCTCGGTCGAGGGGCGGATCTCGGCGACCCGCCCCTCGACGACGACGAGATCGACCAGCTCGTCGCCGGCTCCGGACAGCCGCGCGCCGCGGAGGCGGTACGACGCGAGG
>NZ_JASGDD010000161.1:0-4240 GCF_047607365.1 Nocardioides sp. | reverse complement strand
GCGCGAGGAGTGCGGCGTCGACCCGCAGGGGACGCCCGGGACCGGCGCGGCCGGCGGGCTCGGCGGAGCGCTGCTGGCACTCGGCGGCACGCTCGTGCCCGGATTCGGCCATGTCGCCCGGCACCTCGGCCTGGAGGGCGCCGTCGCCCGGGCGGACCTCGTCGTGACCGGCGAGGGCAGGCTCGACGCCACCTCGTTCGCGGGCAAGGTGGTCGGGGGCGTGGCGGCGCTGGCCACGCGACACGGCGTGCCGGTCGTGGCGATCGTCGGCATGGCCGACGACGGTCTCGACGCCGACCTCGAGGTCGTGTCCCTCACCGCCGAGCTCGGGAGCGACCGGGCGCTGGGCGACACCCTCGCCTGTGTCCGCGAGGTGGCGACGCGGGTCCTCACCAGCTTCCCGGAAGCGGGGAGCCGACCCATCCCTCGATCAGCGAGCGGCTGATCGAGACCTCTCCCGGAAGCAGCAGCGATCCGTCGGCCGCGCCCGCGAGGAGCTCCGCGCGGGTGACCCAGCGGGCCTCGGCGAGCTCGTCGTCCTCGATCCTCAGGTCGAGGCCCAGCGCGACGCCGGTGAACCCGAGCATGAGCGAGCTGGGGAGCGGCCAGGGCTGGTTGCCGACGTACCGCACCTCGCCGACGCGCACGCCCGCCTCCTCCGCCACCTCGCGGCGGACGGTGTCCTCGAGCGTCTCGCCGGGCTCGCAGAAGCCGGCGAGCGTGGAGAAGCGACCGGGCGGCCACTCCCCCTTGCGGCCGAGCAGCGCGAGCTCGTCGTCGGCGCCCGGCGTGCCGTGGGTGATGAGCATGATGACCGCGGGATCGGTGCGCGGGAAGTGCACGTGGCCGTCGCTGCAGACCAGCTCGTGGCCCGACCGGCGCGGTGTCAGCGGGCCGCCGCAGCGCGAGCAGAACCGCGTCGCCGCGAGCCACTCGGCCATCCCGACGGCGTGCAGGACGAGCGGCGCCGTCGGGTCGGAGGCCGGGGCGGCCGCGAGCTCGGGCAACAGGCCGCGCACGGGGACCCAGCCCTCGCGGGCGTGCTCGCGGCCGGCGACGAGAGCCACGTGGGTGACGCCGCCGGCGTCGCCGAGCAGCAGCCGCGTTCCCACGATGCCGTCCGTCTCCGCCGGGCTGAGCCAGGTGAGCGGCGACGCGATCCGGGTGCCGGCGACGACCAGGACGCGGGTGGCCGGGTCGGACCAGCGCTCGTCCTCCCAGTCGTCGTCGCCGCGGCGGAGGCCGAGTCGGTCGTGGGCGCTCTCGTGCAGGCGCGCGTGCGGCAGGCTCACGCCGCCAACGTAGTGCCAACGTGGGGACTGCGAATATCCCGCGGCGTCGCGGCGTTGAGGTCACGTGGACGTGTGGGAGTCGGTGGTCATCGGGGCCGGGCAGGCCGGCCTGTCGGCATCGCACCACCTGCTCCGTCGCGGGATCGCCCATGTGGTGCTCGACGCCGACGCGGGGCCGGGCGGTGCGTGGCAGCACCGCTGGGACGCGCTGACCATGCGCGACGTGCACCGGATCGCCGAGCTGCCGGGCGCCGAGCCGCTGCCCGAGAGCGAGACCCGGGCGAACGTCGCCGTGCCGGCGTACTTCGCCTCCTACGAGCGCGCGCAGGGGCTCCCCGTCGTACGGCCGGTCCACGTGGACCGCGTCAGCTCGGCGGGCGACCTGCTCGTGGTCGCGGCGGGCGAGCGGTCGTGGACGACGCGGACGATCGTCAACGCGACCGGCACCTGGACCCAGCCGCACTGGCCCTACTACCCCGGCCGCGAGACGTTCCTCGGCGAGCAGCTGCACACCCACGACTACCCGGGACCCGAGCCCTTCCGCGGGCGCCGGGTCGTGGTCGTCGGGGGTGGCGCGTCCGCGGTGCAGTTCCTCGGCGCGCTCGCGCCGGTGACGGACGTGGTGTGGGTGACGCGACGGCCGCCGGTGTGGCGGACCGGGCGCTTCGACCCGGAGGCGGGCTCGGCCGCCGTCGCCCTCGTCCAAGACCGCGTACGCCGTGGGCTGCCGCCCGAGTCCGTCGTCTCGGTCACCGGCCTGATGCTCCGTGCTCAGGAGGAGGCGGCCCGGGCGATGGGGGTCTACGACCGGCGGCTGCCGATGTTCACCTCCATCGAGCCCGACGGCGTGCGCTGGGCGGACCCGTCGGCGTCGGGCACGGCGTTCGAGCGTGCCGACGTGATCCTCTGGGCGACGGGCTTCCGCCCGGCGATCGCGCATCTCGCGCCGCTGCGCCTGCGCTCCGAGGCGGGTGGGATCCAGCTCGACCGCCTCGGCACCACGGCGGTGGCCGACCCGCGGGTGCAGCTGGTCGGCTACGGGCCGTCTGCCTCGACCATCGGCGCCAACCGCGCCGGCCGGTTCGCCGCGGGGGGCGTCGCGCGACGGCTGGCCGGGGAGCCGTCGCCGCAGCTGTCGCCGTGAGGCCTGCGGAGCCTGTCACGACATGCCGGGTGGGGCCGCGCCCGGTCAGGACGTGCGTCTCATGGCTGCGACACGCCGGTCGCGTCGGCGTGTCGCGGCGTCGTCGCTCACGTCCTGCCCGCGACCGCTGACGGCCGGCCTCAGAAGCGGGCGGACCGCTCCCCGACGGGGACCGGGATCGCGAGGCGGTTGGCGGGGAGCTCGCGGGGGCAGATGCAGTGCGGGGCGACACCGGACGGGTAGTTCTGCACGAGGTTCAGGTCGAGCTCCACCGTGCCGTCGGCGGCGATGTCGTCCGCGTCGAAGCGGATCGTCCGCCACGGCGCGACGCCCTCGGCGGTGTCGGAGAAGCGCACCTCGTGGACGCCCTCGCGCTCGCCGATCACCTGGAGCGTCACGGCGTCGCCCGCCGGCAGGGTCGGCAGCGGCAGGTCGATCTCCCCGACCACCGAGACCCGGAACCGCAGCCGCGGCTGTGCCGACCCGACCTCGGCCGCGATCGGGCGGTCGTGGTGCAGGACGGTCGCGGTCACGACCCACGCCGGGTCGTAGTCGAACACCGGGATCCCCGCGAACGCCTCCACCAGCGGGTTCTCGGGATCGCGCGGCCGGACGCCGCGGTGGGCCGTCCCGTCGGGATCGGCCAGGAAGAGGAGCTCGACGGCCACGCGGCCGGAGTCGGGTCCGCCGTACCGCAGCGCCCAGAGGCTGTGATGCGGTCCTGCCTCGACGACGGTCTCCGCGACCACCGGCTCACCGGTCTCGGCGAGGACGAGCGGCTCGGCGTCGTCGGGGGCGGGCGCGACGTGAACGGCGTCGCCGTCGGTCCACCACCGTCCCGGCGTCCCCGGGATGGCGACGGGCTCGGCGGTCAGCCAGGTGAGGCTGCGGAAGCTGGTCCAGGTGCCGGGCTCGCGGAACTGCTTGTCGCGGGCCTCACGCCAGGTCTCCCATGCGGTCACGCTCATGTGTCCCAGCCAACCGGCCGCGGACGGTCGTGGTCCAAGTGGAATGCGTGATCGGTCCCCTCACGCCTCGCTTATGAGCGCCTCGAGCTCCGGTCGGCCGGGCAGGTCGGACGGCTCGACCAGCCGCCCGCTGCGGACGTGGAAGAAGGCCGCCCGGACGTCCTCGGCGGGCAGTCCGTGGAGCTCGGCCCACGCGAGGCGGTAGATCGCCAGCTGCAGCGGGTCCGCGGCCTCGGAGCGGCCGGTCTTCCAGTCGACGATCAGCCAGGCGTCGCCTCCGTCGGGGCCGGTCTCGCGGTAGACCGCGTCGATCCGCCCGCGGACGACCTGGCCCGCGACGACGAGGGCGAACGGCGCCTCGACGAAGGCCGGGGGCCGGTCGGCGAACGGCCCCGACTCGAACGCCGCGATCACCTCGGCGAGGTCGGCGTCGGACTCGATCTCCGCGTCGCCCGCGCCGGGCAGCTCGTCGAGGGCGAAGAGATCCTGCTGGTCGAAGCGCGCCTCGACCCAGGCGTGGAAGCGCGTGCCGAACCGCGCGGCCTCGCTGGGCGGCCGCGGCATCGGCCGGGCCAGCTCGCGCGCGAACCGGTCGGGGTCGGCCCGCAACCGCGCGACCGCGGTCGCCGAGAGGGACGCGGGGCGCTCGACCACGACCTCGTCGGCGACGTCGGCCCTGGCCTCGGCGAGCAGGCGCTCGATCTCGGCGTCCCACTCCGCCACGCGCGCCGCCTCGAGCACGTCGAGACCCTCGTCGGGCGCGTGCGGGTCCGCCGCGCGCACGACCTCCGCCGCGACCAGCCTCAGCCGCGCCTCGGCGCCCGGCCCCTCGGGCG
>NZ_JASGDD010000160.1:0-15412 GCF_047607365.1 Nocardioides sp. | reverse complement strand
GGGTGGCGACGACGTCGCCGTGGAGGTTGAGGATCTGCAGCTTCACGCTCGAGACCGTGGTGCCCGTTCCTGTTCCGTTCACGATGGCCGAGAGGTTCCCGTCGGGGCCGGTGACGTTGGAGGTCCAGGTGGTGGTCGCCGAGCCGGAGGCCGGTGTGGTGAGCGTCTCGGTCCAGGAGGGGCTGTCGCCGCTTGCGTTGTAGTGGTTCACCGTCGCGGTGGTCGAGGTCGATCCGGTGGCGCCGGTGGTGGTGGTCTGGGTAGCGATCCGTGATCCGACCGGGTCGAGGGTGAAGGCCTGGGCCTGGGTGGTGCTCCCGGTGCCCTGGTTCAGGGTGGCGACCATGTCGTTGGCGTAGTAGCCGATCGTGGCCTGTCCGGTTGCGGTGGCGTGGGTCGCGGTGCCGGTGGCGTCGGAGCCTGGGACGGTCAGGGTGCGGCCGATCTGGTCGTAGGTGTAGGAGCCACCAGTGACGTTGGACTGGTTCGTGATGCGGTCGGCTTCGTCGTAGCTGCTGGTGACGGTGGTCGTGCCGTCGGCCGAGCAGGAGGAGTTCGCGGCGCTGGTGGACAGGCTGGTGCGGTTGGAATGGGAGTTGAAGCTGTAGCTTCGGCGGGTGCAGGCTACGTCCCACTCCAGCAGGTCCATGATGACGGTGTCATCGACTTGGGTGAGGCGGCCGGCCGGGTCGTAGGTGTAGACTTGGACTGATTGTGGCGTGTCGTTGATGCCCGAACCCTGGCCGACTGTTCTTCCCGAGGCGCCGATCGTCTGGCTGAAGGAGGCGAGGGCCGATGAGCCCGCCCTGTAAGTCAGGCTCGTCCGGTTGCCAGCATTGTCGGTGACCGTGGTGGCGGTCATGGCGTTGGGGTACGTCAGGCTCGCTTGTGTGCCGTCGGGGTCGTAGCCGGGCGTGAACCCGAACGCTGAGACCTGGCTAGTGAGGTCGAGCTGGCCGCTCGAAACGGGGCCGGTGCCGAGCGTGGTGGCCGAGGTGGGGCTGGTGGCGTGGCGTTGGACAGTGACGAGACCGCGCCGTTCGCTGCCCGTACCGGTTCCGGTGGTGTCGTAGGTCCAGGTGGTGGCGCCTTTGGCGTCGACGGTAGACACGGTGCGGCCGTCTATGTCGTAGCCGTAGTAGGTCAGGGCGCCTGTCGTGCCCGGGACTGAGCCGTCGACGTAGGACGAGACCGCGCCGACACTGTTGTAGGTCGTCGTGAGTGTCTTGGCGCCGGTGCCCGAACCAGTGGACTGCGTGGCGGGAAGACCTGTCGCAGAGTCGTAGCTGTAGGCGACCGCGGGCACGGCGGTGGTGCCGGTGATCCCCGTGGTGGTGGTCGCAGTGTTGGTGACGCGTTCGAGGGCGTCGTAGGTGACGGTGGTGGTACGAGAGACACCGGCGGCGTAGGCCTCGACCGTGGTGGTGGGGTTGCCGAGCTGGTCGTAGCTGATCGTGGTCGTCGCCAGTTTGGCGGTGTCACCTGGCCCGCCTGTGGTAGCGGCTTGTCCACCGGGTGCGGTCTGACACACCAGGCCCGCGAGGGTGGTGCTGCCACACGGGCTGGCGCCGCTGGCGGTGTAGTAGGTGGTGTTGGTGGTGCGGGGGCTGGTCGCCGAGGCAGAAGCACCGGTGCCATCGGGGAGCCGGGTCGAGACGACACGGCCGTCGCTGTCGTAGACCGTCGTGATGATCAGATCCGCGGCCGAAGCAGTGGTACCCATCTGGGTGGTTGAGGTGGTCGCCATCCCCAGACTCCAACCACTGAACGACGGCGTAGCCGCTACAGCAGCGATGGTTCTGACCCCGGCGATGGTGCCGCTCATCGAGCCGGCGGCGTCGTATCCGCTGCGAGTGACGGTAAGGTTCGCGGCAGCGGCGTTCGCGCTGGTTGCGACGTTCCACGGACCGGTGACCACCGTGGTCGGGAGACGGTAGGCCTGCCCGGTGGTGGGGTTCACGTTGCTGTTGGGTGCGCCCTCGTCGTAGGTCGTGGTCGTGTGGTCGCGTGCGTGGATCGTGGTGCCGTCGACCAACCTGATGGGATGAGTGGGGCCGTAGGTGTCGGTGACCTCGCTGAGGTCCAGCGGGTTGTACACCGTGGTCGAGGCCAGCAGATCAGCACGCGCCGCCGTGCCGGAGACGCCCGCGACGTAGGAGTCGGTGACGCCGCTGATCGGGGTGAGAGCTTGGGCACGGTTGGCAGCGCTCAACTGCCAGACCACGTTGCCGTTGGCGTCGTATTGGGTGGAGGAGATCTGCCACCCCGTGCTGCTGGTGGTGGTGCTGCCGCTGTTGGTGACGGCGGTGCCGTAGGCGGCGGTGTTGGTCTCTCGACCGTTGGGGTCCAGGTAGTGCAAGGTCGCGAAGGGCCAGTCGGCAGTGGCGACGGTGCCGGGAGTCGTGCCGGCCGGGGCGTGGTCAGGGGCGAAAACGGCGGTCGCCTGCCCGTCCACTGGGAGGCTGCGGGTCTGTCCCCAGGTCGCCGCGGTCGCGGGGGTGAGGTCGGGCAGGCCGGTGCCGCTGGTGGGCAGGCCATAGACGACCGTGGTCGTCGCGGTCTGATTGGTGACCCCGGAGATGGGGTTGCCAACTGGGACGGTCTGGCTGATCTTGGAGATCCGGTTCGAGGCGTCGTAGACCAGATTCCAGCCATTGACGCCCGGCGGGGTGATCGAGGCCAGGCGGTCAGTGCTGTTGTACGTGTAGGTGGTCTTCAACGCCGGCTGGCTGGTCGTGTCCAGACGCGGGTCCCACACCTGGGAGAGCCGGCCTGCGCTGTCGTAGGCGTACTGCGCGATCGCGATCTTGTTCGCGGTGCCTGAGGTCTGGGGAATCGAGAGCTCGACCTTCGTCAACCGGGTCGCTGTTCCCGAGCCCGCAGTGACCGTGCCGTAGGTCAGGACCAGGGAGCGGCAGCCCGGGGTGGTGTCCGGCGTCGTGGAGTCCGCGGTGCCGCAGGAGACACCGGTCGGGGCCGGCGCCAGGATGCGCGTGATCAATCCTGCGCTGCTGCCGCTGGTGCCGTACCCGTAGGTCGTGGTGGTACGGCTGCCAGTCTGGGCGATCGAGGAGACCTTCCACACCCCCGAAACCGACTGCCAGGTCGTGATGGTGCCGTCGTCCTCGGCCATCGCTATCTGGGTATCTGACACCAGACAAACGGTGACACCGTCTCCGACTGCGTCACCGACACCGGTGAAAGCGGTAGATGGGCTCGCGCACGTGCTCGTCGATGCTGCGGCTTGATAGGTGCTCGCCACCCCGCTGGAGTCGGTGAACGTGATGTAGCCGTCGGTGTGGTGATCGGTGACGGTCAGATCGCTTGCGCCGGCGTCCGGTCCGGCGTCGGTGGACCAGCCGGGACCGAAGACACCACTCGGGCCGCTCCGCTCGGCCGGCGTCGGGAGGGTGTTCAGTGTGCGCCCGATGGACAGGCCACCGATCGAGGTCGCCGCCGCAGCATCGGTGACCGAGACCGTGTACGCGCCACTCGCGAGCGAGACCACGCCTGGTCCCGCCGAGGCGGTGGCCTCGAACCCGCCCGGAGAATAGGTGAGGTTCCACGGCACCGCGCAGACCTCGCTCGCCAACGCGGTACTCGTGGAGTAGCACGCCTGCACCTGCAACAGCGCCGTCTTATCTGTTGGCTTGCTGGTCGCGGCAAGGAGATCGAGCAGACTCCACCGCAACTTCGGGAACGTCACGGTGTTGGACGCCTCGGCGCTGATCGGCCACCCCGACGGATGCGCCCCCGCGGACCAGCCGTTGGCTGAGGACGCCTCGACCGCGCTCACCGTCGAGACCGGCACCACAGTGAACGAACCCGTCGTCCCGTACCGGTACCGATACCTGGCATACGTGCGTCCCGACGTCACCCCGGCACGAGCCGCAGCGAGCGTCGCCGAGCTCTGAGTGATGCTCTGCCCGCCCGCAATCACGAAGTCACTGGCCTGGTAGAAGCCCTGGAGATCGATCGTGACCTCGAGTGTCCCGGACGAGTTGTTGGTCAACTTGATCCCGCCATCGGGACCCAACGGCAGGGTCGCGAACGTCGACCTGCTCCCCGCCGACCAGTTCTCGATCGTCAACCACGCCGACTGGTCATCACGCCCCGACAACAGACTCCCCGACGCCGAGGCACCCGTGGTCGCGATACTGACGGCGACCGCGTTGATCCCCGACCCCACCGCAGGCAGAGGCCCCAACCCCGCCAGCGTGAACAGCTTGGACTCGTTCGCCGCGAACGACTCGTGGTCACTCAGCCGGGCCGAGGCCGGCGTGAACGCCGCCGACCCCGCAGGCAGCAGCGCAGCAGAGTTCGCGGCCGTGTAATAGCCGATCACATCGACCACCACCGTGGCTGACAACGAGTCCACCGTGACCTTGAACCTCCCCACAGGACTCGAGGACGCCAACTCGATCGTGATCATGTTCGTCGTCGTGATCCCGCCCGGGAACAGCATCAGCGACGAGCCGTCATTCGCGCTGGCCTGGTCTGCTGCGTACGCCCGCAACTGCCCCGATCCCGACCCCGAGGCGATCACCCGCACCAGACCCACGATCGCCGTCGCTGTCGATGGCACCACTCCCGTCGAGGTCGGGTCCGCCGTCACCGTGCCACCCGCGGCGACCGCGCTGTCCAACGTGTGGATCGGATCCTCCAACGCCACGAACCCACCCGCCGCCGTCGAGCCCGAGGTGAAGTACCCCTGCACGTCGATCACCAGATTCACCGCCGTCTGAGCCCAGACGTCGATCTTCCCCTCCGAGCTCACCGTCACGATCGTCGTGCCCGAGATGTAGCCCGCCGGGACACTCGCACCCCCATAGGTCAACCCCAGCGCGGTCGCATCCCCACCCGCAGGAGCCAACCACACCTGCCCCAACGCGGTCTGGTCCAGCACCGTCACCGTGACCTGAACCGCCTTCACCCCCGAGGACGGCAACCCCGCCGACCCCGTCACCTGCACCGTGCGCCGCACATTCGCCGACATCATCGACGAATACCCACCCGTACCGTTCCTGGTGTCCAGCAGACGCCCCTGCACCGACACGAACAAACCCCCGCCATCGGCGGACGGTGTCGCCGCCGACGCCGACGACGTACCAGCCACCACCGAGACCGCCAACGGCACCGACGCCAGCAGCGCCCCGAGCAGAAGCAGGCACACCCCTCGAGCGAGCAGCGAGAGCCCACGCGAACCAGACACCGAGGCCATGCGACCCTCCCGAAGAGCGCGACGCCCGTGGACACAGGCGTCTGATAGGTGAGGATTAGGCACGCCTTAGGAAAGTTGAGGCAAGCCAAACGGTTGAAAATAGCCCGAAGTGACTAGGCGCCCAGGCTGCGGTGGAGGATGCCCCCGCCGTGGATCGTCGCGGAATCTTGAGCGGGTCGGTACCGTTGAAGACTCCGAAGGGGGGTGTGCCATGGCAGAGCGCACACTACGAGGCGCCCGACTGGGCGGTCAGAGCTTCGAGGACGAGCGCGGCATCGAGTTCGCGGGTCGCCAGCAGGTCGGCTACCGGTGTCCGCAGGGGCACGAGTTCGAGATCACGATGTCCGACGAGGCCGACATCCCCGCTCAGTGGGAGTGTCCGCGGTGCGGCCAGGAGGCCCTGAACGTCGCCGGCAACCCGGTCGAGGAGAAGGTCGAGAAGCCGGCCCGTACGCACTGGGACATGCTGCTCGAGCGTCGCTCGGAGACCGAGCTCGAGGAGATCCTCAAGGAGCGGCTCGACCTGCTCCGCGACGGGGAGATCGGCCCCGCGCACCTGCACCGGCCTAGGCGCGCCTCGAGAAAGCCCGCGTGAGCCGCGCCGGCCGCAGGCCGGCCAGCTGCCTGCGGCGCTCGCGCAGCCCCCACGCGGTGACGCTGCGCATCGACTCGGCCGCCACCGCGCCGCTCATCTTCGACTGACCGCGGACGCGCTCGACGAACTGGATCGGGACCTCGCGCACGGTCAGCCCGGCGTGGAGGGTGCGGGCGACCATGTCGGTCTGGAAGACGTAGCCCGTCGAGGTGACCTGGGCGAGGTCGATCTTCTCCAGCGTCGCGCTGCGGAACAGCCGGAAGCCGGCGGTGGCGTCGCGCACCGGCATCCCGAGCAGGAGCCGGACGTAGGCGTTGCCGCCGCGGGAGAGGGCCTCTCGGCGCAGCGGCCAGTTGATCACCGACCCGCCGCGCACCCAGCGGGATCCGATCACCAGGTCGGCGTCCGCGATCGCGTCGAGCAGGAGATGGAGCTCCTCGGGCTGGTGGGAGCCGTCGGCGTCCATCTCGCCGATGACGTCGTACCCCTGCGCCAGGGCCCAGGCGAACCCGTGCCGGTAGGCCGCGCCGAGCCCGGCCTTCTCGCTGCGGTGCAGGACGTGGATGCGGGGGTCGCGGGACGCGAGCGCGTCGGCGATGTCGCCGGTGCCGTCGGGCGACCCGTCGTCGACGACGAGGACGTCCACCTCGGGCTCGGCGGCGCGGAGCCGGCCGACGAGCCACTCGAGGTTGTCGGCCTCGTTGTAGGTCGGCATGACCATGACGACGCGGCCCAGCGTCGACCTGCTCTCCCTCATGTGCCTACGGTACGTCGGCGACGTGAGCGAGCGCACGCCGGCGACCCACTCACGAGCCGGTCTTCAGGCGCCTCTCAGAAAGCTCGCCGTAACGGGCGACCGTGCGGACTTCGCGGGAGGAGACCGACCGGCCCGCGGCGGCGTGGTTGGATGCCGTGGTGACGCGCCGCATGCTCCTCGACACGGCCAGCCTCTACTTCCGGGCCTTCTACGGCGTCCCCGAGGTCCTCGCCGAGGACGGCACGCCGGTCAACGCGGTGCGGGGGCTGCTGGACTTCATCGCCCGGCTCGTCGGCGAGTACTCCCCCACCGAGCTGGTCTGCTGCTGGGACGACGACTGGCGCCCGCAGTGGCGGGTGGACCTGTTGCCCACGTACAAGGCTCACCGGGTCGCGGAGGAGCGGCCCGCCGGCGCGGTCGACGTCGAGGAGGTGCCCGACCCGCTCGAGGTGCAGGTGCCGATCATTCGCGAGGTGCTCGACGCCCTCGGCATCGCCGTGCGCGGCGCGGCAGGCTACGAGGCGGACGACGTGATCGGGACGCTCGCCACCGACGCGGGGCTCCCGGTCGACGTCGTGACCGGCGACCGCGACCTCTTCCAGCTCGTCCGCGACGAGCCGGTCGACGCGGCGGTGCGGGTCCTCTACATCGCCCGCGGCGTCTCGAAGCACGACCGCGTCGACACCGCCTGGGTCCAGGGCAGGTACGCCGTCCGCCCGGATCAGTACGCCGACTTCGCCACGCTCCGCGGGGACGCCTCCGACGGGCTTCCGGGCGTCCCTGGGATCGGGGAGAAGACCGCCGCGACGCTGCTGGGGCGCTTCGGCGACCTGGACGGCATCGTCGCCGCGGCGGCCGACCCTGCCGCCGACCTCGCCCCGGGTCCGCGGTCGAGGATCATCGCCGCGGCCGACTACCTCCTCGTCGCGCCGAAGGTGGTGGCCGTGGCGCGAGACGTCGAGCTCGACCGGAGCGGCCTCGCGACGCCGTACGCGCCGGCGGAGCCGGAGCGCCTCGAGGCGCTCGCCGAGCGCTGGAACCTCGGCGGCTCCGTCCGCCGCCTCACCGACGCCCTGGCCGGGTCGGGTGTAACACCGATTTAATTCCATTCGGTAGTAACTGGAAACGGGTGCTTCCTAGGTTCCTGCTCACAAGAAGGCACAGCGCCGTGCCGTGGGTGGCATGAACCGAAGAGGTATCCCCTGTGAAGAATCCCCGCGCTCGACTGCTGGCCGGAACGGCCTCGCTGGTCGCCGTCAGCCTCGCGCTCACCGCTTGCGGTGGGACCAAGACGACCGACGTCTCCGCGTCGTCGTCCTCCTCGTCCTCCGCGACGTCGTGTGTCGACACCTCGGGCGACACCGTCAAGCTCGGCTTCATCAACTCGCTCACCGGAGCGATGGCCATCTCGGAGAAGACCGTCTCGAACGTCCTGCACATGGCCGCCGACGAGATCAACGCCTCGGGCGGCATCCTCGGCAAGAAGATCGAGCCCATCCAGGAGGACGGCGCCACCGACTGGCCCACCTTCGCGGAGAAGGCCGACAAGCTCCTCACCCAAGACTGCGTCGCCGCGATCTTCGGCGGCTGGACGTCCTCCTCGCGCAAGGCGATGAAGCCGGTCGTCGAGAAGGACAACGGCCTGCTGTTCTACCCGGTGCAGTACGAGGGCCTGGAGTCCTCGAAGAACATCTACTACACCGGCGCGACCACCAACCAGCAGATCATCCCGGCGCTGGACTTCCTCAAGTCCAAGGGCGTGAAGACGCTCTTCCTCGCGGGCTCGGACTACGTCTTCCCGCGCACCGCCAACGCGATCATCAAGCTCTACGCCAAGGAGCTCGGCATCGACATCGTCGGCGAGGAGTACGTCCCGCTCGACAAGGACGACTGGACCACGCAGGTGGCGAAGATCGTGAAGGCGAAGCCCGACTTCATCTTCAACACGATCAACGGCTCGTCCAACGTGGGCTTCATCAAGGCCTACACCGACGCCGGCCTCAAGGCCGCGACCACGCCGATCATCTCGGTCTCGATCGCGGAGGAGGAGGCGCCCAACATGGGCGCGTCCGTCGAGGGGCAGTACGCCTCGTGGAACTACTTCGAGTCGGTCGACACGCCCGCCAACGCGAAGTTCATCGCGGACTGGAAGGCCTACCCCGGCTCCAGCGGGGTCACCTCCGACCCGATGGAGGCGGCCTACGACTCGCTCTACCTCTACAAGGCGATGGTCGAGAAGGCGGGCTCCTTCGACGTCGACAAGATCAACGCGGCCTCCGACGGCGTCTCCTTCGACGCGCCCGAGGGCACCGTGACGGTGAACGGCGAGAACCACCACATCAGCAAGCCCGGCCTGATCGGGCAGATCAACGCCGACAACCAGTTCGACGTGGTGTGGAGCTCGGACGGAGTCATCGAGCCCGACCCCTACCTCGAGGGCTACTCCTGGTTCCCCGCGGCGACCCGCGACGCGCTGGTCAAGGCCGCCGGCTGATCCACCACTCCCACGCGGGGTCCCGTGCCGGTGGGCACGGGGCCCCGCAGAGAGGCCCCATCGCACATGGACTCGTTCATCCCCCCGCTGCTCAACGGCACCGCCGACGGCGCGCTGCTCCTGATCGCCGCGCTGGGCCTCGCGCTCACCTTCGGCCAGATGGGCGTGATCAACATGGCCCACGGCGAGTTCCTGCTCGCCGGCGCGCTGTGCGCCTACTGGACCCAGCAGGCGATCAGCAACACCAACGTCTCGATCCTCGTGGCCCTGCCGGTGGCCTTCGTCGTGGCCGGCGTCCTCGGCGTGATCCTCGAGGTGGTCCTCATCCGGTGGATGTACGACCGTCCGCTGGACACCCTCCTCGCCACGGTGGGCGTCAGCCTCGCGCTCCAGCAGATCGTCCTCCAGCTCTATCCCCAGGGCGTGCCGGTGCGGAAGCCGACCCTGCTCGACGGGCAGCTGCACGTCCTGGGCTACGCGTGGCCGCTGCGCCAGGTGTTCACCATCGTGCTCGCGCTGGCCTGCTTCGGCGCGCTCGCCGCGTGGCTGAAGTACAGCGCCTTCGGGCGCCGGATCCGGGCGACGGTCCAGAACCGCGCCCTCGCCGAGACCATGGGCGTCGCGACCCGGAACGTCGACCGGCTCACCTTCTTCGTCGGCTCGGGACTCGCCGGCGTGGGCGGCGTGGCCGCGGCCCTGATCGGCGGCACCAACTCCCAGCTCGGCACCCGCTACATCATCCTGGCGTTCCTGGTGGTCGTGGCCGGCGGCCTCGGCCAGCTCAAGGGCACCGTCATCGCCGCGCTGGCGGTCGGCATCGTCACGGCGTACTTCGCCGAATGGACGACGGGAAGCCTCGCCCAGGTGATCACCTTCGTGCTGGTGGTCGTCTTCCTCCAGGTCAAGCCCCAGGGGCTGTTCACCGTCCGAACGAGAGGCCTGGCGTGAGCATGACGACCGACTCCCCGGAGAACCCGGGCACCCCGGAGGACCTCCTGTCCTCCTCCGCCGGCCCCGTCGCGATCCCGGTGTCCTTCGGGTCGCGGTTCATGGTCTGGTGGCAGCTCGCCGGCATCGGACTCCTCGCGATCGCACTGCTCGTGCTCGCGCCCGCGGTGCTGAGCGACTTCCGGCTGAACAACCTCGGCAAGTACTGCTGCTGGGCGATCGTGGCGGTCGGCATCGGCCTCGCCTGGGGTCGCGGCGGCATGCTCGTCATGGGCCAGGGCGTCTTCTTCGCCCTCGGCGCCTACTCGATGGCGATGCACCTCAGCCTCGAGACCGTCGGCCCGGACGCGACGCCGGTCTTCATGATCCTCTACGACCCGCTCGCGCCCCTCCCCTCCTTCTGGGTCCCCTACCGCAGCGGCGCCTTCACGATCTTCGCGATCGTCGCGCTGCCGCTGCTGGTGTCCGGCGTGCTGGGCTACGCGATCTTCAAGCGCCGGGTCAAGGGCGCCTACTTCGCGATCCTCTCCCAGGCGCTGGCCGTGGCCCTGGCCTACCTCATCGGCGGGACGATCAAGCTCACCGGCGGCGACACCGGGCTCAGCGACTTCAAGTCGTTCTTCGGCTACGAGCTCAGCGATCCGGCGAACCGGCAGATGATCTACACGATCGCCGCCACGGTGCTCATCGTCTGCCTGGTCGTGGTCTGGCAGCTCTATCGCAGTCGCTACGGCGAGCTCCTCGTCGCGACCCGGGACGCCGAGGAGCGGGTGCGCTTCCTCGGCTACGACCCGGCCAACGTCAAGCTGGTCGCCTTCATGCTCGCCGCGCTGATGGCCAGCATCGGCGGCGCCCTCTTCGTCCCGCTCACCGGCATCATCTCGCCCAAGGACATCAACGCCGCCGCCTCGATCTTCATGATCGCCGGGGTCGCCCTCGGCGGCCGCGCGGCGCTCTTCGGCCCGGCACTCGGCGCGCTCGCCGTCGGCTACGGCCGGTCGGCGCTGTCGGAGAAGCTCGAGGACCAGTGGATCTACGTGCTCGCCCTGCTGTTCATCGTGGTGACCCTCGTCCTCCCGGGCGGACTCGCCTCCGTCCCGAGGGTCGTGGGCCGGCTCACCGGATGGCGGAGGGTGGCGCAGTGAGGGGCCAGGACTACCTCGAGGTGCGCGGCCTCACCGTCGACTTCGACGGCTTCAAGGCCAACGAGGACGTCGACGTGACCTTCCTGCAGGGCCGCATCCACTTCCTCATCGGACCCAACGGGGCGGGCAAGACGACGTTGGTCGACGCCCTGACCGGCCTGGTCAAGGGCACCGGCCTGGCGTCGTACAACAACAAGGACCTGCTCACGATGAAGTCGCACCAGATCGTGCGTCAGGGCATCGGCCGGACCTTCCAGACCGCGACGGTGTTCGAGGAGCTGTCGGTGCTGCAGAACCTCGACATCGCCGGCGGACTGCACCGCCGGGCGTGGGGCATGGTGCGCGCCCGGCGCGGGATCCCGTCGTACGTCGAGGAGGCGATGGAGACGGTCGGGCTGGCGGACCTGCGGCACCGGCCGGCCGGCATCCTCGCCCACGGTCAGAAGCAGTGGCTGGAGATCGGCATGCTCCTCGTGCAGGACGCGAACGTGATGTTCCTCGACGAGACGGTCGCGGGCATGAGCGCCGAGGAGCGCGACGAGACCGGGGAGCTGCTGCGCCGGATCGCCCCGGAGCGGACGATCGTGGTGATCGAGCACGACATGGAGTTCGTCCGCAACTACGCGGACTTCGTGACCGTCCTGCACGCCGGGAAGGTGCTCACCGAGGGCAGCGTGGCGGAGATCCAGGCCGACGAGCGCGTCCAGGAGGTCTACCTGGGCCGTACGGCGACCGCCGACCCGTCCGTAGGAGAGCCTGTCGAAGAGGGTGAGACCGATGCTTGAGCTCGTCGGAGTGACCGGTGGCTACGGCCGCAGCATGGTGCTGCACGACGTCAGCGTCGAGGTGCCGGCCGCGGGGGCCGTGGCGATCATGGGCCACAACGGCGCCGGCAAGACCACCCTGCTGCGCGCGGCGGTCGGGCTGCTCCCCATCCGGGAGGGCACGATCCTGCTCGACGGCGAGGACGTCACCAGGCTGCGCCCGAGCGCGCGGGTCAAGCGCGGCCTGGGCTACGTGCCGCAGGGCCAGCTCTGCTTCCCCCAGATGACGACGCTGGAGAACCTCCAGCTCGTCACCACCGACAAGTCGGCCATGGACGGCGTCCTCGACACCTTCCCCGCGCTGACGGGTCTGCTCGGCCGGCGCGCCGGGCTGCTCTCGGGCGGGCAGCGCCAGCAGCTCTCCATCGCCCGGACGCTGCTCACGAAGCCGCGGATGCTCATCCTCGACGAGCCGACCGAGGGCATCCAGCCCAACGTCGTCGCCGAGATCGAGTCCACCATCGTCGCGCTGACCAACCGGGGGGACCTGTCGGTCCTCCTGGTCGAGCAGCACGTCGGCTTCGCGCTGCGCGCGACCGGCTCGTACTACGTGCTGGAGTCGGGCCGGGTCACCTCCCACGGCGAGGGCGGCCCCGGCGCTGTCGACGCCGTCCGCGCGGCGATGGCGGTCTGAGGCACCGATGCACCTCACCCCTTCGGAGACCGAGAAGCTCCTCCTGTCCGTCGCCGGCATGGTTGCCCGCGACCGGCTCGCCCGCGGCGTGCTGCTCAACTACCCCGAGTCGGTCGCCCTGCTCAGCACGTGGGTGATCGAGCGCGCCCGCGAGGGCCGTAGCGTCGGCGAGCTGATGACGGCCGGCCGCGAGGTCCTCAGCCGCGAGCAGGTGATGCCGGACGTGGTCGACATGCTCGTCGAGGTCCAGGTCGAGGCGACGTTCCCCGACGGGCGCAAGCTCGTCACCATCCACCAGCCGATCGCCTGAGAGCAGCCGAGGGAGAGCAGCGATGTCCAGTGTGAGCAGGGGGCCCGGCGCGGTCCGGGTCGCCGACGGCGTACTCGTCCTGAACGAGGGCCGTGAGACGCGCGAGCTCGTCATCGTCAACACCGGTGACCGGCCGGTGCAGATCGGCTCGCACATCCACCTGCCGGACGTGAACGCGGCGCTCGACTTCGACCGTGCGGCCGCCGACGGCTTCCGCCTCGACATCCCGGCCGGCACGTCGCGGCGCTTCGAGCCGGGCGCGTCGCGCGAGGTGAGCATCGTGCGGCTCGGCGGCCGCGGGGTCGTGCCGGGCATCCAGATCAAGCCGGCCGCGCACGACCCGCAGGACGGGGAGGCCTGAGCCGTGGAGATCACGCGCGCCGACTACGCGGCGCTCTACGGCCCGACGACCGGCGACCAGCTCCGGCTGGCCGACACCGATCTGTGGATCGAGATCGAGGACGACCTCACCTTCGGCGGCGAGGAGGCGGTCTTCGGCGGCGGCAAGTCGATCCGCGAGTCGATGGCCCAAGGGTCGCTCACCCGGGCCGAGGGGGCGCTCGACACCGTCATCACCAACGCCGTCGTGCTCGACCACTGGGGCATCGTCAAGGCCGACGTCGGGCTGCGCGACGGGCGCATCGCCGCGCTCGGCCGGGCGGGCAACGCCGACATCGCCGACGGCGTCCATCCGCGGATGGCGATCGGGCCCTCGACCGACGTCATCTCGGGCGAGGGCCGGATCCTCACCGCCGGCGCGATCGACATCCACGTCCACTTCCTGTCCCGCTCGCAGCTGGTCGAGGCGCTGTCCACCGGTGTCACGACGGTCGGCGGCGGCGGCACCGGCCCCTCGGAGGGGTCCAAGGCGACGACCGTCACTCCGGGCGCCTGGCACCTGCGGACGGTCCACCGCGCGCTCGACTCGCTGCCGCTCAACATCCTGCTCATGGGCAAGGGCAACACCGTCTCCGCGGCCGGGCTGGCCGAGCAGGCGCTGGCCGGCGCGGGCGGCTACAAGGTCCACGAGGACTGGGGCTCGACGCCGGCGGCGATCGACGCGTCCCTGCGGGCCGCCGACGAGTTCGGCCTCCAGGTCGCGCTGCACTCGGACTCGCTCAACGAGGCCGGCTACCTCGCCTCGACCGTCGACGCGATCCGCGGCCGCTCGATCCACGCCTTCCACGCCGAGGGCGCGGGCGGCGGTCACGCGCCGGACATCCTCGAGATCGCCTCGCTGCCGCACATCATCCCCGGCTCGACGAACCCGACGCTCCCCCACACCGTGAACACGGTCGCGGAGCACCTCGACATGCTCATGGTCTGCCACCACCTCAACCCGCGGGTGCCGGAGGACCTCGCCTTCGCCGAGTCGCGCATCCGCGCGACGACGATCGCGGCCGAGGACCTGCTGCACGACATGGGCGCGCTGTCCATCACCTCCTCCGACGCCCAGGCGATGGGCCGGATCGGCGAGGTCGTCACGCGCACCTGGCAGGTCGCCCACGTGATGAAGGCACGCTTCGGCGACCACCACGACCTCGGCGGCGGCCGGGCCGACAACCTCCGCGCGAAGCGGTACGTCGCCAAGTACACGATCAATCCGGCCCTCGCCCACGGCATGGCCTCGGAGATCGGCTCCGTCGAGCCGGGCAAGCTGGCCGACCTCGTGCTGTGGGACCCGCGCTTCTTCGGCATCCGGCCCGACGTCGTGATCAAGGGCGGGGCGCTCGTCTGGGGTGCGCTCGGCGACCCGAACGCGTCGATCCCGACGCCCCAGCCCCAGCTCATGCGCGAGACGCTCGTCCACCCCGCCGAGGGCGCCGGCGCCGACCTCTCGCTTACCTTCGTCGCTCCCGCTGCGATCGAGGACGGGCTCGCCGGCCGCCTCGGCCTCCGTCGCCGGCTCGCCGCGCTCGACGACACCCGCAACCTGACCAAGGCCGACATGCTCCACAACTCGGCGCTGCCCGAGATCGACGTCGACCCCGAGACGTTCGCCATCGCGATCGACGGCGAGGTCGTCGAGCCGATGCCCGCGAGCGAGCTGCCCCTCGCCCAGCTCTACACGATGTTCTGATCTGGAGGTCTGACGGTGTCCGCTGACCTGCTCCTCATGCTGCTGGCCGACGCGCGCCTGCCCGTGGCCGGGCACACCCAGTCGGCCGGCCTCGAGCCGGCGGTGCTCGGGGGGCTGCGGGAGGGCCAGGTGCCGGCGTACCTCCACGCCCGGCTGGGCACGGTCACGACCGTCGAGGCCGCGACCGCGGTCGTCGCGCTCCACCACCTCCGCCAGGGGCTGCCGCTCGATCCGGTCGTGGCGGCATGGGCGGCCCGGACGCCGAGTCCCGCGCTGCGGCGGGTCTCGCGCACCCAGGGCCACGCGCTGCACCGCCTGCTGCTGCGGCTGTGGCCCGCGCACTGCGCGGTCGCCGCGGTGGCCGGTCCTGCCGGACGGGGTGCCCCGCGCTCCGTCGTGCTCGC
>NZ_JASGDD010000159.1:0-6200 GCF_047607365.1 Nocardioides sp. | reverse complement strand
GGCGAGGTCGATCCCGCCGACGCGTCGCTCCCCCTCGACGAGGCAGTCGCCGTCGTCGATGCTCCCGCCGAGACCGCACCGACCACCGAGGCCGGCACCGAGGTCGCGGCGGCCGCGGAGGCCGCCGCGACCACAGAGGCTGAGGTCGCGCGAGCCACCGAAGCCGAGCCCGCGACCCGAGCCGAGCCCCACACCGAGACCGAGACCGAGGCGGAGCCGGGGGCCCAGCCGGAGGCGGCGGCCCCCCGACGCCGACGCGGCCTGCGACTCGTCCTCCGACTCGTCGTGGCCGCCGTCGTACTCACCCTCATGGCCGGCACCGGCTGGTTCCTCGCGCGCGGCCCGCTCGCCCGCACGGCGAGCGACACCCCGGTCTCCGAGCCCACGACCGCGCCCGCGCAGCCCAGCGTCGAGGTGGCGCCGCGGCAGAGCGACTACGCGGCGGTGCTCTCGGCCGTCACGGCGTCGACCGACCTGGCCTCGCTCAGCGCCGCCGCCGACGCGGCGACGACCCTCGGGCAGGACTTCTCGACGCTGCGCGGAGCGACCGACGCCGGCCAGGAGCTGATCAACGCCGAGACCGCCGCGCTCCAGGCCCTCAGCGCGCTCGACGCGATCACGGAGGCAAACGCCTCGGCGCAGTTCCCCGCGGTCATGGCCACGATCCGGTCGGCGGCCGACGCCGTCGCGAAGGCCCGCAAGGGCGTCCCCGGCAGCGACCCGACCACCGACACGGCGCCGACCGTCACGACCGTGGCCCGCGTGGTCGGCCCGCTCGCGCTGACCGGCCTCACGACCCAGCTCACCAAGCTCGTCGACCAGGCGGCCTCCTCCACCAAGACCGCGGGCCTGCGCGAGGTGGCCGCCGACGCGTTCCAGCTCCGGGTCACCACCGAGGACACCGCGGCCGTGCTCGACGAGGACACCGACCTCGGGAAGCGCGCCGCGCTGCTCGAGGCCGCCACCCAGTCGATCGTCTCGATGAAGACGATCGACGCCGACCACCTCGACCAGTGGGACACGACCGGACCGGCCCTCACCCGGCAGCTCTCGGAGCTGGGCGAGGACACCGGTCCCGTGGAGCAGATCGGCCAGCTGATCTCGACGGCGACGCTGCTGATGAAGACGTGGACCGAGCTGCACAACGCGCCGGACAAGACGGCGCTGGCGAGCTACCGCACCTCCGTGCTCAAGGTGAGCAAGTCGTGGACCGCCGCATGGGCGGACGTGCCGACGGTGACGGCGGACGACTCCCCGAGCTCGAGCCTGACCAGCGGCTTCTACAAGGCGTCGCAGGCGCTCGTGAAGATCGCCAAGAAGATGGACGCGCTGAAGGTCCCGGACAACTCGCCGAAGGCGCTCGAGCAGGCGCAGGAGTCACTCGAGACCCTCGCGAAGCGCGCCCGGGCCGCGGCTGTCGCCGGCCACGACCTCGCCCTCGCGGCCAGCACCTGCCCGAGCGAGTGCACGCTCGGCGAGACGGCTCAGTGGGCGGTGTACCAGACGGCGCTCGCCAAGGTCGGCGACGGAAAGGCCGTCATGCGGGCATGGCAGGCGGCCTATGCGGACGCCGTCGCCGCCGCCGTCGATCTCAAGACGGTCGAGGCTCAGAGGCCGGACGTGTAATAGGTCTCAATCCGCGGGATGAGATATCCCGCGATGCGAGACGCCCTTCGGCGTACAACGGAGGGCGTGGACGTCCTCCAGGCCAAGGCGGCCGGCGCGATCGGCTCGGTCAGCACCGGCCGGCGCTGGGCCATGCTCGCCGCGAGCACGCTCGCGCAGGCGGCCTCCGCGATCATGACGACCGCCCCCTCCTTCCTCATCCCCGCCCTGCACGACCAGGAGGGCCTCTCGCTCGCCCAGGCGGGCGTCGTGGCCGCCGCGCCCAACATCGGCGTGATGATCACCCTCGTCGGGTGGGGCGCCTTCGTCGACGCGTACGGCGAGCGGCTGGCCCTCCTCTCCGGCGCCGTCGTCTCGGCGGCCTTCGGCCTTCTCGCCGCCGCCACCGGGGACCTCGTCCTCTTCACCATCGTCCTGGGCGTCGCCGGAGCCGCGGCCGCGAGCAGCAACGCCGCCAGCGGCCGGGTGGTCGTCGGCTGGTTCCCGCCCCACCGGCGCGGGCTGGCGATGGGCATCCGCCAGATGGCCCAGCCGATCGGCGTCGGCATCGGCGCGATCGCCGTCGCGGTGGTCGCCGACGCCCACGGCGTGCACGCCGCCATGCTGGTGCCCGCGATCGCCATCGCGGTGGCGGCTCTCATCGTCGTGCCCGTCGTGATCGACCCGCCCCGCCCGGAGCGGCGCGCCGACGGGACCTCGGACAACCCCTACCGCCGCGACAGCTTCCTGGTGCGCGTCCACACCGTCGCGGTACTGCTGGTGGTGCCGCAGTTCGTGGTGTGGACCTTCGCGCTGGTGTGGCTGATCCAGGACCGGCAATGGACGGCTGCGGCGGCGGGCACGCTGGTGGCGGTCGCCCAGGTGTTCGGCGCGCTGGGCCGGATCGCGTCGGGGCAGCTCTCGGACATGGTCCGCAGCCGGATGCGGCCGCTTCGCTGGGTCGCCATCGCGGCAGGCGTCTGCATGGCCCTGCTGGGCATCACCGCCGGACTGGGCTGGTGGGCCGCCGTACCCCTCATGGTCGTCGCCACCGTCGTGACCGTCGCCGACAACGGCCTCGCCTTCACCGCGGTCGCCGAGCACGCCGGCCCGTTCTGGAGCGGGCGCGCGCTGGGCATCCACAACACGGCGCAGTACCTCACCAGCTCGCTGGTCGGTCCCGGCGTGGGCGCTCTCATCACGGCGACGAGCTACGGCTGGGCGTTCGGGCTGATGGCGCTCTTCCCCCTCGCCGCCATCGGCCTCGTGCCGGTGCGCCGGGTTGCCCATGATGGCGATGCGCCTGGTTACTCGTGAGTAGGATCGCGCTCATGCTGCAAGCCATCCTCATCGTGGTCTGTCTGGCTCTCACGGTCGTCGCGGTCGCCCTGACCGTGAAGGCGGTGCGCTCCATGCTCGCCGTCATCCGGGTGGGCCAGCCCGCCGTCGGCCGCACCGACAACCTGGGCCGGCGCCTGGTGACGATGCTCAAGGAGACGCTGCTCCACACCCGGATGCTGCAGTGGACCTGGGTCGGCATCCTGCACTGGTTCGCCTTCGCGGCGTTCCTCTTCCTGTCGACGGCCGTCATGTCGGCGTACTTCCAGCTCTTCGGCCCCGAATTCGCCTGGCCCATCATCGGCAAGTGGTTCGTCTACGAGTGGACCGCCGAGATCCTCGGACTGCTCGGCACGCTCGGCATCATCCCGCTCATCGTCTACCGGCTCACGCACCTGCCGGAGGACAAGGGCCGCACGACCCGCTTCTTCGGCTCCACCATGTGGCAGGCGTTCTTCGTCGAGGCGATGGTGTTGCTGGAATCCTCTGCCATTCTTTTCATCCGCGGCGCGGAGTACAACCTCGCGCAGGCGCACGGCGGCGAGGCGGCCGAGCACGCCACGAGCTTCCACTTTCCGATCTCGCAGCTCTTCGGGCACCTCTACCCAACCGGCCACGACTCGATCGGGTCGCTGGAGAACATCGTCTACGCCATCGCGACCTTCAAGATCGCCTCTGCGATGATCTGGCTCGTCGTCATCTCGACCAACCTCACCATGGGCGTCGCCTGGCACCGCTTCACCGCCTGGTTCAACATCTTCTTCAAGCGTGAGTCGGTCGGCCGCGACACCGACGGCAAGACCCTCGCGCTCGGCGCACTGAAGCCGCTGGTCTCGGGCGGCAAGGTGATCACCCTCGACGACATCGACGATCTCGACGAGGACGCCACTCTCGGCGTCGGGACGATCCAGGACTTCTCCTGGAAGGGCATCCTCGACTTCACCACGTGCACCGAGTGCGGCCGCTGCCAGTCCCAGTGCCCCGCCTGGAACACCGAGAAGCCGCTCTCCCCCAAGCTCCTCATGATGGGCCTGCGTCAGGAGGCGTACGCCGCCGCCCCCTACCTCCTCGACGAGGGCCAGGAGCCCACGCCGCTCATCGGCAAGACCGACGCCCCCTCCGAGGCGGGCGAGGGCACCGAGGTCCTCGACTGGTTCTACAACCCCGCCGAGGGTGGCTTCGTCATCGACGAGGACGTCCTCTGGTCGTGTACGTCGTGCGGCGCCTGCGTCCAGCAGTGCCCGGTCGACATCGAGCACGTCGACCACATCGTCGACATGCGCCGCTACCAGGTGCTCGTCGAGTCCAACTTCCCCTCCGAGCTCAACGGCCTGTTCAAGGGCCTGGAGAACAAGGGCAACCCGTGGAACATGTCGGCCACGGCCCGCATGGACTGGGCGAAGGGGCTCGACTTCGAGGTCAAGGTCGTCGGCGAGGACATCGAGTCGCTCGACGAGGTCGACTGGCTCTTCTGGGTCGGGTGCGCCGGCGCGTACGAGGACCGGGCCAAGAAGACGACGCGGGCCGTCGCCGAGCTGCTCGACATCGCCGGGATCTCCTTCGGCGTGCTCGGCAACGGCGAGACCTGCACCGGCGACTCCGCCCGCCGCGCGGGCAACGAGTTCGTCTTCCAGGGGCTCGCGCAGCAGAACGTGGAGACGTTCAAGGAGTTCCGCGTCAAGAAGGCCGTCACGACCTGCGCGCACTGCTTCAACACGCTCAAGAACGAGTACAAGGACTTCGGCATCGAGCTCGAGGTCGTGCACCACACCCAGCTGCTCAACAAGCTCGTCCGCGAGGGCAAGCTGACTCCGGTCAAGGAGGGCGCAGGCGCCCACAAGCGCTCGATCACCTACCACGACCCCTGCTACATCGGTCGCCACAACGGCGTCTACACCCCGCCGCGCGAGCTGCTCCAGATCCTCCCCGGCGCGGAGTACAAGGAGATGCCGCGCAACTCCGAGCGGTCCTTCTGCTGTGGCGCCGGTGGCGCCCGGATGTGGATGGAGGAGAAGCTCGGCTCGCGGATCAACGAGAACCGCACCAACGAGGCCGTCGCCACCGGCGCCGACCAGATCGCCGTCGGCTGCCCGTTCTGCCGGGTGATGCTCTCCGACGGCCTCACCAAGGCGCAGGCCAACGGCGAGGCCCGCGAGGAGGTCGAGGTCCTCGACGTCGCCCAGATGCTGCTCGCCTCCGTGAAGGGCGAGCAGGCGACCAAGCTCGCCCCCGGCGCGGGCGCCGCCAACGCCGCCTCCGTCGCGACCGCGGCCGAGCCGTCGGCAGGCGACGTGACCGCCACCGGCGACACGGTCGTCGACACCGCCGACGCCGGTGCCGCCACGTCCGGGTCCGGCTCGGGATCGGGTGGCTCGTCGCTGTTCGACACCCCGGCCGATCCCGCTCCCTCGGAGAAGGCGCCCGACGACGCGTCCTCGCTCTTCGACACCCCCGCCCCGGCCGAGCCGGAGGCCAAGGCGGCGCCGGCGGAGAAGTCCGGCGGCTCACTGTTCGACACCCCCGCCCCGGCCGAGCCCGAGGCCAAGGCGGCCCCGACGGAGAAGCCCGCGGAGAAGGCCGGCGGCTCGCTCTTCGACATCGGCGGCGAGGCGGAGAAGCCCGCCGAGCCCGAAGCCGAGGCGAAGCCCGAGAAGAAGGCCGCCCCGGCGACCGACCTGGGATCCGGCGGCTCACTCTTCGACATCGGCGGCGACGCCCCCGCCGAAGGGAAGCCGGCCGCGGCCCCTGCCGCCGAGACACCCGCGGCTGCGCCTGCCGCCGAGAGGGCCGAGCCTGAGGCGAAGGCCACGCCGACGACCGACCTCGGCTCCGGCGGGTCGCTCTTCGACATCGCGCCCGCCGAGGAGACGGCCGCGGCGGAGCCCGCTGGACAGATGGAGCCGGAGGCCCAGGCCGAGGCTGCGCCCGCGCCGGCGGCTGCCGCGGGGGCGTCCTCCGGCACGGCCTCGGCGCCACACACGGACGTCGACATCGACGGCGCCGGCTCGCTCTTCGACATCCCCGCCCCCGAGGGCGCAACCCTCGCCGGACCTCCGGCCGCACCCGCCGCACCCACAGAGTCGGTCTCCGAGCCCGAGGCCACCAAGCCCCAGGCCACCGAGGCGCGCACCGAGGAGGCTCCCACCGCGCCATCGGAGGAGACCGAGCCCGTTCGTGAGGCTCCTCAGGCCGACACGCCCGAGCCATCGGCGAGTCGCGCCGAAACGCCGCACACCGTGTCTACCACCCCGGCCGGT
>NZ_JASGDD010000158.1:0-31828 GCF_047607365.1 Nocardioides sp. | reverse complement strand
GCGCCGTCGTCGACGCCGTCGCCGACCGCGCCCCGCGCGCCGTCGCGTACGTCGCCTGCGACCCGGCCGCGCTCGCCCGCGACCTCGCCCTCTTCGCCGATCGCGGCTACCGCCTGGCGGACCTCCGCGCCTTCGACCTCTTTCCGATGACGCACCACGTCGAGTGCGTCGCTTTGGTCGTGCCGGCCGGCTGACGCACGATGAGCGCATGAGCTCGCACCGTCTGTCCCGACGTCCGCTCCGACGCCTCCCTCGCCTCACCTACGCCAACCTCGCCGCCACCGCGGCGCTCGTGATCGCGGTCGGCGGTACGGGTGTCCCGGTCGAGGCCGCGAAGGCGGTCAAGAAGATCGCCGCGAACGCCGTCGGGACCGCCCAGCTCAAGGCCAACGCCGTCACGGGCGCGAAGATCAAGGACCGGTCCATCACCGAGTACGACATCGCCTACGGCCGGCTCGGCGGCAACGAGATCAAGGACGGCTCCCTCGGCGGCATCGACGTGGCCGACGGGTCGCTGGGCGGGGCCGACATCGCGGACGGGTCGCTGGGCGGCGCGGACATCGCGGACGGGTCGCTGGGCGGCGACGACATCGCTCCTCGCTCCGTCAGCGGCCAGAAGCTGGTCGAGGGCAGCGTCGGCAGCTACGAGCTGACCGACAACTCGATCTCCAGCGCCGACATCGCGAACGACACGATCACCAACGACGACATCAAGGACGGCGCCCTGGCGGCCACGAAGCTCGCCCCCGACGCGTTCTGGACCCTGAGCCGCTACGTCAGCGGCGAGCCGATCGTCGCGGAGAGCACGATCAGCGGCTACGAGGACAGTGCCTACAAGGCGGACGGGACCGACGACGTACGCGCCGTGAGCGTGTCGTTCCCGGCGTGGATCTCGGGAGCGGTGTCGCCGACGATCGTGTCGGCGGGAGGCGGTGGCGTGTGTGGCGGGACGTTCGGCGACCCGGCCGCTCCGGCGGGACGGCTCTGCGTCTACGTGGCGTCCGGTGCGACCAACCTCGCCGACGGCGGGCTCGTCGTCCGCAACACGTCCAGCCGCGGCTTCTCGCTGACGCACACCCCGGCGGCCGCCGGGCTCACCGAGGTCCAGCTCACCTGGGCCTACACGGCCTCCTGACGTCCTCCTGACGCTCCCGTGGCGCTCCCGTGGCGCCCCCTGGACGATCGTCAGACGGCGGGCGGCTCGGGCTCCGCGGGCGCCTCGAGTGCCCCGAGCGCGTCGAGTGCCTGCGGATCGGCGACCCCGTCGCCGCGCAGGGACCGGCTGGCACGGCGGGCCGAGTCGGTGGCCTCGTTGATGGCGCCGTAGACGCGCCCCGAGATCCGGTCGTGTCCGGTCTGGATCCGGGCGCTCCGGTCCCGGGTGGCGGGGATCGCCTTGAGCACGGCGAAGGAGAGCCCGGCGACGGTCCTGTGCCCGAGCCGGGTCACCGTGGCGCCCAGGTCGACGGCGTCGGCCGCGCGCTGGGCTCCGTCGGCCAGCGGTGCGCGGATGGCCATGAGACGCGCCGCCTCCTCGCGCCAGGCGGCCTCGCGCATGAGGAGACGGCGTACGTCCTCGGCCTCCGAGGTCGCGGCGAGCCAGCCCCGTGCCAGGCGCACGGTCAGGACGGCCGCGGCCACCACGGCCACGATCCCGAGGAGGAGGACGACGGTCTCAGTCCCCGACACGGACCCGTACCTCGGCGGCGACGCCCTCGTCCTCGAGGGTCTCCATGATCTGCTTGCTGGCCTGGTCGTAGACGATGCGGGTGATCACCGTCGGCGTCAGCCCGCCGAGCAGCCGCGCGGCCCGCGACTGGCTGGCGGCGAGCTCGAGCGGGTTGAGGATCTCGATGGTGATGACCCGGCGCGGGCCGATGTCGAGGGTGACCGGCACCGCCGGCGGAGCGCCGGCCTGGGCCTCGACCTCCTCGTGCAGCGCGGCGACGGAGGCGCGCAGACTCCGGACCTGGCGGGTGAGCAGCGCGGCGGCGACGGCAAGGGGGATCGCGACGACGAGGGCGAGGACGGCCGCCACGGCGGCGAGGGTGCTCACGACCTCATCTTGGGGCATGGGGGCAAGAGACGCGCCGACATTCGATGTTCCCTCGATCTCGTGTATCTTGATATCAAGACATATTCCGCTCGAGGCGCACGCCCGCGATGAAAGGGCTGCCTTACTTACCTCGGCGGGGGGACAGACGGCAGGATGGGACCCATGGCAAGCAAGGACAGCTTCGGTGCGAAGAGCACCCTCTCGGTGGACGGCACCGACTACGAGATCTTCCGCCTCGACGCGGTGACGGGTGAGGGCCTCCCTGAGGGTGCTGTCGCCTCCCTTCCCTATTCGCTGAAGGTGCTCCTGGAGAACCTCCTGCGCACCGAGGACGGCGCCGACATCACCGCCGACGACATCGTGGCGCTCGCGGGCTGGGACGAGACGGCCGAGCCGGACAAGGAGATCCAGTTCACGCCGGCGCGCGTGATCATGCAGGACTTCACCGGCGTGCCCTGCATCGTCGACCTGGCCACCCTGCGCGAGGCCGCCACCGACCTCGGCGGCGACCCGACGAAGATCAACCCGCTGAGCCCGGCCGAGATGGTCATCGACCACTCCGTCATCGCCGAGGCCTTCGGCACGCCGCAGGCCTTCGAGCGCAACGTCGAGATCGAGTACGACCGCAACAAGGAGCGCTACCAGTTCCTGCGCTGGGGCCAGACCGCCTTCCAGGACTTCAAGGTCGTCCCCCCGGGCACCGGCATCGTCCACCAGGTCAACATCGAGCACCTCGCCCGCACCGTCTTCACCCGTGAGGTGGACGGCGAGCTGCAGGCCTACCCCGACACCTGCGTCGGCACCGACTCCCACACCACGATGGTCGACGGCCTCGGCGTCCTGGGCTTCGG
Organism: Nocardioides sp.; assembly: GCF_047607365.1. Lineage (GTDB taxonomy): Bacteria > Actinomycetota > Actinomycetes > Propionibacteriales > Nocardioidaceae > Nocardioides. Next base: position 28,921 of record NZ_JASGDD010000158.1, on the reverse strand, counting down.
CGTCGGCGGCATCGAGGCCGAGGCGGCCCTGCTCGGCCAGCCGGTCTCGATGCTCATCCCGCGCGTCGTCGGCTTCAAGCTCACCGGGGACCTGCCCGAGGGCTCGACGGCCACCGACCTCGTCCTCACGATCACCGAGATGCTGCGCAAGCACGGCGTCGTCGGGAAGTTCGTCGAGTTCTACGGCGCCGGCGTCGCGGCCCTGCCGCTGGCCAACCGCGCCACCATCGGCAACATGAGCCCCGAGTTCGGCTCGACCATCGCGATCTTCCCGATCGACGACGAGACCGTCTCCTACCTCCGCCTCACCGGCCGCGACGAGCAGCAGCTCAAGCTCGTCGAGGCGTACGCCAAGGAGCAGGGCCTCTGGCTCGACCCGGACTTCGAGCCGCGGTTCTCCGAGAAGCTCGAGCTCGACCTGTCGACGGTCGTCCCCTCGATCGCCGGCCCGAAGCGCCCGCAGGACCGGGTGGAGCTGACCGAGGCCAAGAGGTCCTTCCGCGGTGCTCTCGTGGACTACGCGGGCACGCCCGAGGACGCGGCCGACACCGAGGAGAAGGGCTACGACGAGGAGGTCGAGGAGTCCTTCCCCGCCAGCGACGCCCCCTCGCACTCGGGCAACGGCTCGCCGGCCCCGACCGACCACCTCTCCGCCGCGCCGAAGGACGGCGGCCGCGCCTCCAAGCCGGTCAAGGTCACCCTCGAGGACGGCACCGAGTTCACCCTCGACCACGGCGCGGTGACCATCGCGTCGATCACGTCGTGCACCAACACCTCCAACCCGAGCGTCATGATCGGCGCCGCGCTGCTCGCCAAGAAGGCCGTGGACAAGGGCCTGGCCCGCAAGCCCTGGGTGAAGACCACCCTGGCGCCCGGGTCGAAGGTCGTCTCGGACTACTACGACAAGGCCGGCCTGACGCCGTACCTCGAGAAGCTCGGGTTCAACCTGGTCGGCTACGGCTGCGTGACCTGCATCGGCAACTCCGGCCCGCTCATCCCCGAGGTGTCGGCCGCGGTGCAGGAGAACGACCTCGCCGTCGTCTCCGTGCTGTCGGGCAACCGCAACTTCGAGGGCCGGATCAACCCGGACGTGAAGATGAACTACCTCGCGTCCCCGCCCCTCGTCATCGCGTACGCCCTGGCCGGCTCGATGGACGTCGACCTGTTCCACGACCCGATCGGGCAGGCGGAGGACGGCAGCGACGTCTTCCTCAAGGACATCTGGCCCACCCCGTCGGAGGTGGAGGAGACCATCGCCGGCGCCATCGACTCCGACATGTTCTCCAAGGACTACGCGGACGTCTTCGCCGGCGACGAGCGCTGGCAGAACCTCCCGACGCCCACCGGCGACACCTTCACCTGGGACGAGGACTCGACCTACGTCCGCAAGGCGCCCTACTTCGACGGCATGGAGAAGACGCCGTCGCCGGTCACCGACATCGAGGGCGCCCGCGTGCTGCTCAAGCTCGGCGACTCGGTCACCACCGACCACATCAGCCCGGCGGGCAACATCAAGGCCGACAGCCCCGCCGGCAAGTATCTCGCGGAGAACGGCGTCGCCCAGCGCGACTTCAACTCCTACGGCTCGCGCCGAGGCAACCACGAGGTCATGATCCGCGGCACCTTCGCCAACATCCGGATCAAGAACCAGGTGGCGCCGGGCACCGAGGGCGGCGTCACCCGCGACTTCACCCAGGACGACGCCCCCGTCGTGCCGGTCTACGACGCGTCGGTGAGCTACCAGGCCGCGGGCATCCCGCTCGTCGTCCTCGGCGGCAAGGAGTACGGCTCCGGCTCGTCGCGCGACTGGGCGGCCAAGGGCACCTCGCTCCTGGGCGTCAAGGCGGTCATCACCGAGTCGTTCGAGCGCATCCACCGCTCCAACCTCATCGGCATGGGCGTGATCCCGCTGCAGTTCCCGGCCGGCGAGAACGCCGACAGCCTGGGCCTGACCGGGGAGGAGACCTTCTCGATCTCCGGCATCACCGAGCTCAACGAGGGTCGGACCCCGAAGACGGTCAAGGTGTCGACCGACACCGGCGTGGAGTTCGACGCGGTCGTCCGCATCGACACCCCCGGCGAGGCGAACTACTACCGCAACGGCGGCATCCTGCAGTACGTCCTGCGCAACCTGGTCAACGCCGGCTGACCCTGCTGTGTGACTCGCACAACACGCCCCGGCCGTCTCTGTGGCCGGGGCGTGTTCGTCTGGGACGATGGTGCGCGTGCTGATCGTGACGCTCGTGCTGCTGGTCGCCGCCGTCTCCGCCTACGCGGCGTGGCCGCGGCTCATCAGGCAGCCGCGTGAGCGGTCGCTGGCGGCCCGGCTCCGGGCGATCGGCACCATCGACGAGACGCTGGAGCACTTCGACCAGACCGTCAGCCGTGCGGACGCGACTCTCGTCGAGGTGCGCGACGTGATGGTGGAGCTGGTCGAGGTGATGCGCCGCGTGGACACCTCGCTGCGTCACGTCGACGAGACCATGGGCGACATCGGCTCGGTGGTCAACGACGTGGGCACCGCGGTCAGCACGGTCGACGAGGTCGCGCGTCGCGCGGTGCCGCTGCTGGCCACCCTCGAGCGCGTGGCGACGCCCGTGAACGCCGCGACCCGGGCGGCGCGGCGGGTGCGCCGCTCCGGATCGGGCAAGGGCGCGACGGAGGCGGGCGAGGAGATCCTCGACGAGAGCACCGCGGCGTCGTACGGCATGACCGGCTGAGCCGGCTAGGACGTCAGCCCCAGCTGGCTCAGCACCGCCTCGACGAGGCGCCGCGCCACGCCGGCGTTCTCCAGCAGCCATGTCTGGACCTCGGGCTCCCGCAGCCTCTTGGTGTCCTTGAGGACGTCCAGGTGCGGGTCGTCGAGGACGAGCACCAGCTGCACCAGCACCGGTGCGAGGTCGAGCTGCCGCGCGACCCCCACGATGTGGTCGATGAGGGAGGCGTCGAGGGTCGACTCCACGTTGACCAGGCTCGCCAGGATGGGCTGCTCGACCGCGTGGAGCGACGGCAGGACCTCGGCCCACACGTCGTGCTTGGCGATGGCCGCGATCAGGTCGTCGCGGGCGGCGGCGTCGATGACGCCGGCCTGTGCGACCAGGCGGGTTCGGGTCTCCTCCGAGAGCGACGTCAGGATGGTCACCGCGGCGTCCCAGGAGTTGCTCGCCGCGGCGGCCCGGATCACACCGCCGAGCCGGGAGTCGTCGAGCCGCCGGGTGATGGCGTCGAGCGCGCTCTGGTCGTCGGTGAAGAGGGCCACCTGGAGCAGCGCGTCGTCGGTGGCGCCGTCCACGACCTGCAGGGCGACGTCGACGTCGACGATCGCGACGAAGCGGCCCAGCACCAGGAACGCGCCCTTGGCGAGCAGGCGCCGCCCGATGTCCGCGACCAGGGCGTCGGGGAGCTGCCTCACGATCGGCGCGACCCGCTTGGGGTCGAGCGAGATCGACAGGTCGGTGAGGAAGGTCGGGTTGAGGTGCCCGGCCAGCCGGGCGGCCTCGCGCGGGTCGAGAGCGCCCGCCACCCGGGCGGAGAGCATCGGGCCGAGCGCCAGCTCGGCGATCTTGGCGGTCAGCGGCACGGGCAGCAGCTTGGACAGCGCCGCGAGGCGGCCGACGCGCTCCTCGTGGCGGGCGAAGAGCGCCTCCGCGACGATGCCGCGCAGCTCCCGCAGCTGCTCGGGGGTGCCGTCGGCCAGGAACTCCAGCTCCTGCTCCGAGGCGCCGAGCTCGTGCGCGAGCTTGGTGACCTCGATCCTGCTCGTGAGATCAGCCACGGCGGCCTCCCGGGAAGAGCAGCTTCTGCGCCGGGCCGCGCACCAGGCGCGGCACGAAGCGGAGCGCCTCGTCGAGGGCGCTGTCGAAGGCCGCGTCCTCGGACTCCATGGCGCGGGCGACGATCTCCTCCAGGCGGGCGAGATCCCCGCTCGCGTGGTCGCGCAGGGCGCTGAGCCGAGCTTCGGGAACGCCCAGGCGCTGGGCGAGGGGGGCGAGTTGGGTGCTCATTCGGGTCCTCTCGTGTGACGCGGGCCACGCTACTAGCGGTCGTCCGCGGCCCGGTGCCCGCCTCGACGCACGGACCTGAATGTCTAGACCGATTTGTTGCCGTGACGCGACCGTGAGGCCGCGCACGGCGCAGGGGCGAGGTGCTCGTCCTACGAGACGAGCGTCGCCCCCAGCTGTGCCTCGGTCGGCTCGAAGCCGACCGCCTGATACACGCGGTAGGCCGGATGGGTCGGGTCGGCCACGATGACGAGCGACTCGGCGCCGAGGCTCTCGAACGCGTACCGCCCGGCGTGCAGCACGAGCGTCGAGGCCAGCCCGCGACGCCTCCAGTCGGGGTGCGTCATCACGTCCTGGAAGCGCGCCGGGCGGCCCTCGCCGGTCGCGAAGATGCCCAGCCCGGAGACCATCTCGTCGCCGACGAAGGCGCCGAACCACTCGCCGGCCCCCGAGCGGGCCAGGGCGCGCTCAGCGGCCGCCTTCCGGCGTACGAAGTCCTCGAAGCCGGCGCCGAAGGTGTCCCGGTCGACGACCAGGGAGAGGGCGACCCGCTGCTCCCAGTCCTCGTCCGTCTCGAGCTGCCGGCAGGCCGCGTCGACGGCCGGCGGACGCCCCGGTTGCAGCCTCGTCGCCGTGAGCGCCCGGGACAGCTCGACGCGGTAGCCCGCGTTGGCGAAGACGCGCAGGTCCTCGAGCCGTCCCTCCGGGTCGTCGACGCCGAAGGCGCGATGCTCCGACTCCGGGAACGCGTCGTCGAAGACCTGCTCCCAGGCCGGCAGGTCGCGACGCAGGGGAGCGCGGCGCAGGAGCAGGAAGTTCCCCCACCGGTACGCCGGGTTGTCGGGCGTCCGGACCAGGACACAGGTCCCGTGGTCCTCGATCTCGCTCCCGGAGGCCTCCCGCAGGGCAAGGTCGGTCTGCCAGGCCTTCGAGAGGATCTCCATGGCGCGAGACTCTCTCGCATCGTGCGGATGCGGAGGTTTCACCGGGGTAAAGATCGCCGACGGTAGGGTGAGTCCATGGGTCTTCTCTCGACGCTGACGTCTCCGCGCGACCTGGACGACCTCAGTGACGCCGAGCTCGACGCCCTCGCCGCAGAGGTCCGCGACCTGCTCATCCGGACCGTCGCGACCAACACCGGCCACCTCGGCCCGAACCTCGGCGTCGTCGAGCTGACCCTCGCGCTCCACCGCGTCTTCGACTCCCCGCGCGACAAGATCGTCTTCGACACCGGCCACCAGTCCTACGTGCACAAGCTGGTGACCGGCCGCGCCGGCGACTTCGGCACGCTGCGGCGCGAGGGCGGCCTCAGCGGCTACCCGAGCCGGGCCGAGTCGGAGCACGACCTCGTGGAGAACTCCCACGCCTCCACCGCGCTCTCGTACGCCGACGGGCTGGCCAAGGCCTATGCCATCCGTGGCGAGGACCGTCATGTCGTGGCCGTCATCGGCGACGGCGCGCTCACCGGCGGGATGGCCTGGGAGGCACTCAACAACATCGCGATCGCCCACGACTCGCGGCTCGTGATCGTCGTCAACGACAACGGCCGCTCCTACACCCCGACGATCGGCGGCCTGGCGACCGCGCTCACCAGCCTGCGCACCAACCCGCGCTACGAGCGGATCCTCGACGTCGTGAAGCGGCGCCTGCCGTCGCTGCCGGGCGGCGGGACCACCTACGAGGTGCTGCACGCGGTCAAGAAGGGCCTCAAGGACGCGCTCGCCCCGCAGGGCCTCTTCGAGGACCTCGGCCTCAAGTACGTCGGCCCCGTGGACGGCCACGACCGGGCCGCCGTGGAGCAGGCGCTCAGGCAGGCCAAGGGGTTCGGCGGGCCGGTCATCGTCCACGCCATCACCCGCAAGGGCTTCGGCTACGACCCGGCCGAGCGGCACGAGGCCGACCAGTTCCACGCGCCCGGCCCGTTCGACGTGCAGACCGGCGCCGAGAAGCCCAAGGGCCTGATCTGGACCGACCACTTCGCCGAGCACATGGTCGCGATCGGCGAGCGCCGCCCTGACGTCGTCGCGATCACCGCCGCGATGATGCACCCCGTCGGGCTCGACGCGTTCCAGCGCCGCTTCCCGGAGCGGACCTTCGACGTCGGGATCGCCGAGCAGCACGCCGCCACCTCCGCGGCCGGCCTCGCGATGGGGGGCCTGCACCCGGTCGTCGCGCTCTACGCGACCTTCCTCAACCGCGCCTTCGACCAGGTGCTCATGGACGTCGCCCTGCACCGCTGCGGGGTGACCTTCGTGCTCGACCGCTCCGGCGTCACCGGCGACGACGGCGCCAGCCACAACGGCATGTGGGACCTCTCGATGCTCCAGCTGGTGCCCGGCCTGCGCATCGCGGCGCCGCGCGACGTGCCGCGGATGCGCGAGCTGCTCGACGAGGCCGTCGAGGTGGCCGACGCGCCGACCGTGGTGCGCTACCCCAAGGGGCCGCCGCCCGAGGAGATCCCGGCCGTCGACCGCGCCGGCGGTGCCGACGTGCTGGTCCGCACGGGGCCCCGGGACGTGCTGGTCGTCGCGGTCGGGGCGATGGCCACCACCGCCGTCGGGGTCGCCGAGCGGCTCGTGGCCCAGGGGATCGGCGTCACCGTCGTCGACCCCCGCTGGGTCAAGCCGGTCGATCCCGCCGTGGTCGCGCTGGCCGGCTCGCACCGGCTGGTCGTGACCATCGAGGACAACGGGGTCGTGGGAGGCGTGGGCGCCGTCCTGCTCCAGACCCTCGCCGCCGAGGGCATCACCACGCCGGTCCGCGTCCACGGCATCCCGCAGGAGTTCCTCGACCACGCCAAGCGGGCCAGCATCCTCGAGCGGATCGGCCTCACCCCCCAGACGATCGCGCGGAGCATCGTCGAGGAGCTCGCCGAGCCGGCGCCCACCGGAGTATCACTGCCGAGCTGACCGGGCATCCATGGAGACATGGACCTGCTGCGAACCAAGTCGGTCGAGACGTCGATCAGCGACACCGACGACCCCGGCTACCAGCTGAAGCGCAAGCTCACCGCGCTCGACCTGACCGTCTTCGGCATCGGCGTCATCATCGGCGCCGGCATCTTCACCCTCACCGGCAAGGCGGCTTCCCAGTTCGCCGGCCCCGGGGTGGTCTTCTCCTTCGTGCTCGCGGCCGTCTGCTGCGGGCTGGCCGCACTCTGCTACGCGGAGTTCGCCTCGACGATCCCGGTCTCGGGGTCGGCGTACACGTTCTCCTACGCCGCGCTCGGCGAGCTCATCGCCTGGATCATCGGCTGGGACCTGGTGCTGGAGCTGATGCTCGGCGCGTCGGTGGTCGCGCAGGGGTGGAGCACGTACGCCGTCACGTTCCTCGACGAGATCGGGCTGGGCTGGCCGGACGCGATCGGGCCGGCCGACACCGAGCACTTCTTCTGGGGGCACGTCAACGTGCTCGCGCTCCTGCTGGTGCTGCTGCTCACCGCGCTGATCGCGATCGGGATCAAGGAGTCGCTGCGGGTCAACCTCGTCCTCGTCGGCGTGAAGCTCTTCATCGTGCTCTTCGTCATCGTCGCCGGGCTCTTCTACATCCACGGCGCCAACTACGACCCCTTCATCCCGCCGCGGTCCGACCCGGTCGACACCGGCGGGCTCGCCCAGCCGCTCGTGCAGTGGGCCTTCGGCCTCCAGCCGCAGACGTACGGCGTGCTCGGCATCGTCTCGGGCGCCTCGGTCGTCTTCTTCGCCTACATCGGGTTCGACGTGGTGGCGACCACCGCGGAGGAGGCCAAGAACCCCCAGCGCGACCTGCCCCGCGGCATCATCGCCTCGCTCACGATCTGCACCGTGCTCTACGTCGCCGTCGCCCTGGTCGTCACCGGGATGGTCCGCTACGACAAGATCGACACCGAGGCCGCGCTCGCCAGCGCCTTCAAGGACGTGGGCCGCGACGGCTTCGCGACCCTGATCGCGGCGGGGGCGGTCGCCGGTCTCACCACGGTCGTCATGACGCTCATGATCGGCGCGACGCGCGTGCTCTTCGCGATGAGCCGCGACGCGCTGCTGCCGCCCGGATTCGGCCACACCAACAGTCGCACCGGCACGCCGGTCATGATCACGCTGACCATCGGCGGCCTGGTCGCGCTGGTGGCCGGGTTCACCCCGATCGGGAAGCTCGAGGAGATGGTGAACATCGGCACCCTCAGCGCCTTCGCGCTGGTCTCGGCCGCGGTGCCCGTGCTGCGCCGCACCCGCCCCGACCTGGAGCGCTCGTTCCGTGTCCCGCTCAGCCCCGTGCTGCCGATCCTCGCCGCCCTGGTCTGCGTCTACCTGATGGCCAACCTCAGCCTCGAGACGTGGCTGCGGTTCCTGATCTGGATGGCGCTGGGCTTCGGGCTCTACTTCGGCTACGGCTACCGCAAGAGCCGGCTCGCGACCGAGGCGGGCGCCGCCACAGTGTCACCGTGAGACTGTGGCGGCGCACGATGCGGCCGGTCAGTGGAAGCGGCGGCCGGTGACGGCCTCCGAGATCCCCTCGCGGTCGAGCAGCTGGGTGAGGCCGCCGTTCCAGAACTGGAAGCCGGCGCCGGTGATCATGCCGAGGTCGATGTCCTCGGGAGCGGCGGCGACACCCTCGTCGAGCATCCGGCGGGTCTCGTCGGCGAGCGCCTCGAGGGTGCGCCGGCGTACCTCCGGAGCGGTCAGCTCGGTGGTGCCGACCTCCAGCAGGGCCTCGACCTCCGGGTCGACGGTCTTCCCGTCGGGACCGTAGAACGAGCCCTTCTTCGCCTCGACGACCTTGTGCAGGTTCTCCGAGAGGTAGAACCGGTCGGGGAAGGCGTGCGCCAGCGTCTCGTTGTTGTGGTAGGCGATGGCCGGGCCCACGAGCGCGATCAGCTGGTACGGCGGCATCGGGGTCACCCCGGCGAACGCCTGGTCCACGACCGGGATCGGGGTGCCCTCGTCGGCGATCTTCGCGACCTCGCCCATGAAGCGGCCGAGGAGGCGGTTGACCACGAACGAGGGGCTGTCCTTGACGAGGATCATGGTCTTGCCGAGGCCCTTGCCGGCCGCGAACGCGGTGGCCAGCGCGGCCTCCGACGTCGCCTCGCCGCGGATGATCTCCAGCAGCGGCATGACGGCGACCGGGTTGAAGAAGTGGAAGCCCACGACCCGCTCCGGGTGCTCCAGCTCCGACGCCATCTCGGTGATCGAGAGCGACGAGGTGTTCGTGGCGAACACCGCCGTGGCCGGGGCGACCTTCTCGGCGTTGGCGAAGACGGTCTTCTTCACGCCCATCTCCTCGAAGACGGCCTCGATGATGAAGTCCGCGTCGGAGAAGGCGACCGAGTAGTCCGTCGTCGCCGAGACCAGGCCCTTGAGCCGGTTGGTCTTGTCCTGGTCCGACCGGCCCTTGGCCAGCCGCTTGTCGAGCTCGGCGTGGACGTACGCCACGCCCTTGTCGGCCCGCTCCTGGTCGAGGTCGACCAGCACGACCGGCACCTTGAGCCGCTGGACGAAGAGCAGCGCGAACTGCGAGGCCATCAGGCCGGCGCCGATGATGCCGACCTTGGTGATCGGCTGCGCGAGCGACTTGTCCGGCGCGCCGGCGGGGCGCTTGGCCCGCTTCTGCACCAGGTCGAAGGAGTAGAGCGACGCGAGCGTCTCGGGCTGCGAGACGGCCGCGGTGAGCGCCTCGTCCTCGGCCGCGAAGCCCTCGTCCTTCGACGCGGTCTTGGCGAGCGCGAGGAGCTCGACGGCCTTCTTCGCGGCCGGGGAGGCGTCGCCGGTCTTGGCCCAGGCGAAGAAGCCGGCGTTCTTGACGGCCTCGTCCCAGCCCGCGCCGCGGTCGATCTCCGCGCGCTCCACCGTCACGGTGCCGTTGAGCACGCCGTCAGCCCACAGGAGCGACTGCTCGAGGTAGTCCGCGCCGCCGAACGCGACGTCGGCGATGCCGAGGTCGACGACCTCCTTGCCGCTGCGCAGCACGGTGCCGTTGTTGAGCGGGTTCGAGATGAAGACCTTGGCGGCCCTCTCCGGGCCGATCAGGTTGGGCAGCAGCCACGCGCCGCCCCAGCCGGGGATCAGGCCGAGCATGACCTCGGGCAGGCCGACGGCCGGGACCGTCTCGATGACGGTGCGGTAGTCGGCGTGGAGCGCGACCTCGAGGCCCCCGCCGAGCGCCAGGCCGTTGATGAAGCCGAAGCTCGGCTTCCCGCCGTCGGCGAGCTTGCGGAAGACCGCGTGGCCGAGCTCGGCGATGGTGCGCACGCCCTCGGTGGGAGCCTGCTTGAAGGTGTTGAGGTCGGCGCCCGCCGCCAGGATGAACGGCTTGCCGGTCACCGCGACGGCATCGATCGAGTCGTCGGCCAGCGCGGCGTCGTACGCCGTGTTGAGCTCGACCAGGCCCTTCGGGCCGAAGGTGTTCGGCCGGGTGTGGTCGTGCCCGTTGTCGAGCGTGACCAGGCCGAGGACCTTGCCCGAGGGCAGGGTGACCTTCGAGAGGCGGGCGTAGGTGACGACCTCGTCGTCGGTGAACACCTTCTCGATGTCCACGAGAAGCTGGTTGATGTCAGTGGTCATCTCAGGCACTCGCCTTCACGTCGTTGGACTTCCTGGTGCCGTTCCAGTGCGGGTTCTCCCAGATCACCGTGCCGCCCATGCCGAGCCCGATGCACATCGAGGTGAGGCCGTAGCGGATCGACGGGTCCTCCTCGAACTGGCGTGCCAGCTGGATCATGAGACGCACGCCGGAGGAGGCCAGCGGGTGACCGAACGCGATCGCGCCGCCGTACGGGTTGACCCGCTCGTCGTCCTGGTCGATGCCGAAGTGGTCGAGGAAGGCGAGCACCTGGATCGCGAACGCCTCGTTGAGCTCGAAGGCGTCGATGTCGTCGATCGTGAGCCCGGCCTTGGCCAGGGCCTTCTCGGTCGAGGGGATCGGTCCGACGGCCATGACCTCGGGGGCGACGCCGGCGAACGCGTAGGTCACCAGGCGCATCTTGATCGGCAGCCCGAGCTCGCGGGCGACGTCCTCGGAGGCGAGCAGCGAGGCGGTCGCGCCGTCGTTGATGCCTGCCGCGTTGCCCGCGGTGACGCGACCGTGCGGGCGGAACGGCGTCTTGAGGCCGGCGAGGGACTCCATCGTGGTGCCCGGGCGCATCGGCTCGTCGGAGGTGGCCAGGCCCCAGCCCTTCTCGACCGAGCGGGTGGCGACGGGCACGAGGTCCGGCTGGATCTTGCCGTCGGCGTACGCCTGCGCGGCCTTCTCCTGGGAGGCCACGGCGAAGCGGTCGGCCCGCTCCTTCGTGATCCCCGGGTAGCGGTCGTGGACGTTCTCGGCGGTGTTGCCCATGACGAGCGCGCTCGGGTCGACGAGCTTCTCCGAGACGATCCGCGGGTTCGGGTCGACGCCCTCGCCCATCGGGTGGCGGCCCATGTGCTCGACGCCGCCCGCGATGGCGATGTCGTAGGCGCCGAAGGCGATGCCTCCCGAGACGCTCGTCACGGCGGTCATCGCGCCGGCGCACATGCGGTCGATGGAGAAGCCGGGCACCGACTGCGGCAGGCCGGCCAGCAGGCCCGCCGTGCGGCCGATGGTCAGGCCCTGGTCGCCGATCTGCGTGGTGGCGGCGATGGCGACGTCGTCGATGGCCTCCGGCGGGAGGCTGGGGTTGCGACGGACGAGCTCACGGATGAGCTTGACGACCAGGTCGTCCGCGCGGGTCTCGGCGTACTGGCCCTTGGCCTTGCCGAACGGGGTGCGTACGCCGTCGACGAAGACGACCTCACGAAGTTCTCGAGTCATGACCCCTACATTACTCGCCGGTAACTTGGCAGGGGAATAGGGTGGTCCTACGGCCTGTTGGGCCACACGTGCTGCGCAGGCTGGGAGCAGGAAGACAAGCAGGAGGACAGGGGGGAGAAGCGATGGCGAAGACGCCCAAGGCCCCGAAGTCCCGGCTCGTCCACATCGTCGACGAGGTCCCCCAGCTGGACGATCACGAGGGCCCGCTGGTGATGGTGCAGGTGCTCGACGGCTTCCTGGACGCCGGCAACGCGGCGGTTCGCGCGGCCCGCTATCTCGTGGAGAGCGCGGCGACCGCGCCGGTCGTGGCGACGTTCGACGTCGACGCCTTCCACGACTACCGCGCGCGTCGGCCCCCGGTGACGTTCGCCCGGGACCACTACGAGGACTACGACACCCCGCGCCTGGTCGTCCGGCTGCTGCGGGACACCGGCGGCACGCCGTACCTCCTCCTGCACGGGCCGGAGCCCGACAACCGCTGGGAGGCGTTCGCCCGCGCCGTGCGCGAGGTCGTCGAGCGGCTCGGCGTCGACACCGTGATCAGCCTGGGCTCGGTGCCGATGGCGGTGCCGCACACCCGGCCGCTGACGCTCACCCACCACGCCAACAACAGCGAGCTCGTCACGGTCGAGAGTCCCTGGCAGGGCGAGCTACGCGTGCCGTCGAGCGCCCAGGTGCTGGTCGAGGTGCGGCTCGGGGAGTGGGGCCACGACGCCCTGGGCTTCGTCGCGCACATCCCGCACTACCTCGCCCAGCTCGACTACCCGCAGGCCGCGGCCAGCCTCCTCGAGCAGGTCGAGTACGCCGGCCGGCTGACCATCGACCTGACCGAGCTGCACGAGGAGGCGGCTGCCCGCGACCATGAGATCGCCACCTACCTCGAGGAGAACGAGGAGGTCGGCGAGGTCGTGAAGGCCCTCGAGCGGCAGTACGACGCCTTCAACCGCGCCGAGCAGTCCGGCGCCAACCTGCTGGCTCCCAACCAGCCGCTGCCGACCGCCGACGATCTCGGGCGCGAATTTGAGCGATTCCTCGCGGGCCTCGAAGATGACGGCCATGACGGTGACGACTGACCCGCTCCAGGAGCTCGTCGACGTCCTGACCCTGGAGCAGCTCGACGACAACCTCTTCCGCGGCCTCGGTCACGACAACGGCCGCGGCCGCTCCTTCGGCGGGCAGGTCGCCGCGCAGTCCGTCATGGCGGGCATGGGCACGGTGACCGACGAGTTCTTCCTCCACTCGATGCACTCCTACTTCCTGCTGCCGGGTGATCCGGCCCGGCCGATCATCTACGACGTCGACCGCATCCGCGACGGCCGCTCGTTCGTCACGCGGAGGATCGCGGCACGCCAGCACGGCCGCGACATCTACTACCTGACGGCGAACTTCCACCGGCACGAGGAGGGCTTCGACCATCAGGACGTGAAGCCCGAGGTGATCGAGCCGACCGACGGCGTCGACCTGATCGAGCTGCTCCGCGCACGCAAGGACCACGAGGGGCAGGCGCTGGCCGAGGAGTGGGCGGTCGTCTCGGCGCGCGCCGTCGGCAACTCGCTCCACGGCCTCGACGCCGATCCCGCCCACCCGGCCCGGCAGCGGGTCTGGCTGAGGATCAACGGCCGCCTGCCCGACGACCCCACGATCCAGCTCGGCGCGTTCGTCTGGATGAGCGACATCTCCCTGCTCGGCTCGACGCTCGCGGCCCACACCCTCGACCACTCCGGCATCCAGATGGCCTCCCTCGACCACTCGATCTGGTTCCACCGCCCCTTCCGCGCCGACGAGTGGTGGCTCTACGACCAGGTCTCGCCGTCCGCCCAGGGCGGTCGCGGCCTCGGCATCGGCCGGGTCTTCACCCACGACGGCGTGCTCGGCGCGACCGTCGCCCAGGAGGGCATCATCCGCCCTCCCCGCCCCTCCTGACTCGTCAGAGGGCGGTGGTGAGGCCGTTGAGGTGGACGGTGTCGGAGCCGGCCTTGCTCAGCGCGAAGGCCCAGCCGGTCCCGTGCTCGCCGTCGACGGGGTGGGCGCCGAAGGTGACGGTCGAGGGGAGGAAGGCGGGCTTGCGGAACGCCACGTCCACGCGTACGGCGTCGGGCAGCCGGTTCTCCAGCGCGGCGACCGACCGGGCGAGCGTCCACATGCCGTGGGCGATCTGCCGGGGGAAGCCGAGCGCCTTGGCGGTCAGCGGGTAGAGGTGGATCGGGTTGATGTCGCCCGACACTGCGCCGTAGCGCCGGCCGAGGTCCGCGGGCAGCCTCCAGCCGGTGCCCCGCTCGGTGACCTCGGGGAGCTGCAGTCCCCACGGGGCCGTCGTGTCGCCGCGCCCGAGCCGGAGGTAGGTCGAGACCTCCTCCCACACCAGCTCGCCGCCGGAGGTGACGGTCGAGACGAGCTCGAACTTCGTGCCCTTGGGGTGCGCGAGGCCGGGCCCGACGGCCGCGCCGACCTCGAGCGTCTCGCCGATGCCGATCGGCCGGTGCTGGGTGATGGAGTTCTCCAGGTGCACCATGCCCATGGCCGCGACCGGGAAGGAGCGGTCCGACATCATCGCCATGTGCAGGTCGAAGGCCAGCAGGTGGGGCCAGGGGAGTGGCACGGTGTCGCGTGAGCCGCTGGCGTGGAAGTGGCACACGTCGGCGTACGCCTCGACGTCCCTGCGCTCGACGACCACCGGGGGGCGGCTGAGCGCGAGCCCGTCGAAGGCGCCGCCGCTCTTGCGGATGCCCGGGAGCGCCGACACCACCGGGATGCCCGGCAGCGCCAGCTTGACCAGCGTGCGGACGCCCATCAGGCGCCCAGCATCATCTGGCCGCAGACCCGCACCACGTTGCCGTTGACGGCGGTCGAGGCGGGATGGGCGTACCACGCGATGGTCTCGGCGACGTCGACCGGCAGGCCACCCTGGGCCATCGCGTTGAGCCGCTGGCCGACCTCGCGGGTGGCGAACGGCACGGCCGCGGTCATCTGCGTGATGATGAAGCCCGGCGCGACGGCGTTCACGGTGATGCCGGCGCCGCTCGTGGCCAGCTCCTCGGTGAGGGAGTCCACGAACCCGATCACGCCCGCCTTCGACGCCGCGTACGACGTCTGGCCGAGGTTGCCGGCGATGCCGGCGATCGAGGCGACGCCGACGATCCGGCCGTTGGGCCTGACCGCCTTCTGCGCGAGCAGCTCGGCGGTGATCCTCTCCGGCGCCTCGAGGTTGATCCGCAGCACCGTGCCGAACCGCTCGGGGGTCTGGTTGGCGAGCTTCTTGTCCAGGGTGACACCGGCGTTGTGCACGACGATGTCGACGCCGCCGTGCTTGTCCTTGAGGTGCTGCGCGATCCGCTGCGGCGCGTCCGGGGCGGTGATGTCCAGGGTGAGCCAGTCGCCCTCGAGCTCGTTCATCACCCTGATCAGGCTGTCGGAGGCCTGCGGCACGTCGAGGCCGACGATGGTCGCGCCGTCGCGGTGGAGCACGCGGGCGATCTCCTCGCCGATGCCGCGGCTGGCGCCGGTGACGAAGGCGACCTTGCCGGCCAGGGGCCGCGACCAGTCCAGCCCCGCCGCCGCGTCCGCCTTCGTCTCGCCGTGGGCGCCGACCCGCACGACCTGGCCGGACACGTAGGCCGACTTGGGGCTGAGGTAGAAGCCGAGCGTGGAGAGCAGCGAGCCCTCGTAGCCGTCGGCGACGTAGGCCAGCTGGACGGTGCCGCCCTTGCCGATCTCCTTGCCGAGGCTGCGGGTGAAGCCCTCGAGGGCGCGCTGGGCGACGCGCTCGCCGCCCTCGACCTCCTCGGGCGGGGTGCCGATGACGAGGACACGAGCGCATTTCTCGAGGCTGCGGAGCACCGGGGTGAAGAACTCCTGCAGCGTGACGAGGTCGGCGGCCGAGGTGATGCCGGTGGCGTCGAAGACAAGGCCCTTGTACCTCTCGCCCTCGGTCCGCACGCCGACGCTGGCGATGCCGAGCACGTCGAGCAGGCCGGCCAGCTCGTCGGCGACCCGGCCGCGACCGCCGGTCAGGACGGTGCCCTGGACGAGCGGGTCGCCCGCGGCGTACCGCTCGAGCTTGGTGGGCTGGGGGAGGCCGAGGTTCTTCGCGACGATCTTGCCGATCGCGGAGTTCGTGAAGGACTGGTACTTGTCGCTCATGGGCACGAATCTAGCCCACCGGCCGCGATATGTAACTCGTTGTGTAACTCACTGTCCACAAATCGCGGGGCGCTGCGTAGGATCGGGGCATGACCGCTCCTCGCAAGGTCGCCGTGCTCGGCGGCAACCGCATCCCGTTCGCCCGCTCCAACGGCGCCTACGCCACCGCCTCCAACCAGGAGATGTTCACCGCCGCCCTCGACGGCCTCGTCACCCGCTTCGGGCTCGAGGGCGAGCGGATCGGCGAGGTCGCCGGCGGCGCCGTGCTCAAGCACAGCCGCGACTTCAACCTCATCCGCGAGTCGGTGCTCGGCTCCAAGCTCTCGCCGGAGACCGCCGCGATCGACCTGCAGCAGGCCTGCGGCACCGGTCTCCAGGCGACCGCCTACATCGCCAACAAGATCGCGCTCGGCCAGATCGACTCCGGGATCGCCGGCGGCACCGACACCACCTCCGACGCGCCGATCGCCCTGGGCGAGAAGCTCCGCAAGATCCTGCTCGAGGCCAACCGCGCGAAGACCAACGGCGCGCGGCTCAAGGCGCTCGCCAAGATCCGCCCCGGCGACATCGTGCCCACCATCCCGGCCAACTCCGAGCCGCGCACCCGCCTTTCGATGGGCGAGCACCAGGCGCTGACCGCGCTGGAGTGGAAGATCACCCGGGAGGCGCAGGACGCCCTCGCGGTCGCCTCGCACCACAAGATGGCGGCGGCGTACGACGAGGGCTGGTTCGACGACCAGATCACGCCCTTCCGCGGGCTGGAGCGCGACAACAACCTGCGCGCCGACTCCAGCGAGGAGAAGCTCGCCAAGCTCAAGCCGGTCTTCGGCAAGGGCGAGGGCGCCACCATGACCGCCGCCAACTCGACGCCGCTCACCGACGGCGCGTCGGCGGTCCTGCTGGGCTCCGAGGAGTGGGCGGCCGCCCACGGCCTGGAGCCGCTGGCGTACTTCGTCGACACCGAGGTGGCGGCGGTCGACTACGTCACCGGTCGTGAGGGACTGCTGATGGCGCCGGCGTACGCCGTTCCGCGGATGCTCACGCGGCAGGGGCTCACCTTCGCCGACTTCGACTTCTTCGAGATCCACGAGGCCTTCGCCTCGCAGGTGCTCTCCACCCTCGCCGCCTGGGAGGACCCGGTGTTCTGCAAGGAGCGCCTCGGCCTCGACGAGCCGCTCGGCGTGGTCCCGCGGGCGAAGCTCAACGTCAAGGGCTCCTCGCTCGCCGCGGGTCACCCGTTCGCCGCCACCGGCGGGCGGATCGTCAACAACCTGGCCAAGCTGCTGCACGAGAAGGGCAGCTCAGGCGGTCCCGCTCGCGGTCTCATTTCTGTCTGCGCCGCGGGCGGCCAGGGCGTCGTCGCCATCCTGGAGGCATGAGTCAGCGAAGCATGGCGAGGGCGGCCTTCTCGAGGTAGTCGCGGACCTGGTCGACGGAGAGCTGCCCGACGACCGGGACGCCGGGGGCGAGCTCGCTGACCGTGATGCCGATGCGGGCGAGCTGCAGCGTGCCGAGTCCGCTGGCGTAGAGCGTGTTGGTCAGCAGGGCGGCGTTCTCGACGTGGAACTCGCCGGCCGCGTTGCCCTCCTCGATGAGGCGGGTGAGGATCGAGAGGCAGCCGGTCATCGCGCGGCCGAGGCGCAGCATCGCGCCCTCGGAGATCTCGTCGAAGAGCTCGGGACCGGTGCGCCGCATGAGCGCCTGGGCGCAGTCGGCGAACGCCGGGTGGGCGACGCCGTAGTCGACGAAGGCGCCGATCGTCGCCGTCACGCGGTCGGTGACCGTGCCGTCCAGCTCGCTCGCCGTCTCGAGCGCCTCGCGGAGCTCGTCCAGGTAGCCGACGAGGGTGAGCGCGAAGAGCTCCTCCTTGCCGGTGAAGTGGCGATAGACGATCGCGCGGTTGATCCCGACGGCGCGGGCGATGTCCTCGATCTGCGCGTCGCGGACGCCGCGCTCGTCGAAGAGCTGCCGGGTGGCGCCGATGATCTCCGCCTCGCGCACCCGCCGGCGTGCCGCGGCCGCGGAGCGACGGCCGTCGCTCTCGGGGACGCTGCCTCTCGTCGGGGTGGTGCTCACCACTGAAGTGTACGAGACGTGCAACTCCAAGTTACGCGAGCAGGGCCGCGAACCGCTGCGTCATCCCCTTGGAGTTGTTGGTGATGATGCCGCTCGCGCCCAGCGCCGCCAGGTGGAACCACGTCTCGGGGGTGTCGACCGTCCAGACGTAGACGGGCAGGGAGGCCTCGTTGTAGGCCTTGATCGCCTCCGCGGAGGCGAGGCTCTGGTTGACCAGGACCATGACCGCGCCCGCCGACGTGGCCGGGTCGAGCTCGGACGCGTCGTCGACCACCGTGGCGACCTCGGCGCCCGGAGCCTGCGTCGGGTCCTCGAGCGCGGCGGCGACGTCGAAGTTGAAGGTGTCGAAGAGCGCGCGGTCGTCGTGGCCGATCACGTCGACGTACGGCTGGTAGCCGGACGTCGAGGCGTGCGCCTGGTCGAAGGCCACGACGGCGTCGTACAGCGCCTTGGCCTCGGCGACCGTGCCGTACTTCGGCTCGAGCATGATGCGGGTCTTCGCGCCCTTGGTCGAGCCCGACAGGAGCGTGAGGGTCTCCTCGAGCGTGGGCACCTGGGTGAGCGAGCCGTAGGTGGAGGTGGAGAAGGACGCGCTCTTCCAGGCCCCGGCGTCGAGCTGCTTGATCTCGCAGAGCGTGAAGTTCTCGACCAGCGGCTTCCCGGCGGAGCTGTACTTGGTGGGGTAGCTGGCGATCGGGAACTTCGTCTCGACGTCGGTGGTGCGGGTGAAGTCGGAGTCGTGCAGCGCGATGAAGTGCGTGGCTCCGGCCGTGGTGACGCCGTACGCGCTGCACGCGCTGTCGGCGACCTCGGCCTCGGTGTCGGGCGCGGTCTGCTGGAAGTCGGTCTCGAGCCAGTCGGTGCCGTTGTCGAGCGCTCCGGTGTAGGCCAGGAGCGTGTTCTCCGGGTAGTAGCTGGAGAAACCCCGGTGCGCCGCGACGGCCGGCGCGGTGGTGGGTACGACGTCCAGCGTGGCGGCCGCCGACAGGTGCCCGCCCACGCCGTTGGCCGTGGGCTGCTCCAGGGTGCGGTACTGCACGACGCCGGCCGAGGAGGTCGCGAGGCTGAAGGTGGTCTGTCCACTGGCGTTCTCCGCCCCGGTCGACGAGACCGTCCAGCCCGAGCCCGTGTCGACCTGGAGCTGCACGCTCCGGCCGGGCCGGGCGGGGGAGGAGGTGGCGGTGATCGAGACGGTGCTGCCGGCCTTGATCGCCGTGGGCGCGGAGAAGCTCGTCGACTGGCTGCCCCGGGTGAGGTAGCGGCCGTAGGTGACGCGCTTGGGCGACGTGCCGCTCTTGCGGGCGATCACCCGCCAGACCGTGGTCCCGCCCGGGACGATGAGCGGGTAGCTGTACCTGCCCGACGCGGGGATCCACGTCCGCTCGCGCTTGACCCACTTCGCGCCGACCTTCTGCTGCAGCTCCGCCCAGCGCGCCTTGGACGCGCCGAGCGACCCGGAGATGGTGAAGCGCTCGTTGAGCAGGGGCACGGCGACCGAGGTGCTCGGCGCCGCCTTGACGATGGTGCGCGCCTGGGCGGGGGCGGCGGCCAGGACGCTCGCGGTGAGCGCGAGGACGGCCGCGGCGAGGGTCGCCGGCAGGGCGGTGCGCCGGGCGCGGACGGGACGATCTCCGAGAGGCATGCCCTCACCCTAGGTGCCCGGGCGTAGTCCTGACCCCAGCGTTCACCCGTGAGAAACCTGTGAACCTCTGTGAATGCCGGGACTGCCGAGATCTCTCCGGGCGCGTCGGCGAATCGCCGACGACATGCCGTAACTCCTACCTGTGACGCGCGTTACAGTCGTGAGCCACATCGGAGGGCGTCACGTCGAGGGTCGGGTGTCAGGGGGGTCAGTGAGTTTCGTGGATCGGGCGCGCGCAGGCGTCGTCACCAGCGGGAAGCTGGTGGTGCTCGGCGTCGAGGCGAGCCGCGCGGCGGCGAGCGACATCGTGACCCGCCGCTTCAGCTGGACCGAGTTCCTGCTCCAGGCGTGGTTCATGACCAAGGTCTCGCTGCTGCCGACCATCCTGGTCGCGATCCCGTTCGGCGTGATCACGTCGGTGCAGATCGGCGCCGTGGCCTCGCAGATCGGCGCCAACTCCTTCTCCGGCGCGGTGAACGGCATCGGCGTCCTGCGCCAGGGCGCGCCGCTCGTCACCAGCCTCCTCATCGCCGGCGCCGTGGGGTCGGCGATCTGCTCCGACCTCGGCGCCCGCCAGGTGCGTGAGGAGATCGACGCCATGAAGGTCATGGGCATCAACCCGATCCAGCGGCTCGTGGCGCCGCGGATCGTGGCGGCGCTCGTCGTCGCCTTCATGCTGACGGTCATCGTCGCCATGACGGCGATGGTCACCGCGTTCGTCCTCAACGTCGGCGGGGGCAAGGTCTCGGCCGGCACCTACATCGGCTCGTTCATCAGCTTCAGCCAGCCGATGGACCTCGTGCTCGCCGAGGTCAAGGCCCTGATCTTCGGCTTCATCGCGACGATCGTCGCGGCCCAGAAGGGCCTCTCCGCGAGCGGCGGCCCCAAGGGCGTCGCCGACGCGGTGAACCAGGCGGTGGTGCTGAGCGTGATCCTGCTCGCGGTGGTCAACGTCGCCCTCACCCAGGCCTACTCCATGCTCTCGCCGACGGGCGCCGCCTGATGGCCCGCGGGATCGTCGCCAATGCGGGCGGGGCCGTCGTCGACGCCTTCGCCGCCCTGGGCGACTTCGCCACCTTCACCTGGACGGCGGTGCGCTCCATCCCCGCCACCGTGACGCTCTATCCCAACGAGGTGCTGCGTCAGCTCAAGGACATCGCCTGGGGCTCGGGCGCCCTCCTCGTCGGCGGCGGCACGGTCGGCGTCATGGTGCTCCTCTCCATCGCGGCGGGCACCTCGCTCGGCATCGAGGGGTTCAACGGCCTCGAGCTGGTCGGCCTGGCGCCCCTGGCCGGCTTCATCTCGGCGAGCGCCAACACCCGGGAGCTGGCGCCGCTGATCGCCGCCCTCGCACTGGCCGCCCAGGTCGGCTGCCGCTTCACCGCGCAGCTCGGCTCGATGAAGATCAGCGAGGAGGTCGACGCCCTCGAGGTGATGGCCGTGCGTCCCGTCCGCTACCTCGTCGCGACCCGCGTGGTCGCCGCGATGGTCGCCATCCTGCCGCTCTACCTCATCGGGCTGATCGGGTCCTACGTCGCCTCGCAGTGGTCGGTCGTCTTCCTGTTCCACCAGTCGCCGGGACAGTACGAGCACTACTTCGGCACCTTCGTGCAGGGCCGCGACGTCTTCTTCTCGGTGATCAAGATCGTGACGTTCGCGTTCTTCATCACGCTCATCCACTGCTGGTACGGCCTCAAGGCGGGCGGCGGACCGCAGGCGGTCGGCGAGGCGACCGGCGCGTCGATCCGCGCCAGCATCGTGGTGGTCGTCGCGCTCAACATGCTCCTCACGCTCATCTTCTGGGGCGGCGACTCCGGCTTCCGGATCTCGGGGTGACGTCGATGGCCAAGGCACAGACGCTCAAGCCCCGCGCAGATCCGACGAAGCGACAGCTCGCGCTGCGCGGCCTCGTGACGTTCGTCGTCATCCTCCTCGTGCTCGGGGTGGTCCGGCTGCGCACCACCGGCGCCTGGGGCGGCCCCCCGGTCGTGAGCGCCGACCTCCGCAACGCCGGTGGCGCGCTCGCTCCCGGATCGGACGTGAAGGTCTTCGGGATGATCGTCGGCAAGGTCAAGGCGATCACGAACGGCACGGACGGGCAGGTCCGGATCAAGCTGGCGATGAAGGAGACGGAGATCGACAAGGTCCCCGCGGACGTCGTGGCGCGGATCCTCCCCGCGACGGTCTTCGGCACGACGTACGTCGACCTGCGGCCGCCCGGCGGCACGACCGCCTCGTCGGCCTCCTCGGCGATCAAGCCCGGCTCGGTCATCCCGGCCGACACCAGCCAGGACACCCTCGAGCTGCAGAACGCGCTCGACGACATCGACGCGCTGGTCAAGGCGCTCGGGCCGGCCCAGCTGGCGACCGCGATCGGCTCGGCCGCGGTGGCCCTGCAGGGTCGCGGCGCGCAGCTCGGCACCACGATCGACAACCTCGACGCCTACCTGCGGCAGTTCAACCCGGAGCTCGAGCAGCTCGGCAGCGACCTCGACCAGCTCGCGACCCTGCTCGACCTCGTCCGCAAGGTCGCCCCCGACCTGCTCGACGCGACCGACGACGCGCTCGTGGCGCTCGACACCCTCGTCGAGCACAAGGACGACCTCAAGGCGGTCCTCCAGAACGGCGCCGCCCTGGCGAAGTCCGGCGACACCTTCCTCGCCGAGAACACCGAGCAGCTGGAGAGGTTCCTGGCGAACGCGTTCGCGTTCATCGACGCGCTGCACGACAACCCCGGCGGCATCACCTCGGCGGTCGACGCCAACAAGAACGCGGCGAAGATCGTCCGCGCCGCGGTCAAGCAGGGCTTCCTCAAGATCCACGCGAAGCTGCGCCTGGACACCCCCGGCTACTACTCGTCGGCCGACCGGCCGAAGGCGGACGGAAGCTGATGGTCGCCGGAATCCGCGGAATCGCGTTCAAGTTCGCGCTCTTCTCCCTCGTCTCGATCCTGCTGCTGGTCGTGCTCGCGAGCACGATGCTCAACGGCGTCGAGGGCGACACCCACGACTTCAAGGCCCGCTTCGCCGACGTCAGCGGCCTGCGGGTCGGCGACGACGTCAAGGTCGCCGGCGTCCGGGTCGGCCGGGTCAACGGCATCGAGGTCGGCAGCGGCGCCAAGGACGCCGTGGTGGAGTTCAGCCTGACCGCCGACCAGCCCATCCTCGACAACACCAGCCTCGTCATGCGCTACCAGAACCTCGTCGGCCAGCGCTATCTCGCGATGGTCCAGCCCGACGAGCACGGGGCCAAGCTGAAGCCCGGCGCGACGGTGCCGACGAGCCGGACCGATCCCGGCTTCGACCTGACCACGCTGCTCAACGGCTTCCGGCCGCTCTTCGAGGTGCTCCAGCCCGCCGACGTCAACCGGCTCGCCAGCTCCATCGTCAAGGTGCTGCAGGGCGAGGGCGGCACCGTCGAGGGCCTGCTCCAGCAGACCACCAAGCTGACCACGTTCGTCGCCGACCGCGACGAGGTCATCGGCTCCGTGCTGACCAACCTGACGCCGGTGCTGGAGAACCTCTCCGGGCACGACACCGAGCTCACCGACACGATCGTGTCGCTGAAGAAGCTCATGCAGGGCCTGGCCAAGGACCGCGAGTCGATCGGCGACTCGATCGACGGCGTCGGCGCGCTCATCGACTCCACGGCCGACCTCGCCGCCGAGGCGAAGAAGCCGCTGGTCGACTCGGTCACGCAGTTCCGCACGGTGGCGGGCATGCTCGCCGCGACCCGGGACAAGCTGATCGACGCCGTCGTGTCGGGCTACAAGGAGGCCTTCGGCGGCCTGGGCCGCGCGACGTCGTACCGGAACGGGATCAACATCTTCGTGTGCAGCCTGCAGATCAAGCTCGGCTCCGCCGTCGGGATCAACCCGGCCGGATCCAACCCCAAGCGATCGAAGGTGTGCCAGTAATGGGCATGAAGCCGCTCGCCGACCGCGACCCGTTCAAGATCGGGATCGCCGCCCTCGGGGTGCTCGCCCTGCTCGCCCTGGGCGTCGTCGTGCTCTCGACGGCCTCGTTCGGGACGAAGAGCTACACCGCCATCCTCGAGCACACCGCCGGCCTCCGCGCCGGGGAGTCGGTCGAGGTCCACGGCGTCGTCTCCGGCAAGGTCCGCAAGGTCGCCCTCGACGGCGATCACGTCAAGGTGGACTTCACCCTCGATCGCGGCATCCAGCTGGGCGCGCTCAGCACCGCGTCGGTCAAGGTCGCGACCCTGCTCGGCACCCACTACCTCGAGGTGGCGCCCCAGGGCGGCTGCTGCACCGAGTCGATCCCGCTGGATCGCACCAGCGTCCCCTACAACCTCCAGGACGTCCTCAACGAGGGCACCGCCAAGCTGGAGGACCTCGACGCGACCACGCTGGCCAAGGCGCTCACCACGGCGGCGCAGACGCTCGACTCGTCGGCCGACGACATCGGTCCCGCGCTCGACGGCATCGCGGCGCTCTCCGACGTGATCACCAAGCGCGGCGACCAGACCACGGCCCTGCTCAAGGCCGCCCGCAGCGTGAGCGACCAGCTCGTCGCCAGCAACGACGATCTCGTCGAGCTGGAGAAGAACGCCAGCCTGGTACTCACGGAGATCACCAGCCGGCGCGCGGAGATCAAGACGCTCCTGACCGAGATCACCACCCTGAGCAAGGCGATCACAGCGATCGTCAAGGAGACCAAGGCCGACCTGAAGCCGTCGCTGGTCTCGCTCAACAAGGTCCTGGACACGCTCAACGCGGAGGACGACAAGCTGAAGGAGACCCTCGACGTCGTGGCACCGTCCCTGCGCTACGTGACCAACGCCCTGGGCAACGGACCGTGGGCCTCGCTCAACGTCCACACGCCGGCCCTCCCGGCCGACGACACCCTCTGCGGACTGGGGGACTGCGGATGAGCGTCACGGCACGCAAGCCCCTCGTCCTCGTCGCCGTCGGCCTGGTCGTGCTCCTCGCCGTCCTCGTCGGCGCCAGGTCGCTCTCGTCGAGCGGCATGACGGTGACGGCGTACTTCGCGGACTCCGCCGGGCTCTACGAGGGCAACGACGTCGGCGTCCTCGGGGTCAAGGTCGGCACCGTCGAGAAGATCGAGCCCAGCGGCTCCCAGGTGAAGGTGACCCTGCACATCGACGGCGACCAGAAGGTCCCGGCCGACGCCGGGGCGGTCATCGTCGCCCGCTCGGTGGCCACCGACCGCTACGTCGAGCTCACCCCGGTCTACCACTCCGGCGCCACCCTGAAGGACGGCGACAAGATCAGCGCCGACAAGACCCGCACCCCGGTCGAGTTCGACGAGGTCCTCGCGACCATCACCAAGTTCGCCGACGAGATCGGCGGCAACGAGGACACCGTCAAGGCGGTGCAGCAGATCATCGAGAGCGGATCGGCCGCCTTCGACGGCAACGGCCAGAAGCTCAACGACACGATCGGCTCCCTCGGCGGCGCCGCCGACACGCTCTCGGGGCAGACCGAGGACTTCACCAAGCTGCTCAGCTCGCTCAACACGCTGGCCCAGCAGGTCACCGCCAACAAGGCCACGGAGAAGGAGTTCATCTCCCAGGTCTCCGAGGCGAGCCAGATGCTGGCCGACCAGCGCGAGGACTTCCGCTCCGCCCTCCGCTCCCTCGACCAGGTGGTCACCAACGTCGCGCAGTTCTCCACCGACAACCGCGACCAGATCGTCAAGGCGCTGAGCTCCTCGACCACGCTGATGAAGTCGCTCAGCACGAAGTCGGACCAGATCAACGAGAGCCTCGAGCTGCTGCCGGTGGCGCTCAACAACCTCGAGCGCGCCGATCACAACGGCTGGCTGCCCGGCCGGATCGACCCGCTCGTGCTCGCGCCGCTCGGCGGCCAGCTCACCCAGATCTGCGAGGCGCTCCCGCTCAACCTCTGCGAGACGCTGGACGGCACCGGGACGCTCGCCAACCTGATCAGCGGGCTGAGCGACCTGCTCGGCATCAAGCTGGGAGGCAGCTGATGACCCGCCACTGCCGCCACGCCGTCGCCGCCCTCGCCCTGCTGATGGTGGGCACGCTGTCCGCGTGCGGCACGAGCCTCAAGGACATGCCCCTGCCCGGAAAGGGCGTGAGCGGCGACACGATCAAGCTGACGATGGACTTCGACGACGCGCTCAACCTCGCCGAGGGCGCCTCGGTGAAGGTCAACGGCGTCGACTCGGGCAAGGTCATGGAGGTCGGCGCCAAGGACTTCCACGCCCGCGCCCAGGTGGTGGTCCGCACCAGCGCCGAGCTGCGCCGGGGCGCCACCGCGCGGCTGCGCTACACCACGCCGCTCGGCGAGCTCTTCATCGACGTGACCAACCCGTCCTCCGGCACGCTGCTGCACACCGGCGAGGAGCTCAGCACCGCCGAGACCAGCACCGCACCGACGGTCGAGGACACCCTGTCCGAGGCGTCGCTCCTCATCAATGGCGGCGGCCTGGCACAGCTCCAGACGGTGACGGAGGAGCTCAACAAGGCCCTCGGCGGACGTGAGGAGACCGTCCGGGACCTGCTCACCCAGACCTCGACGTTCCTCGCGACGGCCAACTCGCTCACCACCACCATCGACCACGCCCTCAACGCCCTGGACGCGACCTCCAAGACGCTGGCCGCCCGCACCGCGACCATCAACAAGGCCCTCACCCAGATCAAGCCCGCCGCTGACGTGCTCCGTGCCGAGACCCCGGACTTCACGGCCCTGCTCGCCGCGGTCAAGAAGTTCGCCGCGCAGGCCAACGAGACCGTCGGCGTGACTCGCGACGACCTGCTCGGCTCGATCAAGGAGATCGAGCCGGTGCTCGCCGAGCTCGCCGCCAACAAGGACGACTGGGAGACCTCGCTCGACCAGCTCAAGGCGCTCGGCTCGGCCATCGACGACGTGATCCCCAACGACTACCTCAACATCGAGCTCGATCTCGACCTCGACCCGAGCACGCTGCTCGGTGGCACCTCGAGCGGCAGCGGCTCCGGCAGCGGCTCGGGCAGCGGCGGAGGCATCCTCGACTGCATCACGCTGCCGCTCGACCCCGCCTGCCTGACCAGCAGCCTGACCAGCGGCTCGAGCAGCAGCACGGGCGGATCGAGCAGCAGCTCCGGCCTCGGTGGGGTCGTCGGCGGCCTCGTCGGGGGCCTCCTCGGCAGGAAGGCGACCTCCTGATGTTCCGCAGCCTCTTCACCAACCGGCTCTACCTCAGCCTCGTCGGCGTGATCGTGATCTTCGTGGTCGCGCTCGCCTACCTCCTCTCGCAGGTCCTCGACCTCCCGCTGACCGGCCGGCCGCCGAAGGTCGCCGTCGAGCTCAGCGGCACCGGCGGCCTCTACAAGGGCTCCGAGGCGACGTACCGCGGCGTCAAGGTCGGCAAGGTGACCGACATCCAGCTGACCTCCACCGGCGTCAAGGCGGTCGTGTCGCTCAACGGCGACTGGGACATCCCCGCCTCCTCGCACGCCGAGGTCCGCAGCCTGTCACCCGTCGGCGAGCAGTACGTCGACTTCCAGCCGACCACCACGGCCGGTCCCTACCTCGAGGACGGCAGCGTCATCCCCGGCACCGCCACCGACATCCCGACCAGCCTCGGCGCGACCGTCGTCGCGGTGAGCGGCGTGCTCGACCAGATCGACACCACGAAGCTGCACACGCTGCTCACCGAGCTCGCCACCGGCCTCAACGGCACCGGTGACCAGATCGGCCAGATCGTCGACCAGGGCGACCAGGTGCTCGCGGCGCTGCAGGAGGCGCTGCCCGACACCAAGGGCCTCATCGACAACGCCGGCCCCGCCATCCAGGTGCCGCTGTCGGAGTCCGACGACATCGAGGCGCTCGCCACCTCGGCCAAGAAGTTCGCCGCCTTCCTCAAGGACTACGACCCCGAGCTCACCCAGCAGCTGGAGAAGGCCCCCGGGCAGCTGACGCAGGTGCAGTCGCTCATCGAGGACTGGGGCAAGGTGCTTCCGAGCTACCTCCCGACCGCGTCGAGCTTCCTGCGCCTCTTCACCAGCCACGACGCCCAGCTGCGCGCGATCGTGTCGGGCTACGGCAAGGGGATCAACGTGCTCCAGGACCTGCTCAGCGGCGGCTCCCTCAAGCTCGAGCTGATGGCGAGCAAGGAGTCCGAGTGCCGCTACGGCACCACCCAGGTCGAGCCGCGTACGACGTCGCGCAACCCGCTCGACACCGACGAGTCGTGCCCCGCCAGCGCGTCCAACCTGCAGCGTGGCGCCGCCCACGCCCAGGGCAAGACCAACTGACGTCTCGCCGACGTCTCGCTGACGTCCCGCCGACTCCCCAGCGGCGCCCGACCGCTTCCGGCCGGGTGTTCACTGGACCCCATGAGCGACAACGGTGACGGTCAGCAGGCGAACATCGGCGTGGTCGGCCTGGCGGTGATGGGCTCCAACCTCGCCCGCAACCTGGCCTCGCGCACCGGCAACACGGTGGCGGTCTACAACCGCTCTCCCGCACGGACCGAGGAGTTGCTCTCCGAGCACGGCGACCTCGGGTTCGTCGCGTCCACGACGATCGAGGACTTCGCCGCGTCCCTCACCTCGCCGCGCACGGCCATCGTCATGGTGCAGGCCGGCGCCGGGACCGACGCCGTGATCGAGCAGCTCGCCGATCTCTTCGAGCCCGGCGACATCATCGTCGACGGCGGCAACGCCGACTTCCACGACACCATCCGCCGCGAGCGCGAGCTCAAGGAGCGGGGCATCAACTTCGTCGGCACCGGCATCTCCGGCGGCGAGGAGGGCGCGCTGCGCGGCCCGTCGATCATGCCCGGCGGCTCCGCCGAGGCATGGGAGACGCTCGGCCCGATCCTCGAGAGCATCGCGGCGGTCGCCGAGGGCGAGCCGTGTGTCACCCACATCGGCACCGACGGCGCGGGGCACTTCGTCAAGATGGTGCACAACGGCATCGAGTACGCCGACATGCAGCTGATCGCCGAGGCCTACGATCTGCTCCGCCGCGTCGGAGGGTATGACGTCGACCAGATCGTCGGGATCTTCCGCGAGTGGAACTCCGGGGACCTCGAGTCCTACCTCATCGAGATCACCGCCGAGGTGCTCGGCCAGGTCGACGAGGCGACCGGACGGCCGCTGGTCGACGTCATCCTCGACGCCGCCGGCTCCAAGGGCACGGGCGTGTGGACGGTGCAGAACGCCACCGGTCTCGGCATCCCGGTCTCCGGCATCGGCGAGGCCGTGTTCGCGCGCGCCGTCTCCTCCAAGCCCGAGCAGCGCGCAGCCGTGCGCGAGGCCGTCGGCCGGGCGCCGTTCGGGCCCCGCCCGGAGCCCGCCGCCG
>NZ_JASGDD010000157.1:0-5891 GCF_047607365.1 Nocardioides sp. | reverse complement strand
GTCGCGGGCACGCGGGCCGCTCGTGGGGTCCGCGGCGTCCCGGGCACCCGCCCGCGGGCGGCCCTGAGCGTCTCGGCGGCGACCAGCTCGCGGCGGCTGATCACGGTGAGCTCGAGCCTGGTGAGGAGACCGGCGAGGTCGGTGGGCAGGTCGGCGGCGCCCAGTCGCTCCCCCATCGCCTTCTCGTACGCCGTCAGGACGAGCACCCGGGCGTCGTACTGCTTCCCGCGCTCGACGACCATGACGTCCGCGTCCTCGTCGATCCCGAAGCGCTCCCGCGTCTCGTCCAGCCCGGCGGCGCCGTAGTCGCGGATCGCGGCGAGCAGGTGGATCTTCGACAGGCGACCGAACTGAGGCACGCCCCCGATCCTAGGGTGTGTCTCCTTAGGCGTCGCGCCAGGCGATGAACCTCTCGAGGGCGGAGAGGTCGTAGTCGGGGCCGGTCGCGCCGACGGTGATCAGCTCGGCGCCGGCGTCGCGCAGAGCCTTCGCCTTGTCGAGGTCGCCGTCCTGGACGCCGACCGACACCTCGATCTCGCCCGGGTCGCGGCCGATGGCCTCACAGTGGCCGGCGAGGACGCCGAGCTTGTGGGCCAGGGTGTCGACGTCGACGAAGGAGTGCCAGATGTCGGCGTGCCGCGCGACCAGCTTGAGCGTCTTCCTCTCGCCTCCCCCGCCGATGAGCACCGGGATGTCGCGGGTGGAGAGCGGGTTGAGCCTCGACCACCGCTCCTCGATCCGCGGCAGCGCCTCGCCGAGGGCGTCGAGCCGGCCGCCCGCGGTGCCGAAGTCGTAGCCGTACTCGGCGTAGTCCTTCTCGAACCAGCCGGAGCCGATCCCGAACACCAGCCGTCCGTCGCTGATGTGGTCGACGGTGCGGGCCATGTCGGCGAGCAGCTCGGGGTTGCGGTAGGAGTTGCAGGTCACCAGGCAGCCGATCTCGGCGCGGGTGGTCTGCTCGGCCCACGCGGCGAGCATCGTCCATGCCTCGAAGTGCTTGCCGTCGGGGTCGCCGTAGAGCGGGTAGAAGTGGTCCCAGTTGAAGATCACGTCGGCGCCGAGCTCCTCGGCCCGGCGTACGGCGTCGCGGATCTGGGCGTAGTCGGCGTGCTGCGGCTGCAGCTGAACGCCGATGCGAAGGGGGCGGGTCATGCCCCCAACGTACGTCGGCCCGAGAAGTGCTCAGCGCAGCAGCGACCGGGCCCGGTGCAGCGCCAGGCTGACGCCGGCCCGCAGCGCCGCGGGGGCGTGCAGTTCGTCGAGGACGGGGGCGCGCACGCGCGTCCACGCGGCGTCCGACGACAGCGGCGCCTCCGGCACGCTGCCCGCGGGCTCCCGGCATCGCGCCAGCGCCTCGCGCAGGGCGAGCGGCGGAACGCCGTCGCGGGGCGTCCAGGTGTGGCCGGGCCGGCAGACCATGTCGTGGCGCAGGCTGGCGATCAGCGCGGTCACCGTGTTGAAGGGCGCGGCGACGGCGACGGCCGCGCCGAGTCCCGCCAGCGGCGTGGGGACGTTGACGGCCGGGATCCGCAGCCGGCGGAGGCCGGCGGCGCGCGTGCACTCGGCGAGCAGGGTCGCGTAGCTGACGAGGTCGGGGCCGCCGATGTCGAGCACGCCGCTCGCCGCGTCCCGGCCGAACCCCTCGACGATCGCGCGGAGCACGTCGGAGATCGCGATCGGCTGGACGCGGTGGTGGAGCCACGGCGGGAGCAGGTGGACGGGGAGCAGGGAGGCGAGCTGCCTGATCACCTCGTACGACGTCGAGCCGGCGCCCACGACGACGCCGGCGCGCAGCGTGAGCACGGAGCAGTCCGGGCGCTGTGCCTCGGCGAGGATCCGCTCGACCTCGTGCCGCGAGCCCAGGTGGGCGGAGAGCTCGTCCTCCGGAACCCCGGGCACCAGACCGGAGAGGTAGACGATCCGCCGGACGCCCGAGGTCTCGCGCACGGCGTCCCGGAGGACGCTCGCGCCGCGGCGGTCGCGGTCGGAGAAGCTCCGCTGGTCGAGGGAGTGCACGAGGTAGCAGACGCCCTCCACGCCCTGCCCGCCCTGGGCGAGCGCGGCACGGACCGCGTCGGTGTCGGTGACGTCGCAGCGTGCCCAGTCGACCTCGGCGCCCCAGGCGAACCGGTCGGGATCGGGGACCGAGGACGATGCCGCGACCACCCGGTGGCCCGCGGCGAGCAGCGCCGGCACCAGTCGCGAGCCGACGTACCCCGTCGCGCCGAGGACGAGGATCCTCACGACGCGCCGAGGTGCTTGAGGAGGTTGCGGCCGAAGACCTTGCCCATGCCACCCATGACCACGCCCATGGCCCCTTCGACCGGCCGGCGCATCGCGCGTGGGAACGGCAGCTCCGCCTCGACCGAGAGCCTGATGGAGACGTGGGTGCCGCCGGGGACCTCCTCGAGGCGGTACTCACCGCTGACCGACGTCTTCTCCTCCGACCTCGCCGGATCGTGCTCGTAGCGGATCAGCGAGGGCTCCTCGAACGTCATCACCTCGGTGAACGTCGAGCCGATCGACGCGCCCATCAGGGGGATCTTGGACAGGTGCCACGTCCAGCGGTCGCCGGCCACCTCGATCCGCTGGAGGTAGGGCGTCAGTCTCGGGAGCAGCTCGGGGTCCGTCAGCGCCGCCCAGATCTCCTTGCGGGGCGCGTGGATGGTGGCGGCCGACTGGTTGCTGGCGCTGAAGCGGGTCACCCCACCCTTTGTACCTGCCTACGGATAGAGCCCCCGGACCTCGTGCGCCCGCCAGACCCGCTCGACGGCCATGCAGGTGGCCGCCAGCCGGAGCGAGAGGTGCCGCTCGGTGGCGTAGACCAGGACGTCGCGCCAGGCGTGGGTCATCCGGTCGACGAGCTTCTCGTTCACCTCGGCCTCGGTCCACCAGTAGGACTGGTTGGCCTGGACCCACTCGAAGTAGGAGACGACCACGCCGCCGGCGTTGGCGAGGATGTCGGGCACGACGAGGACGCCGCGCTCGCCGAGGATGCGGTCGGCGTCGGCGCTGAGCGGGCCATTGGCGCCCTCGACGATGACCCGGGCCCGGACGGCCTCGGCGTTGCCCGCGTGGATGACGCCCTCGACGGCGGCCGGGACGAGCAGGTCGACCTCGGCGGCCAGCACCTCCTCGCCGCTGATCGGGCTCGAGCCGGGGAACCCGACGACGCTGCCGGTCTCGTCGACGTACGCCTCGAGGGCGGGAAGGTCGAGACCGTCGGGGTGCGAGATCGCGCCGTCGACGTCGCTCACGGCGACGACCCGCAGGCCCTCCTCGGCGAGGAAGCGGGCCGCGCCGCGGCCGACCTTGCCGAACCCCTGGACCGCGGCGGTCGCACCCTCCGGGCGGATCCCGAGGTGGTGCAGCACCTCCAGCGAGACCGCGACGACGCCGCGCGACGTGGCGGCGGCCCGGCCCTGGGAGCCGCCGAGCGCGATCGGCTTGCCGGTCACCACCCCGAGGACGGTGTGGCCGCGCCCGACGGAGTAGGTGTCCATCATCCAGGCCATCGTGCGCTCATCGGTGCCGATGTCGGGCGCGGGGATGTCGATCTCCGGGCCGATGATCGGCGCGATCTCGGAGGTGTAGCGCCGGGTCACGCGCTCCAGCTCGGCGATGCTGTAGCGGCGCGGGTCGATCCGCACGCCGCCCTTGGCGCCGCCGTAGGGCACGTCGAGGAGGGCGCACTTCCAGGTCATCCACATGGCGAGCGCCCGCACCTCGTCGAGATCGACGGCGTCGTCGAAGCGGACCCCGCCCTTGCCGGGGCCGCGGGAGTAGTTGTGCTGGACGCGGTAGCCGCGCAGCACCTCGATCGACCCGTCGTCGCGGCGCAGCGGGATGCTGACGCTGAGCTCGCGACGGGGCTCGGCGAGCATGGCGTGGACATCGGCCGGCAGGCCGAGGATCTTCACGGCCTCGGCGAGCTGGTCCCGGGCATCGTCCAGGACGGTGCGCTCGGTGCGGGTGGTGGTGGTCATTCCTTCTCCTTCGGGGCGACGACGTTGTCGATCCGTCCGCCGATCCATACGGCGGAGATGAGGGGCACGCCCGGTCGGTAGGCGAGGTGGACGTGGCTCGGGGCGTCGAGCAGCACGATGTCGGCGCGGGAGCCGGGCCGCAGGGCGCCCACGTCGGAGCGGCCGAGAGCCGCGGCGCCGCCGGCCGTGGCGGCGTGGACGGCCTCGGCGGGGGTCATGCCCATCTCCCGCACGGCCAGCGCGATGCAGAACGGCATCGAGCTGGTGTAGCAGGAGCCGGGGTTGCAGTCGCTGGCGATCGCGACGGTGACGCCGGCGTCGAGCAGCCGGCGGCCCGACGGGTAGGGCTGGCGGGTGCTGAACTCCACGCCCGGCAGGAGGGTCGCGACGGTGCCGGCCTCGCGCAGCGCGTCGACGTCGTCGTCGGTGAGATAGGTGCAGTGGTCGACCGCGGTCAGGCCGAGCTCGGCGGCGAGCAGGACGCCGGGGCCCTCCCCGAGCTGGTTGGCGTGCAGCCTGCCCGCCAGCCCGGCGGCGGCGCCCGCCGCGAGGATCGCGCGGGCCTGGTCCTCGTCGAAGGCGCCGCGCTCGCAGAAGACGTCGATCCAGCGGGCATGCGGCGCCGCGGCCTCCAGCATCGGGCCCGTGACGAGCTCGACGTAGGCGGCCGGGTCCTCGGCGTACTCGGGTGGGACGACGTGGGCGCCGAGGAAGGTGGTCTCGTCGGTGAACCCGCCGGCGATGCGCAGGGCGCGGGCCTCGTCCTCGACGGTCAGGCCGTAGCCGGACTTGATCTCACACGTCGTGGTGCCCTGCCGCCGCATCTCGGTCACATGACGTCGTACGCCGGCGGCGAGCTGCTCGTCGGAGGCGGCACGGGTCGCGGCCACCGTCGTCCGGATGCCTCCGGCGGCGTAGGACTCCCCCGCCATCCGGGCCTCGAAGTCGCGGGACCTGTCGCCGGCGAAGACGAGGTGGCTGTGGCTGTCGACGAAGCCGGGGAGCACCGCCCGGCCCTCGGCGTCGACCACCTCGTCGGCGTCGGCGAGGGGTGCCTCGGCCGCCGCCCCGATCCAGGCGATCCGGTCGTCCTCGACGACCACCGCCACATCGCGGCGTACGCCCAGCGGATCGGCACCGTCGCCGGCGGCCGGGTCGTTGGTCACCAGCTCGCCGATGTTGGTGATGACCAGGCTCATGCCGACCAGATCCTCACCTGCACGTCACCGAGACTACGACCGACGGCGGCGTGGTCGCCGCCGAACACGACGCGGCCGTCCACCATGACGCGGGTCACGTCCGCGCCGCCGGCCGCGAAGACGGCCGTGTGCTCGTCGCCGCCCGTGCCGGCGGTGCGCGGCGAGGCGAGGTCGAGGGTGACCAGGTCGGCTCGCCGACCTGGTGCGATCTCGCCGGCGTCGGCGAAGCCGAGGCTGCGCTGGCCGTCGGCGGTCGCCGCGGCGAGGAGCTCCGCGGCGCTCCAGTGGCCGCGCTCCTGCCCGGCGAGCCGCTCGTCCAGCTCGAGCGCGCGCATCTCCTCGAACGCGTCGATCACGGCGTGGCTGTCCGAGCCCAGCGTCAGGGTCGCGCCGGCCTCCCGCAGCCGGCGGGACGGACCGATGCCGTCGCCGAGGTCACGCTCGGTGGTCGGGCAGAACGACGCGAACGACCCCGCCTCGCCGAGCAGCGCGATGTCCTCGTCGGTGAGATGCGTCGCGTGGACAGCGCTCGTCATCGGCCCGAGCAGGCCGTGGTCGGCGAGCAGTCGGGTGGGCGTGACGCCGTGGGCGGCGAGGCAGTCGGCGTTCTCCCTGACCTGCTCGGAGAGGTGGACGTGGAGGGGCACCCCGTCGGCGGCCTGCGCCGCCACCGCCGGGAGCGCGGCGGCGGGGACGGCGCGGACCG
>NZ_JASGDD010000156.1:0-27534 GCF_047607365.1 Nocardioides sp. | reverse complement strand
GGGGGCCGGGGCCGTGGGGGCCGCGTCGTCCGCCGCCGGGGCGGGGTCCGCGGCGCCCGGGGCGCTCGTCGTTCTCGTCGTTGCTCGATGAGTCGAATCGTTCGGTGTTCATGGTGAGCTCCTTTCATCCTTAGCTCGCCACGACAGTATCACGATATATCGCGACTGTTCAAGATCGTCTCGGAGTCGTCGCGCCCCTCCTCGCGCCCCTCCTCGCGCCGGAGGTCCGGTCGGCGCTCAGCGGGGCGAGGTGAGATCGCTAAGAGGTCGCGCGGGTAGGGCGTCCTGCTGCGCGGCGCCTCGGCACGCACCCGGCGGCGTTGTCACCCCTTGACGGGCCTCCGGCCCGCCTTCGGGCCTCCGCCTTGCCGGGCACGCACCGAGACGCCGCTCGCGACGGACGCCCTACCCGCGCGACCTCTAAGGTGAGGAGGTGATCGTCCTCGCCACCGACGCCGCCGACGACCTCAGCCGGTGGGCGCGCGGGTCGGGGCTGGAGGTGGTGCTCTGGGTCACCGGCTCGGTGCTCTTCGCCCGTACGGTCACGTGGCTGGGCAACCACGCCGTCGAGCGGATCGACGTCGCCGGCGACGGCGTCGACCGCCTGGTCCGCTCCGAGGAGGCCAAGCGGAAGCACGCCCTGATCCAGGTGATCTCGTGGGTCCTCGTCGTGGTCGGCTACATCCTCGCCGCCGTCAAGGTGATCCAGGCCCTCGGCTTCGAGCTGAGCGCCATCGTCCCGGCCGCCACGGTCGTCGGCGTGGCCGTCGGCTTCGGCGCCCAGCGGATCGTGCAGGACCTCCTCGCGGGCTTCTTCCTGCTCGCCGAGCGGCAGTACGGCTACGGCGACCTCGTCCGGGTCTCGGTCGCGGGCATCGGCGCTCCCGTGCTCGGCACGGTCGAGGAGGTCAGCCTGCGCATCACCACCGTCCGCACGTCTGCCGGCGAGGTCGTAATCACGCCCAACGGCCAGATCGCCCAGGTCACCAACCTCTCGCGCGGCTGGGCCCGCGCGCTGATCGACGTCCCGATCCCCGTCGAGGTCGACGTCAACCGGGTGACGGGCGTGCTCCGCGACGTGTGCGCGGCCGCCTTCCGCGACCCCGACCTGCGACCGCTGCTCCTGGACAAACCCTCGGTGATGGGCGTGGAGTCGATCGAGGTCGACCAGTTCAAGGTGCGGGTGGTCGCGCGGACGCTGCCCGGGCGGCAGTTCGACGTCGGCCGGATCCTGCGCGGCCTGATCACCGAGGCGCTGAGCGCCGAGGGCATCCGGGTCGCCGCGCAGCTCGCCGCGAGCGAGCCGACCGGGACCGAGCCGACGGGCGCGGGCGCATGACCGACGAGGGACGGCACTGGCCGGCCAAGGCGCCGCGCCCCTCCACGGTGGGTCTGGCCCTGGTGTTCGTGGCGACGCTGGTCGTGTGGATCTTCGTGCGGCCGCCGGCGGAGGACGCGACGCCCGCCGTGACGACGCCGACCACGTCGTCGACGCCGACGCCCGCGCGGAGCGCCTCGCCGAGCCGTACGCCGACGGCCTCGGCGACCGCCGGCGCGTCGTCGACGCGGTCGGCCGAGGCGTCCGAGTCCGCGGAGGGCACGAGCACCTCGACCCCGTCCGCCACCCCGACGGCCGAGCTCAGCGGCTCGCCGTCGGCCACCCCGACGTCGGCGTCGCCGAGCGCCGGCACGACATCGGCGCCGCCCACGACGGCCGCCGCGTCGCCGACCTCGACGAGCACGCCGTGAGCAGCGGCACGGTCTCGCGCAGCTCCGTCGGACTGCGCAGCGACCGCGGACCGGTCCTGCTCGGTGTGATGCTGAGCGTCGGGCTCGTCGCGATCGACTCCACCATCCTCGCCACGGCGGTGCCGAGCGTCGTCGACGACCTCGGCGGCTTCGCCCAGTTCCCGTGGCTCTTCTCGGTCTACCTCCTCGCGCAGGCGGTCACCGTCCCGATCTACGGCAAGCTCGCCGACGTCGTCGGCCGCAAGCCGGTCATGCTGGTCGGGATCGGCCTCTTCGTCGTCGGCTCGCTGCTCTGCGGCCTGGCGTGGGGCATGGTCCCGCTCATCGTCTTCCGCGCGGTCCAGGGGCTCGGCGCCGGTGCGGTCCAGCCGACCGCGATGACGATCATGGGCGACATCTACACCCTCGAGGAGCGCGCCAAGGCGCAGGGCTACATCGCGATGGTGTGGGCCTCGGCCAGCGTCATCGGCCCCACACTCAGTGGTGTCTTCTCCGACTACGTCTCGTGGCGGTGGATCTTCTTCGTCAACCTGCCGCTCGGCCTGGTCGCCGCCTTCCTCATCCAGCGCGACTTCCACGAGTCGCTCACCCGCACCCGTCACCGCGTCGACGTCCTCGGCGCGACCCTGCTCACCGGCGGCGGCGTGCTGCTCCTGCTCGGGCTGCTCGAGGGCGGCCAGCGCTGGGCCTGGGACTCCACGACCGGCATCGCGATCTTCGCCGTCGCCGCCGTCCTCCTCGCCGCCTTCGCGTACGTCGAGGCCCGAGCGCCCGAGCCGGTGCTGCCCCTGTGGGTGTTCCGCCGGCGCGTCCTCAACGGCGCCAATGCCGGGAGCTTCCTCGTCGGCCTGGTGATGCTGGGGCTGTCGTCGTACGTCCCGCTCTTCACCCAGCACGTCCTCGGCACCGGCGCCATCGTCGCCGGCCTCGTGCTGGCGGCGATGACCATGGGGTGGCCGCTCTCGGCCAGCAACGCCGGCCGGGTCTACCTCTCCGCGGGCTTCCGCGCCACCGTGCTGCTCGGCGCCTCGCTCGCCGTCGCCGGCGGCCTGCTGCTCCTCACCGTCGACGCGGACAGCGCGGTGTGGTGGGTGGCGGTGCCCACCTTCGTGATGGGCCTCGGCTTCGGCTTCCTGGTCAGCCCGGGTGTCGTCGCCGCGCAGACCAGCGTCCGGTGGTCCGAGCGCGGCGTCGCGACCGGCGCGAACATGTTCGCCCGCAGCGTCGGCAGCGCGGTCGGCGTCGCGATCTTCGGCGCCGTCGCCAACGGCATCGTCAAGGACCGCACCGGCTCCGTCCCCGCCAGCCTCGAGCAGGTCCCCGCCGACGTCCTCGCGCCCGCGATCCACACTGTCTTCGTGGTCGCCTGCGCCCTCACCTTCCTGCTCCTGCTCACCGCCCTGCTGTTCCCGAAGCACGTCGAGGTGCACGAGTAGCCGGTGACCGTCAGGCCGGCCACCACGCCGGCCCGATCCACCTCGTCACGCCGGGCACCTCTCGCGCCGGATCGAGCCATGCGTCCGGATCGGCGTCGCCGCCGGCCCTCCAGCCATCGCGGTTCCGGGTGGCCGAGGACGACCCGGACCGGGCGTGGGTCACCCCGCCCGACAGCACCGCGAGGATCCGCTCGTCGAGCATCTCCAGGAGAGGTGCCGAGCCGTCGTCGCACGCGTCGCAGCCGCAGCCGGGCAGGAGATCGATCAGCACCGTGCCGTCGGCCTCGGTCTCGACGCCGACCTCG
Organism: Nocardioides sp.; assembly: GCF_047607365.1. Lineage (GTDB taxonomy): Bacteria > Actinomycetota > Actinomycetes > Propionibacteriales > Nocardioidaceae > Nocardioides. The sequence continues at coordinate 24,044 of NZ_JASGDD010000156.1, read as the reverse complement.
ATCCCGAAGGGTCCCCCGTCGACGACGTTCGGTGCGACGAGGAGGCGGACGGCGCCGGGTGCGCGCGGCGTCACCCGCAGCATCCGCTCGGGCCGATCGGCGCGACGGACTCCGGCCCACGTGCTCGCCGGCACCTCCTCGGCATGCGCCATCCCGCGCGCCGTCAGCACGTCCACCCAGGCGTCGACGCGGGCCGCGAGGATCTGGTACTTGCCTGGATCCAGGCACCGCGAGTACTCGCTCCTCGAGCGGCTCGCGATCAGGGTGCGGATCGGGCCAGGCGGGGGTGGCGGCGCCGGTCCGCGTGAAGGCGTCGTCAACCTCGGCGAGGAGTGCTGCGAACGCGTCCACGCCCGGCACCCTACGGCGCCCGGCGGGTCTCCGGCACCGAGTAACGTCGCGGCCATGACGTGCCAGCACGACCTCGGATCCGAGTCGGCCTACACCGTCGACGCGTCGAGGGTGACCTTCGGCGTCGGTGCCCTCCGCGAGGTGGCCGACCGCCTCGCGCCGTACGCCGTCCGGCGGGTCGCCCTCGTCACCGACCCGCGCGTGCGCGAGTGCCTGGACGACCTGGGCGTCCACGATTCGCTCACCGCCGCCGGCTTCGAGGTGACGGTGTTCGACGAGGTCGCCGTCGAGCCGACCGACGAGTCGCTCGCGACCGCGGTCGCGTGGGCGCGCGAGGCGCGGCCGGACGCCTTCGTCTCGCTCGGGGGCGGGTCGGTGATCGACACCGCCAAGATCGCCAACCTGCTCGCGACGCACGACGGCGAGCTGATCGACTACGTCAACGCGCCCATCGGCGGCGCCCGCGCCGTCCCCGGGCCGCTCAAGCCGCACCTCGCCTGCCCCACCACGTCCGGCACCGGCTCCGAGGTGACCGGCATCGCGATCTTCGACCTGCTCAGCAGGCACGCCAAGACGGGGGTCTCCTCGCCCGCCCTGCGTCCGACCGAGGCGATCGTCGATCCGCGCGTCACGGCGACGCTGCCGCCCGCGGTCGTCGCCGCGAGCGGCCTCGACGTGCTCTGCCATGCGCTCGAGTCGCTCACCGCGCGGCCGTTCACCGCTCGCGACGCGCCGGTGCCCGCGACGAGCCGCCCCGCCAGCCAGGGCGCCAACCCGTGGAGCGACCTCGGCTGCCGCGAGGCGCTCACCCTCATCGGCCGCCACCTGCGCGACGCCGTCGCGGGCGACGAGCAGGCCCGCCACCAGATGATGTGGGCCGCCACGCTGGCCGGGATCGCCTTCGGCAACGCCGGCGTCCACGCCCCCCACGCGATGGCGTACGCCGTCGCCGGCCGCGTCCGCGACTACCGCCCCCCGGGCTACCCGCAGGAGATCCCGCTCGTGCCGCACGGCTTCGCGGTGGCGGTCAACGCACCGGCGGCCTTCCGGTTCCTGGCGCCGACGGCCCCCGCGCGCCACCTCCTCGGAGCGGCACTCCTCGACCCGACTCTCGCCAGGGAGCTGACTGCTGGTCAACCTGTCCCGATGGACGCCCTCTGGGCCGATTCACCGGCAGTCGAGTCGCGGGCGGATGAGGCCGGCGACGCCGTGGCCGAGACGCTCGCCGCGCTGATGCGCGACGTCGGCGCCCCCAACGGGCTGGCCGGAGTGGGCTACACCGCCGACGACGTACCCGCGCTCGTGGAGGGCGCCGCGCCGCAGCGCCGGCTCCTCGACAACGCTCCCGCCCCGATCCACGAGGACGAGCTGGCGAGCATCTTCGAGCAGGCCGTGAGCATCTGGTGAGCGGGCCGCAGGGCACGCCGCCGGCCAGGCCGGAGCCGCCGGCGCTCGCCGACTACCCGCACCACATGGCGCTGCAGACCCGGTGGATGGACAACGACATCTACGGCCACGTCAACAACGTCACCTACTACAGCTACTTCGACACCGTCGCCAACGCCTGGATGGTCGAGCACGGGCTCGACATCCAGGGCGGCCCGGTCATCGGCGTGGTGGCCGAGTCGGCCTGCCACTACCACCGCGAGATCGCCTTCCCCGACGCCCTGACCCTCGGCCTGCGGGTCGACCGCCTGGGCAACCGGGCCGTGACGTGGGGCATCGGCATCTTCCGCGCCGAGGACGGCGCGGCGGCCGGCGCGGTCGCCCACGGCACCTTCGTCCACGTCTTCGTCGGCCGGGACGACCGCCGCCCCGTCGTCCCCCCGGAGCCGTTGCGCTCCGCGCTCGCGGAGCTCAGCGCGCTCACAGCGCGCTGAGTGGGACCGTAGTCGCACCGACACGCTGCCGAAACGATTCCGCTCTTTACTTTGCAGGGTCCTCTCGGGCTCCCTCGCGAAAGAGAGCAGCGCAGTCATGACCCCCCACCCCACCCGCCTGACGGCCGCCGCCCTGGCGCTCGCCGTCGGCGCCGCCGGATTCGCCGTCGCCTCGCCCGCCCGGGCGGAGGTGACCGACCAGGCCCACCCGGCGGGCACCTCCGACAGCGGTGCCTACCTCGCGCCCTTCTACACCGAGGGCGACCTCACCGGCGACCAGCAGATCACCTCCGCCGACCTCGACCTGGTCCGTGCGGCGCTGGGCACCACCTCCACGGGCAGCGGCTGGTCGGGCGTCGCCGCGGCGGACCTCGACGGCGACGGCACCCTGACCGTCTCCGACCTCGCCGCGCTGGCGCAGAAGGTCATCTACGACGACGGCTCCTTCGACCTCGTCGAGGCCAGCGCCCTCGACATGCAGAAGGCGCTCAACGCCGGCGTGATCACCTCGGTGGAGCTCACCCAGGACTACCTCGACCGGATCGCGGCCTACGACGCCACCGTGGTCGACACCTCCGGCACCGGCCGCGCGCTGAACTCGATCATCACGACCAGCACCGCGGCCCTGACCGCGGCGGCCGCCAGCGACGCCGCGCGCAAGACGGCCGGCCACGGCACCGGCATGCTCGACGGCATCCCCATCCTGCTCAAGGACAACTACGACACCTCCGACATGCCGACCTCGGCGGGCTGCGGCTGCTGGGAGACCAACCAGACCGCGACCGACGCGACGATGGTCCAGGGCCTGCGCGACGCCGGCGCGATCATCCTCGGCAAGGCCAGCATGGACGAGTTCGCCTACGGCTTCGTCTCGCAGTTCAGCGCCGGGTCGGCCGCGGGCAGCAGCAAGTACGTCGCCAGCCCCTACAACACCGCGCAGTCGGCGGGCGGGTCCAGCGGCGGCACCGGCGCCTCGATCTCGGCCAACCTCGGCGCCATCGGCTTCGGCACCGACACCGGCGGCTCCATCCGCGTGCCGTCGAGCTACAACCAGCTCGTCGGGCTCCGTCCGACCGTCGGGCTGACCAGCCGCGACGGCATCGTGCCGCTCGCGCTGAGCCAGGACACCGGCGGCCCGATCGCCCGCTCGGTCTCCGACATCGCCGTCGCCCTCGACGCGGTCGTCGGCACGGATGCGGCCGACTCCGCCACGTCGGGCACCGACGCGCAGCTGCCGGAGTCCTACACGTCGTACCTCGAGGACGGGTCGCTCGCCGGCAAGCACTTCGCCTACTTCACCTCGATGCTTCCGGCGTCGACCGCCACCAGCGCCGCGCAGATCGCCGCCCGGCGGATCTTCCTGGACGCCGTGGCGACGCTCCGCGCGGCGGGCGCGACGGTCGACGAGATCGACCCGTCGACCATCCCGGCCGACTCCACCACGGGCGTGACGATCTCGAAGATCCTCAACGAGGGCAGCGGCAGCACCAACGAGTTCAAGCACGATCTCAACGTCTACATCGCCAACCACCTCGACCCCGACGTGACCAACCGCTCGCTGGCCGACATCATCGCGTCGGGCAGGTACGTGCCGTCGTACGCCAGCGTCTACACCAGCCGCAACGCCGTCACGCAGTCGACCTACGACAGCTGGATCGGCACGTCGGACTCGCCGGGCACGCACACCGCCCTGATCCAGAACGGCTCCGCCTACCTGACCGCCTACATGGACCAGACCGACCTCGACGCGGTGATCTACCCGTCCACCACGACCTACGGCACCTACTCCACCAACCTCCGGCTCAGCCCCAACACGGGTATGCCGGCGATCACGGTGCCCGCCGGCCAGGACAACGCGAGCGAGGTCTCCTCGGGTGCCGCGGCCAACGCCAACGTCAACCTGGAGTTCCTCGGCCGCGACTACTCCGAGGGCGACCTGATCTCGCTGGGCTACTCCTTCGAGCAGCTCACCAAGGCCCGCACCACGCCCTCGCTCTACCCGGCCCTGGCCGGCGAGTCCTACGCGGGCCCGGGCGTCGACGCCGACGCCCCGGGGGACGGCAGCGTGACGGTCGGCTCCACCGCCTCGACGCTGAAGCCCGGCCAGACCTTCTCGGTCACGGTCGACGAGTCGGCCGACGACCTCTACGCCTACGACCTGTCGCTCGGCTTCGACCCGTCCGCGGTCGAGCTCGTCTCCACGAGCACCGACGGCGGTACGACGGGGAGCGACTCGGTCACGACCGGAAGCGGCTCCGTCCGCCTGGTCCACACCAAGCTCGGCTCCTCGCCCGGCGCGGAGGGCGACACCTTGCTCGTCACGGCGACGTTCAAGGCGCTCAAGGCAGGCACGGCGAAGGTCGACGTCACCAGCCTGACGACGGTCGACTCCGCCGGTGACCCGACCACGGTGGTCACGCCCGGCGGTGCCACGGTCGGCATCACGGCGTTCGCCACGACGACCACCGCCCACCTGGCCAAGTCCTGGAAGAGGCCCGGCGCGAAGGTGAACCTCGCGGTCGCGGTGGCCTCGCCGGCCGGCGCCGTCCCGACCGGCACGGTCCTGGTCAAGCTCGGCAAGCGGACCTACCGCGCCACGCTGGTCGACGGCAAGGCGGTCCTCAAGGTCATCGCGCCTCGCCGGGCGAAGGGCGCCACGGGGCCGAAGCGGCGGACGGTGAGCGTGGCCTACGTGCCCACGACCAACTTCCTCGCCTCCTCGGACAGCGTCTTCCTGACCGTCCGGCAGCGCTGAGACCGGGCAGGACCCCCGTCCGATCCCTGTCGGTGACCCGCGTCCCGGAACCCCCGGAACGCGGGTTACCGACGGGTAACTTGGTGGCGTAGACTCGCGCCCATGGCTCTCAAGCGCGACATCTACGAAGCAGACCACGAGGACTTCCGCTCCTCGGTGCGTCAGTGGCTCGAGCGTTCGGTGATCCCGAACAGCGAGAAGTACATCGCCGACAAGGCACTGCCCCGCGAGTTCTGGCTGGAGGCCGGCGAGAACGGCTTCCTCGGCCTCGCCCTCGATGAGGAGTACGGCGGCGCGGGCGACTTCCGCTTCAACGCCGTCCTCGCCGAGGAGCTCGCCAAGGTCAACGCGGCCCTGCCGACCTGCGTCGGCATCCACGCCGACATCACGGCGCCCTACATCAACGAGCTCGGCACCCCCGAGCAGAAGGAGCGATGGCTCCCCGGCGTCGCCGCGGGCGAGATCCTCCTCGCCATCGGCATGACCGAGCCGTCCGGCGGCTCGGACCTCGCGGCGCTGAAGACGACCGCGACGCGTGATGGTGATGAGTGGGTCATCAACGGCTCCAAGACCTTCATCACCAACGGCTTCTCCGCCGACCTGGTGATCACCGCCGTCCGCACCGACCCGGAGAAGGGCCCCAAGGGCATCACCCTCTTCGCGATCGAGGCGACCAAGGAGGGCTTCAGCCGCGGCCGCAAGCTCGACAAGGTCGGCATGGAGGAGTCCGACACCGCCGAGCTCTTCTTCGAGAACGTCCGCGTCACCGACAACGAGATCATCGGCGAGCTCAACATGGGCTTCATCCACATGATGCAGAAGCTCCAGCAGGAGCGGCTCTCCTGCGCGGTCGCCAACCTCGCGCACGCCAAGCAGATCCTCATCGAGACGCTGCAGTACACCAAGGACCGCAAGGCCTTCGGCCAGTCCATCGGCCAGTTCCAGCACAACAAGTTCCTGCTGGCCGAGCTCTTCACCCAGATCGAGGTCTCCGAGGCGTTCCTCGACCGCTGCGTGCTCGCGCACAGCAAGGGCGAGCTGAGCCACGTCGAGGCGTCCAAGGCCAAGTGGTGGACCTCGCAGGTCCAGTCCGAGGTGCTCGACCACTGCGTCCAGCTCCACGGCGGCTACGGCTTCATGAACGAGTACCGCGTCGCCCGCGCCTGGCGCGACGCCCGCGTCACGAAGATCTGGGCCGGCTCCAATGAGATCATGAAGGAGCTCATCGGCCGCGATCTGGGCCTGTGACGCTCGTGCGCTGAGCGCACAAATCGTTACCGCACGGTGACCCCGCTCCTGCCGGACGACTGGCAGAGTCCGGGTCATCGTGCGGTTGCATTTCCGCGCCGTACGGATGATTCGCTCGGGAGAATTCGTGAACACACGCATGTCCGTCGCCGCGCTCGCGGCGGCCACCCTCGGAGGCGCGGCGCTGATCGTGCCCGCCCTCACCCCGGCCGCCTCGGCGGCGCCCCTCACCCACAAGCAGGGCGACTTCGTCTCCTCGCTGGGCCTCGGCAAGAGCGTCGAGAAGAGCGAGTACGACGCCTACGTCGTGCTCCTCAAGTCCGACCCGCTCCTCGGCAAGTTCACCAAGGACCAGCTCGCCACCGCCGACGCCGGCAAGGCCCAGAAGGCGATCGAGGCCGACCACGACGCCATCCTGGAGGATGCCGACGTGCCCACGTCGGCGGTCACCCAGGACCTCAGCGTCGCCGCCAACGGCTTCGCGGTGTCGGCCGACCACGCCGCCGCGCTGCGGCTCGCCGCCGACCCGAAGGTCGCCGCCGTCGTCCCCGACGAGCTGCGCACCCTCGACGGCACCGAGGGCGCCACGACCACGGCGCCGGTGCTCACCAAGGCGGCGTCCGTCAAGCACGACCGCCACACCACCCAGCTGCCGACCAGCCACGCGAAGCATGGCAAGGCCCCGAGCGGCAAGGCGCCGTCGTACCGGCCGGGCAAGGAGGGGAAGGTCCCGACCGAGGAGCAGTTCCTCGACCTCACCGGCAAGGGCGAGGCCTACGACGAGGGGATCGACGGCGAGGGCGTGCTGGTCGGCGTGATCGACACCGGCATCTGGCCCGAGCACCCGAGCTTCGCCGACGACGGCACCTTCCCGGCGGCCCCCGCGCTGGCGGGCGACTCCTGCCAGTTCGGCAACACGGCGGCCAACGCCGACGACAAGCCCTTCACCTGCAACAACAAGCTGGTCGGCGCCCGTGACGAGACGGCGACCTACCGCGCGAACGCCGGCGCCGAGCCCGACGAGTTCGTCTCGGCCCGCGACGACGAGGGGCACGGCACCCACACCGCCTCCACCACCGCGGGCGACGCGGGCGTCAAGGCCTACATCCAGGGCCGCTACGTCGACACCACGACCGGCATCGCCCCGCGTGCTCAGGTCATCGCGTACAAGGCGCTCGGCAACCAGGGCGGCTTCAGCTCCGACCTGTCGGCCGCGATCGACCAGGCCGTCGCTGACGGCGTGGACGTGATCAACTACTCGATCGGCGGCGGCGCCAACCTGCTCGGCCCCGACGCGGTGTCGTTCCTCTTCGCCGCCGACGCGGGCGTCTTCGCCTCGGTCAGCGCGGGCAACTCCGGCCCGACCGCGGAGACGATCGGCGGTCCGTCGGACAGCCCGTGGGTGACCTCGGTCGCCGCGAGCACCGAGCCGCGGTTCTACCGGGGCACGATCAAGCTCGGCAACGGCAAGACCTACACCGGCGCCTCCGTGACGGCGACCCTGCCGAGCAAGCCGATCGTCGACGCTGCCGACCTCGGCAACAAGCTGTGCCTCCCCGACCTTGCGTTCACCGCGTCGGTCACCGGCAAGGTCGTCATCTGCCACCGCGGCAGCAACGGCCGCGTCGAGAAGAGCCTCACCGTGTCGACGGCGGGCGGCGTGGGCATGATCCTCGCCAACGTCGACGACCCGGAGCAGGACAACCTCTTCACCGACACGTTCTTCGTCCCCACCGTCCACGTGGACCAGAAGGTCGGCGACCAGATCACCGCCTACATCCACCGGACCGGCTCGAGGGCCACCGCCGCGATCGTCAAGACGACCGAGATCACCGAGCAGCCCTGGAAGGCGCCCTCGGTGACGGTCTTCTCCTCCCGCGGTGAGTCCCCGACGGCGGCGTCGATCATCAAGCCCGACATCGCCGCCCCCGGCATCCAGATCGTCGCCGGCGCCTCGCCCTACACCGACGAGGGGTTCGTCCAGGGCGAGCTCTTCCAGGCCATCGCGGGCACCTCGATGTCGGCTCCGCAGATCGCGGGCATCTACGCCCTCGTGAAGCAGGCGCACCCCGACTGGACCCCCGCCGAGGCGAAGTCCGCGCTGCAGACCACCGCGTCGCTCGACATCACCGACAACGACCGGAAGACCAAGGCCGGCCCGTTCGACCGCGGTGCCGGCGAGGTGGACCCGGGCGTCGTCGACAGGCCCGGCCTCTTCGACCCGGGCCTGGTCTACGACGCCGGGTTCAACGACTACCTCGGCTTCTACTGCGACGCGGCCCCGGCGATCTTCTCCGACGCCTCGGCCACGTGCTCGAGCCTCGCCGCGGCCGGCGTCCCGACCCGCACCGAGGACCTCAACCTCGCGACCATCGGCATCTCGTCGCTGGTCGGCTCCGAGACGGTGCAGCGGACGGTGACCAACGTCAGCGACAAGACCATCAAGGTCAGCGCCGACACCAAGGAGGCGCCCACGGGCTACTCCGTCTCGGTCAGCCCGTCGAAGCTCACGGTGGCGCCCGGCGCGACCGCCTCGTTCACCGTGACGATCGCCAACAAGGGCGCGGCGCCGGCCGGGGAGTGGCGCTTCGGCAACCTCACCTGGAAGGGGTCGGGCTACACGGTCAACAGCGCCATCGCCGTCAAGGGCGCCAAGATCGGCGCCCCCTCGTCGGTGACCGGCTCCGGCGAGAGCGGCACGGCCGACGTGCCGGTGAAGTTCGGCTACGACGGGACTTACACACCGGTCCCGTCCGGGCTCGTCGCGTCGACCCCGCTCACCGGCTCGGTGAAGCAGGACCCGGACCAGACGTTCGGCACCTCCGACGACGCGTCCGGCGGCGTCACCGAGGTCCCGGTGACGATCGGGGACACGTCCTACTGGCGGATCGAGTACGCCGCCGCCGGTGACGACGACCTCGACCTCTACCTGCTCGACGCGAGCGGCGATGTCGTGGCGTCCAGCACCAACGGCGGCACCGACGAGCTGATCGAGCTGATCGATCCCGCGGCGGGCGACTACACCCTCGCGGTGCACGGCTGGCAGGTCAGCGGCACGCACGAGTTCTCGATCGACGACTGGGTCGTGCCGGCCGGCACCGGGAGCCTGACCGTGGCGTCGGCGCCGACCACCGCGACGGTCGGCGGGACCGGCACGGTGTCGCTGGCGTGGAGCGGAGCACCGGCCGGGACGTCGTACGGGATCCTCGACCACTCCGACGGCAGCAGTCAGCTCGCGACCACGGTGGTCAAGGTCACCAACTGACCCACCCCGCCTCGTGAGTGCCGGCCTGGCCCCTGGGGCAGGCCGGCACTCACCAGCCCGACCAGTGGTCATCTCCGGGAATTCGTGGGCCTTCGCTCCTCCGCCTTGCGCAGCACGCACGCGGGGGCCACTCCGTTCAGACCCGGGCCACCCCCGACGAATCTCCGGAGATGACCACTAGTTTGGTCCTGTGACCGACGTGGCGGCCCGGGAGCACGAGCACGGGGACATGGAGACCGGGGACGGTCTGTCCAACCGGCTCACCTGGCTGCGCGCCGGCGTCCTCGGCGCCAACGACGGCATCGTCTCGGTCGCCGGCATCGTCATGGGCGTCGCCGGCGCGACCGCCGATCGCGGCGACATCCTCATCGCCGGCGTGGCCGCCCTCGTCGCGGGCGCCCTGTCGATGGCGGCGGGGGAGTACGTCTCGGTGTCGACCCAGCGCGATGCCGAGCGGGCGCTCATCACCGCCGAGCGGCACGACCTCGAGCGGATGCCCGCCGAGGAGCTCGACCAGCTGCGGGAGATGCTCGAGTCGCGGGGCCTGAGCACCGAGGTCGCCCGCGAGGCGGCCGAGCAGCTCACCGAGTGGGACGCGCTGCGGGTGCACGCGAACCTCGAGTTCGGCATCGACGTCGACGACGTCGCCAACCCCTGGTCGGCGGCCGCGGCGTCGGCGCTCTCCTTCACCCTCGGGGCGCTGCTGCCGCTGCTCACGATCATGCTGCCGGCCGGCGGCCGGGTCTGGGCGACCGTCCTCGCCGTCGCCGCGGCCCTCGCGCTGACCGGCTGGACGTCGGCCCGCCTCGGCTACGCGAGCCCCGGCCGCGCGATGCTCCGCAACGTCGCCGGCGGCGTGCTCGCGATGCTCGTGACGTGGGGCATCGGCAACCTTCTCGGCACCACCGTCGTCTGAGTGCTATGAGGGTCTTCGCCGCGATCGTCCCGCCCCCCGACGTCGTCGAGCACCTCGACTCCTTCCTCGACGTACGCCGTGAGCACGGCTCGCTCCGGTGGACCGATGCCTCGCAGTTCCACGTGACGCTCGCCTTCTCGGCGGAGTGCTCCGAGCAGTCGGTCGACGACTGGGCCGAGCGGTTGGCCGAGTCGGCCGGCCGGCGTACGCGGTTCGAGGCGTCGCTCGGCGGGGGAGGCGCCTTCCCGTCGGTGGCCGATGCGAAGGTGCTGTGGGCCGGGGTCCGTGCGCCCGAGGGTGCGCTGTCGCAGCTGGCCCTCAGCGCGCGCAGCGGCGCCACTGCCTCCGGGGTGCCGGTCGACGGCGGCCGCTTCCGCCCGCATGTCACGCTCGCGCGGCTCGGCCTCGGCGTGGATGTGACGCGATGGGTCCGGATCCTCGACTCCTACGACGGCCCGGCCTGGACCGTCGACGCCATCACCCTGGTCCGGTCGCACCTCGGCCAAGGCCGCCGCGGCAAGCCGCGCTACGAGCCGCTCGCCGAGATCCCGCTCGGCTGATCGGCCGGGGCCGCCGCGTCGCCCGCCGGGGCGATAACTGCTGGTGAAGGCTCTCATGCGGGCGGCTGGGGCTGGTTTGACCAGCACTTAGAGGTCGCGCGGGGCGGGCGTCCTGCTGCGCGGCGCCTCGGCACGCACCCGGCGGCGTTGTCACCCCTTGACGGGCCTCCGCCTTGCCGGGCACGCACCGAGACGCCGCTCGCGACGGACGCCCTACCCGCGCGACCTCTTAACGCGCGGGGCGGGGCCGATGCCCAGCCGTCAGTGGGCCAGCCCGTAGAGGCGGTCGCCGGCGTCGCCGAGGCCCGGGACGATGTAGCCCTTGTCGTTGAGCCGCTCGTCCAGGGCGGCGGTGACGACCGTGACCGGCACCTCCACCCCCGCCAGCCCGGCCTCGAGGTTGGCCAGCCCCTCCGGAGCGGCCAGCAGCACCACGCAGGTGATGTGGTCGGCGCCGCGGTCGACGAGGAAGCGGATCGCGGCGGCGAGCGTGCCACCGGTCGCGAGCATGGGGTCGAGCACGTAGCACTGGCGACCGGTCAGGTCCCCGGGCAGCCGCTCGGCGTAGGTGACGGCCTCGAGGGTCTCCTCGTTGCGCGCCATGCCGAGGAAGCCCACCTCGCCGGTCGGGACCAGGCGCATCATGCCGTCGAGCATCCCGAGGCCGGCCCGCAGGATCGGCACCACCAGCGGCGTCGGCGAGGTCAGCTTGGTGCCGGTCATCGGCGCGACCGGCGTCACGATCGGGTGCGGCTCGACCCGCACCTCGCGGGTCGCCTCGTAGGCCAGCAGCGTCACCAGCTCGTCGACCAGCAGCCGGAAGGTCGGGGAGTCGGTGCGCTCGTCGCGCAGGGTGGTGAGCTTGTGGGCGACGAGCGGGTGGTCCACGACGACGGTATGCATGACCGCACAGTAGCCCCCGGTCTGCCGGTTCCCACCTGCTGCGCGGCGTCAGACGGGCGTTGTCGCACCTCGACGGGCCTCCGGCCCGCCTTCGGCACTCCGCCTTGCCGGCTTACCCGTCTGACGCCGCTCGCGACGGTGGGAACCGGCAGGCCGAGGGCAATAGGGGTTTGTTTCGTCCCGGCAGTCTGCGAGGCTGGTCGCATGGTGACGGGAGGCGGTGCGGCGGGCGAGGCCGACGGCGTCGACTTCGCGCTCGCCGCCTATCGCGAGGAGGGCGTCTGGCAGGTCGCCGAGCTCGCCCACAGCCTGCTCGACGACGTCGACTCGATCGCCGGGGCGCTGCGCCGCTTCCCCGGCGACGGCGGCGCGGTCGGCCTCATCGGCGTCGACGAGGACTTCTTCATCGTGTGCCGCGTCGTCGGCTCCACGGTGCGACTGCTGCTCTCCGACGTGACCGCCGCCGAGGACTGGGCGCTCGCGGAGTCCGTGGTCGACTTCCTCGGCCTCCCGGACCCCGACGACGACGAGGACGTCGCCCCCGCGGGCGACCTCGGGATCTTCGCCGACCTGGGATTCTCCGCGATGGAGATGGGCGCGCTCATCGACGAGCTGCTCGACGACGACGAGCTCTACCCCGACGAGGTGCTCTCCGAGATCGCCCGCAGCGTCGGCTTCGGCGAGCTCTTCGACGACGCCGTCGGCCTCACCAACGCGTGAGCCTGTCCGACCTGTCCGACGCCGAGGCGATGGGCCTCGCGCTCGAGGAGGCGCGACTGGCCCTCGCCACCGGCGACGTCCCCATCGGCGCCGTCGTCCTCTCCCCGTACGGCGACGTGGTCGGCGTCGGACGCAACCTCCGTGAGGCCACCGGCGACCCCACGGGCCACGCCGAGGTGGTCGCCCTCCGCGAGGCCGCCCGTGCCGTCGGCGAGTGGCGGCTCGAGGGCTGCACCCTCGTCGTGACGCTGGAGCCGTGCACGATGTGTGCCGGCGCCACCGTCCTCGCCCGGACTGCGCGGCTCGTCTTCGGAGCCTTCGACGAGAAGGCCGGCGCCGTCGGGAGTCTCTGGGACGTCGTACGGGACCGGCGGCTGAACCACCGCCCCGAGGTCGTCTCCGGCGTGCGCGCGGAGGAGTCGGCGGCGTTGCTCGAGGAGTTCTTCCGGAGCCGCCGCTAGTGGTCATCTCCGGAAATTCGCCGGGTGTCCCGCGACGAATTCCGGAGATGACCACTAGTGGTCAATGCGGCCGACGCGCCCCGGGGTACACCTAGCCGAGCGTCGAGGCCCGGGCGACCAGCTCAGGCGTGAAGATCATCTGCTGGTGCTGGTGTCCCGGATTGCTCGCCTCGTCGAGGACGAGCGCGGAGGCGACGCGGCCCAGCTCCTGTCGCGGCTGGCGCACCGAGGTCAGCGGGACGGCGGCGGCCGCGGCGAACTCGATGTCGTCGTAGCCGACGATCGCGAGCTGGTCGGGGACCCGCAGGCCGGCGGCGGTCGCTTGCTGCAGGAGGCCGAGCGCGACGAGGTCGTTGGCGCAGAACGCGGCGGTCGGCCGTCGGCCCGAGGGCAGTCCGGCCAGGCGCTCGCCGGCGTGGCGGCCCTCGGCGACCGTCAGCGTCTCGACGACGATGACGACGAGGTCGTCGGGGGGGAGGCGGGCCTCCGCCCACGCGGCGCGCGCCCCCTCGAAGCGGTCGGCGACCTGGCCGATGCTGAGCGGCCCTCCGATCAGCGCGACGCGCCGATGACCCTGGTCGATCAGGTGCTCGACGGCCAGCCGGCCTCCGAGCACGTCGTCGACGGCGACGGAGCAGAACTGATGCCCCTTGCGGATCCGGTCCACGATCACCAGCGGCATCCCGCGCGCGGCGATGGCGTCGAGCGTGCGGCTCTCCGGGTCGACGGGCGTGATGAGGAGGCCCTGGACCCGCTGCTGCTCGAGGTGCTCGACGTGCGTCGCCTCGCGCCGCGCGCGACCTCCGCTGTTGCAGAGGAAGAGCGAGAGACCCGCATGCTCGGCGGCGCGCTCGATGCCCTCGGCGACGTCGGTGAAGAAGGGGTTCCCGGCGTCGAGCATGACGTACGCCAGCGCGCGGGTGCTCCCGGCCCGGAGGGAGCGCGCGGACTCGTTGCGCACGAAGCCGAGGTCGGCCATCGCCCGCTCGACCCGGTCCCGGGTCGGGGCGGCGACGCGGTCGGGCCGGTTGAGCACGTTGGAGACGGTGCCGATGGAGACCCCGGCGGCCGCGGCGACGTCCTTGACGGACACCGAGGGTGAGTGGCCGGCCATGCTCCCCCTCCGCCCCGTGGGTCTCGTCTCTGGTTGGCGCACGGTGTCCGCAGCGTGTCACCGCGACGATTCGCGCCCGAGGTGACGGTTCGCAGGTGTCACTCCAGCCGCCACGTGTCGCGGTGGCAGCGTGCGCGATGCGGCTACCCGATTGAACGCATATTGAAACGGTTCAATGCCACCGTGTCAACGCCCGGTTGGAACGTTCACGACTCACCGAGTAGCAGAAGTAGTTGACGGATGTGATGGCAGTCACATACGGTCGCTCCGTTGTATTGAAACGTTTCAAAGGAGTAGATCGATGCCGAACTCGGCAGAGGCCCCGGTGGTCCTGGAGCTGCGCGACGTGGTCAAGTCCTTCGGCGCCGTGACGGCTCTCCGCTCGGGCAGCCTCGTGGTCGAGCGCGGCTCCATCCACGCGCTCGTCGGCGAGAACGGCGCCGGCAAGTCCACGCTGGTGAAGATCGTCGCGGGCGTCCACCGGCGCGACGGCGGCGTGTTCCGCTTCCTGGGCGAGGACGTCGACTTCTCCTCGACGGCGGCCTCCAAGGCCGCTGGGATCGCCGTGATCTACCAGGAGCCGACGCTCTTCCCGGACCTCTCGGTCGCGGAGAACATCTTCATGGGCCGCCAGCCGCTCGGCCGCGGCCGGCGGATCGACTACGGCCGGATGTACGCCGAGTCCGAGGCCCTCTTCCGCCGCCTGGGCGTCCACATCGACCCCCGCCGCCCCGCCCGCGGCCTCTCCATCGCCGACCAGCAGGTCATCGAGATCGCGAAGGCCATCTCGCTGGACGCGACGCTCCTCATCATGGACGAGCCCACCGCCGCCCTGAGCGGCGTCGAGGTCGAGCGGCTCTTCGCGATCGCCCGCAGCCTGCGCGACGAGGACCGCGGCCTGGTCTTCATCTCCCACCGCTTCGACGAGGTCTTCGCGCTCTGCGACACGATCACCGTGATGCGCGACGGCGCCTACGTCTCCACCGACCGCACAGCCGAGACCGACGTGGACGCGATCGTCGCCCGCATGGTGGGCCGCGAGGTCGCCGAGCTGTTCCCCAAGACCCCCGCCGAGATCGGCGACGTCGTCCTCGCGGTCGAGGGCTTCACCGCCGCCGGCGTCTTCCACGACGTCTCCTTCGAGGTCCGTGCCGGCGAGATCGTCGGCCTCGCGGGTCTCGTCGGAGCCGGGCGCTCGGAGGTCGCCCGTGCCGTCTTCGGCGTCGACCGGTACGACGAGGGCTCGGTGACCCTGCTCGGGCGCAGGGTGCCCGCGCACAACCCGAGGGCCGCCATCCGCGCCGGGATGGCCTTCATCCCCGAGGACCGCCGCAAGCAGGGCCTGGTCATCGACGAGTCGGTCGCCCGCAACATCGGCTCCGTCATCCGACGCGGTCTCTCGAGGGCCGGGCTGCTGACGTCGGCGGCGGAGAACCGCGCGGCCGGCCCCTGGGCGGCGACGCTCGAGGTCAAGACCTCCGCGCTCGACATGCACGCGGCCACGATGAGCGGCGGCAACCAGCAGAAGGTCGTCATCGCGAAGTGGCTGGCCACCCGGCCCACGCTCCTCATCATCGACGAGCCCACCCGCGGCATCGACGTCGGCACCAAGGCCGAGGTCCACCGGCTGCTCTCGGAGCTGGCCGGCCAGGGCCTGGCGATCCTGATGATCTCCAGCGAGCTGCCCGAGGTGCTCGGCATGGCCGACCGCGTCCTCGTCGTCTGCGAGGGCCGGATCACCGCCGACATCGACCGCGCCGACGCCACCCCCGAGAACGTCATGCGGGCGGCGACGCGCACCGGCGCCCAGGCGGAGAAGACGGACCACACGGGCAAGACGGGGGTCCCGGCATGAGCGACACGCTGCTCGTCGAGCCGAGCGCGCAGTCGACCGCCGCGCGCGTGCTCGGCACGATGCTGCGCTCCCGCGAGATCGCCGTGGGCGCGGTGCTCGTGCTCCTCGTCGTGGCGACCACGCTGAAGAGCAGCGGGTTCGTGTTCAGCTCCGACGGCTGGCGGAACCTGCTCGTCACCCCCGCGCTGCTGCTCATCCTCGCGGTGGGCCAGGCGGTGGTGATCATGACCCGCAACGTCGACCTCTCCGTCGGCTCGACGCTGGGGCTGACGGCGTACCTCACCGGCAAGGTCTTCATCGCCGCGCCGGACCTGCCGATCGTCGTGGTCTTCCTCGTCGCGCTCGCCTTCGGAGGCGTGCTCGGCCTGGTCAACGGGGTGCTGGTCGCCTACGGCCGCGTGCCGGCGATGGTCATCACCCTCGGCACGCTCTACGTCTACCGCGGCATCTTCCTCAGCTGGGCCGGCAGCGACCGGGTCAACGCCTCGGACTTCCCCCGGGCATTCAACCAGCTGGGCACCCAGGAGATCCTCTCGATCCCCGTCGTCATGATCATCGCTCTCCTGGTCATGGCGGCGGTCGGCTACTACCTGCGCACGGCGCGCGGTGGTCGCGAGCTCTACGCGATCGGCTCCGACCCGGACGCAGCGACGCTCTACGGCCTTCCGGTCGTACGACGGGTGCTGGTCGCCTTCGTCCTCAGCGGCGCCCTCGCGGGCCTGGCCGGGGTCGTCTACGCGGCGCGCTACGGCACGGTCTCCTCCGGGGCGGGCTCCGGGATGGAGCTGCAGGCCGTCGGCGCCGCGGTCATCGGCGGTGTCGCCATCGCCGGCGGGGTGGGCACGGTCTGGGGCGCCGCCCTCGGGGCGATCCTCCTCATCACGATCAACCGCGCGCTGCCCATGGTCGGCATCTCGGACTTCTGGCAGCGAGCCGTCGTCGGCGCCCTCATCATCGCCGCGATCGTCCTCGACCGGGTGCTGGCGGCCCGTCAGGAGCGCCAGCTCGTCGCCGCCCGCGACCAGGCCCGACACGAGGCCGTACCCACCACGTCAGGGGCCCACGCATGAACACCCCATCCGAATGCTCGCTTCGCTCCGCTTCGAACGGGGGCCCACGCATGAACACCCCATCCGAATGCTCGCTTCGCTCCGCTTCGAACGGGGGCCCCGCATGAGCACCACCCTCCTCCACCCCGACCGGCCCGCCGCGCCGCGGACGTACGCGTCCTACTCCAAGCCCCTGTGGCGCCGGGCGCTGCTGACCCGCGAGTTCGCGGTGATCGCGCTGCTTCTCGTGGTCTACCTCTACTCGCTGGGCAACGTGCCGAACTTCGACGGCCCGCTGACGCTCTACTACCTCTTCCTCGACATCGCGCCGATCCTGCTTATCGCGCTCCCCATGGCGATGGTCATGATCACCGCCGAGATCGACCTCTCGGTGGCGAGCGTGGTCGGCCTGTCCAGCGTGCTCGTGGGCGTGCTCCACCAGGACGGCGGCCTGTCGATCCCCGCCGCGGCGCTGGTCGCGGTCGTCGCCGGCGGCGTCTGCGGCGCGTTCAACGGCTTCCTGGTGTCGTACGTCGGCCTCCCCTCGCTCGCCGTCACGATCGGCACGATGGCGCTCTATCGCGGCATCGCCGTCGGGCTCCTCGGCACCCGCGCGGTGACCGACTTCCCCGAGCGGTGGACCGACCTCGCCAAGCAGCGCATCTTCGGCGACGGCACCAGCTACCCGATGATCCTGATCCCCTTCGTGCTGCTGCTCGCGGTGTCGGCCTGGCTGCTGCACTTCTCCGGCTTCGGCCGCGGGATCTACGAGATCGGGCTCAACGACGAGGCCGCCCACTTCACCGGCGTCGACGTCGAGCGGACGAAGTTCCTGCTCTTCGTCATCAGCGGCGCGGTCTCCGCGTTCGCCGGCGTCTACTACACGCTGCGCTACGGCAGCGCCCGCGGCGACAACGCCACCGGCCTCGAGCTCCAGGTGATCGCCGCCGTCGTGCTCGGCGGAGTGTCGGTCTTCGGCGGCCGCGGCGCGCTCCACGGCGTGGTGGCGGGCGTCGTGCTCATCGGCGTCATCTCCAGCGCCATGCGCCTTGAGGGCCAGACCGTCAACGTCATCAACATCGTCATCGGCGTCCTCCTGGTCCTCTCGGTCCTCTCCTCCAGTCTCCTCGCCTGGGCGGCTCGGCAGCTCCAGGCCAGGTCACGGGGCTCCCGCCCCACTTCACGCCGGCGCGCGGTCGCCGCAGGCATCCAGAAAGAAGGACAAGAACGATGAAGTTCCACAACCGGCGGATCGCTGCGCTCGTCGCGGTGGCGCTCTCCGCCAGCCTCGGCCTGGCCGCATGTGGCGGCAGCGACAGTGACAGCTCGGGTGGCGGCAGCGGCGGCAGCGGCGATATCTCCGTCACCTTCCTGCCCAAGAACCTCGGCAACCCCTACTTCGACACCAGCGACGCCGGTGGCGAGAAGGCGGTCAAGGAGTTCAAGGGCACCTACGAGGAGGTCGGCCCCGACGCCGCCTCGCCCGACGCCCAGGTGCCGTTCATCAACACCGCCGCCCAGCAGGGCGTCAGCGCGCTCGTGGTCTCGGCCAACGACCCGAAGGCGATCTGCGACGCCCTCAACGAGGCGCGCGACGCGGGCACCAAGGTCGTCACCTTCGACTCCGACACCGACGCCTCCTGCCGGGACCTCTACATCAACCAGGCCACCGCCGAGGGCATCGCCAAGACGCAGGTCGACCAGATCGCCGAGCAGATCGGCGACTCCGGCGAGATCGCGATCCTGTCGGCTGCGGCCAACGCGACCAACCAGAACGCGTGGATCGAGCTGATGAAGAAGGACCTGGCCGCGGACCACCCGAACATCACGCTGGTGGACACGGTCTACGGCGACGACGACGACCAGAAGTCGTTCGACCAGACCGCCGCGCTCCTGCAGAAGCACCCCGACCTCAAGGGCATCATCTCGCCGACCACCGTCGGCATCGCGGCCGCGGCCCGCTACCTCTCGACCTCCTCGTCGAAGGGCAAGGTGGCCCTCACCGGCCTCGGCACGCCGAACCAGATGCGCGACTACGTCACCGACGGCACCGTGACCTCCTTCGCCCTGTGGAACCCGGGCGACCTGGGCTACCTCGCGGCGTACGCCGCCAAGGCGCTGGTCGACGGGGACATCACCGGCAAGTCGGGTGACACGTTCTCCGCCGGCGACCTCGGCGACTTCACGGTGGGCGACAACGGCGAGGTCCTCCTCGGCGACCCGTTCGTCTTCACCAAGGACAACATCGACCAGTTCAACTTCTGACCGATCCGACCAGTGCCTGCCGGGAGCCCACGTTGCCTCCAGGCTCCCGGCAGGCACACCCGGACGAGGAGCTCCCGGTGACCAGAGTCTGCTTCCAGCTGCAGGTCAAGCCCGACCGCATCGCGGAGTACACCCGGCGGCACGCCGAGGTGTGGCCCGAGATGCTGCGGGCGCTGCACGAGACCGGCTGGCACAACTACTCCCTCTTCCTCCGGCCCGACGGACTGCTCATCGGCTACCTGGAGACCCCGTCGCTCGCCGACGCCCGAGCGGGCATGGCGGCCCGCGAGGTCAACGCCCGCTGGCAGGCCGAGATGGCCGACTTCTTCGTCGATCTCGGCGACGACGCACCCGACACCGGGTTCGCGGAGCTGCCGGAGATCTTCCACCTCGAGGACCAGCTCTCCTCGATCCCTCGCACCCCCACCGGCACCACCACCCGCACGACAGAAGCGAAATGACATGACACAGGCAGCACGGTTCGACCGGATCGCCCCCCTCCTGGACGGCCAGGCCATCGAGGTCCCCTCCTGGGCCTACGGCAACTCCGGGACGAGGTTCAAGGTCTTCGGCTCGCCCGGGACGCCGCGAACGGTCGAGGAGAAGCTCTCCGACGCGGCCCAGGTGCACCGGTTCACCGGCCTGGCGCCGTCGGTCGCCCTCCACATCCCCTGGGACGAGGTCGACGACTACGACAAGCTCCGGCGGTACGCCGAAGACCTCGGCGTACGTCTCGGGACGATCAACTCCAACACCTTCCAGGACGACGACTACAAGCTCGGGTCCCTGGCCCACACCGACCGGCGGGTCCGGCAGAAGGCCGTCGACCATCACCTCGCGTGCCTCGAGGTGATGGAGGCGACCGGGTCGCGCGACCTCAAGATCTGGCTCGCCGACGGCACCAACTACCCCGGCCAGGGCGACCTCCGTGGCCGCCAGGACCGGCTCGCCGAGTCGCTCCGGGCGATCTACGACCCGCTCGTGGCCCTCGACGGCGACCGGCGCCTGGTGCTGGAGTACAAGTTCTTCGAGCCGGCGTTCTACCACACCGACGTCCCGGACTGGGGCACGTCGTATGTCCAGGTGAGCGCACTCGGCGACCAGGCCGTGGTCTGCCTCGACACCGGCCACCACGCGCCCGGCACGAACATCGAGTTCATCGTCGCCCAGCTCATCCGGCTCGGGAAGCTCGGCTCGTTCGACTTCAACAGCCGCTTCTACGCCGACGACGACCTCATCGTGGGCGCGGCCGACCCGTTCCAGCTCTTCCGGATCCTCTTCGAGTGCATCCGGGGCGGCGCGTTCGGGCCGGACAGCGACGTGGCCTACATGCTCGACCAGTGCCACAACATCGAGAAGAAGATCCCCGGCCAGATCCGGTCGGTGCTCAACGTGCAGGAGATGACCGCACGTGCGCTGCTCGTCGACCGTGACGCGCTGACGCAGGCCCAGGAGGACGGCGACGTCCTCCTCGCCAACGAGATCTTCATGGACGCCTTCTACACCGACGTCCGACCGCTCCTCGCCGCATGGCGCGAGGAGCGAGGGCTGCCCGTCGACCCCATGCGGGCCTACCTCGCCAGCGGCTACCAGGAAGCAATCGAGGCGGACCGCGTAGGCGGGACGCAGGCAGGATGGAACTGAATCCATGAGCAGCACGAGTACGACGGCAGCCGAGCTGATCGCTCGATCGAACCGTCTCGGCGCCGACCCGAAGAACACCAACTACGCGGGCGGCAACACCTCGGCGAAGGGCACCGAGACCGACCCGGTCACCGGTGAGCCGGTCGAGCTGGTGTGGGTCAAGGGCTCCGGAGGCGACCTCGGCACCCTGACCGAGTCCGGCCTCGCCGTCCTCCGGCTGGATCGGATGCGCGCCCTGGCCGACGTCTACCCGGGCGTCGAGCGCGAGGACGAGATGGTCGCCGCCTTCGACTACTGCCTGCACGGCAAGGGCGGCGCGGCGCCGTCGATCGACACCGCCATGCACGGGCTCGTCGACGCGGCCCACGTCGACCACCTCCACCCCGACTCCGGCATCGCGATCGCGACCGCCGCGGACGGCGAGAGCCTGACCCTGCAGATCTTCGGCGACAAGGTCGTGTGGGTCCCGTGGCGCCGCCCGGGCTTCCAGCTCGGCCTCGACATCGCCGAGATCAAGGCGAAGAACCCGCAGGCGGTCGGCTGCATCCTCGGCGGCCACGGCATCACCGCGTGGGGCGACACCAGCGACGAGGCGGAGGCCAACTCGCTGTGGATCATCGACACCGCCGCGGCCTACATCGCCGAGCACTCCGCGGCGGAGCCCTTCGGCCCCGCCCTCGAGGGCTACGCCGCGCTGCCCGAGGCCGAGCGCCGCGCGAAGGCCGCCGCGCTCGCCCCCACCATCCGCGGCATCGCCTCGGCCGACCGGCCGATGGTCGGCCACGTCAACGACTCCGACGTCGTGCTCGACTTCCTCGCCAGTGCCGAGCACCCGCGCCTCGCCGCGCTCGGCACGAGCTGCCCCGACCACTTCCTGCGCACCAAGGTCAAGCCGCTCGTGCTCGACCTGCCCGCCTCCGCGAGCGTCGAGGAGTCGATCGCGCGGCTGCGCGAGCTGGCGGTGAGCTACCGCGAGGACTACCAGGGCTACTACGACCGGAACGCCACGCCCGACTCCCCGGCCATCCGCGGCAAGGACCCGCTCATCGTGCTGGTCCCCGGCGTCGGCATGTTCAGCTTCGGCAAGGACAAGCAGACCGCGCGGGTCGCCGGCGAGTTCTACGTCAACGCGATCAACGTGATGCGCGGCGCCGAGGGGCTGTCGTCGTACGCGCCCATCGACGAGTCGGAGAAGTTCCGGATCGAGTACTGGGCGCTCGAGGAGGCCAAGCTCCAGCGGATGCCCGCGCCCAAGCCGCTGGCCACCCGCGTCGCGCTCGTCACCGGCGCCGCCAGCGGCATCGGCAAGGCGACCGCGGAGAAGCTGGCCGCCAACGGCGCCTGCGTCGTCATCGCCGACCTCTCCCTGGAGAAGGCGACGGCCGCCGCCGCCGAGATCGGGAGCGCCGACGTCGCGGTCGGCGTGCAGGTCGACGTCTCGGACGCCGACGCCGTCCGGGCCGCGGTCGACGCCGCCGTCCTCGCCTTCGGCGGGATCGACCTCGTCGTCAACAACGCCGGCCTCTCGCTGTCGCGCTCGCTCCTGGAGACCACCGAGAAGGACTGGGACCTGCAGCACGACGTCATGGCCAAGGGCTCGTTCCTCGTCTCCCAGGCCACCGCCAGGGTGATGATCGACCAGGGATGGGGCGGCGACATCGTCTACATCTCCTCGAAGAACTCCATCTTCGCCGGCCCCAACAACGTCGCGTACGGCGCCGCCAAGGCCGACCAGGCCCACCAGGTGCGCCTCCTGGCGGCCGAGCTGGGGGAGCACGGCATCAAGGTCAACGGCGTGAACCCCGACGGCGTCGTCGCCGGCTCGGGCATCTTCGCCAGCGGCTGGGGCGCCAACCGCGCCGCGGTCTACGGCGTGGAGGAGAAGGACCTGGGCAAGTTCTACGCCCAGCGCACCATCCTCAAGCGCGAGGTGCTGCCGGAGAACATCGCCAACGCGGTGTTCGTGCTCTGCACCTCCGAGCTCAGCCACACGACCGGGCTCCACATCCCGGTCGACGCCGGCGTCGCCGCCGCCTTCCTGCGATGACGCGGCGATGACCAGCAGGGACGAGCTGCGGCTGGCGGCCGTCGACCTCGGTGCGACCAGCGGTCGCATCATGGCGGCGGCCGTCGGCCCGGACCGGCTCGAGGTCACCGAGGCGCACCGCTTCCCCAACGGCGCGGTGATGCTCGGCAACGAGCTCGTCTGGGACGTCGTCGGCATCCACCGGGAGGTGCTCGCGGGCATCGCGCGGATCGCCCGCTCCGGGCCGGTCCAGGGCATCGGGATCGACTCGTGGGCCGTGGACTACGGGCTCCTCGACCGCGACGGGCGGCTGCTCGGCAATCCGGTCAGCCACCGCGACCAGCGCACCAAGGGGGTCGCCGAGCGGCTGCGGACCACCATCCCGGCCGAGCAGATGTACGCCGTCACCGGACTGCAGGACCTGCCGTTCACCACCATCTACCAGCTCCTCGCCGCCGCCGGGACCGCGGCGCTCGAGGCGGCCGAGACCCTCCTTCTGCTGCCCGACCTGCTCGGCTACTGGCTCACCGGCCAGGTGGGCGCCGAGCGCACCAACGCCTCGACCACGGGGCTCTACGACGCCACCTCCCGGGAGTGGTCGGTCGACCTCGCCCGGCGCGCGGGGCTCCCGTGGTCGATCCTGCCCCCGCTGCGCAGCCCGGGCGAGGTGGTCGGCTGGGTCGCTCCGGCGGTCGCGACCGAGCTCGACCTGGCCCAGGACGTGCCGGTGATCGCGGTCGCCTCGCACGACACCGCCTCGGCCGTGGTCGGCGTCCCGGCGGAGACCGACTCCTTCGCCTACATCTCCTCCGGCACGTGGTCGCTCGTCGGGCTGGAGCTGCCCGCGCCGGTCCTCACCGAGGACGCCCGGCAGGCCGACTTCACCAACGAGGCCGGTCTCGACGGCACGATCCGCTTCCTCAAGAACGTGATGGGCCTGTGGGTGCTCTCGGAGTGCCTGCGCAGCTGGCGCGAGCGCCGCGGCGACGGCGTCGAGCTGGCCCCCCTGCTCGCGGCCGCCGCCGCCGAGCC
>NZ_JASGDD010000155.1:0-14141 GCF_047607365.1 Nocardioides sp. | reverse complement strand
GCGGCCGAACGCCGACGGTCGCGGCCGGCCGATCGCGAGGAGCAGGACGCCCGCCCACGCGAGGCGCAGCCAGGCCGTCCCCTCGGCGCCGACCTGGTCGATGAGGCCGACCGAGGCCGCCAGGCCGAGCTGCACGCAGAGCATCGACCCGACCGCCATGGCGGCGCCGGCGCGGGCGGAGGGCGAAGACACGCGCACCAGTGAATCGGCCCAATCCGTTCGCGTCCACGTGATATTCATGCACATACCGTTCGCCAATCATGGACGGTTGGAGCAGAATCCGGGCATGGACCTGCGCCGCCTCCGTCTGCTCCTCGAGCTCTCCCGCCTCGGCTCGATGCACGAGGTTGCCGCCGAGCTCCACACCACCACCTCGACGGTGTCGCAGGGGGTCGCGGCGCTCGCCCGCGAGGTCGGCGCCGCGCTCATCGAGCCCGACGGCCGTCGCGTACGGCTGACACCGGCGGGGCGCCGGCTCGCCGACCATGCCGTGACGATCCTGGCGGCGGTCGACGCCGCCCTGCTCGACCTCGACCCGGCCGCCGAGCCCGCTGGCGTGCTGCGCGTGGCCGGGTTCGCCACGGCCATCCGGCGCTCCCTGCTCCCCGCCATCGACGAGCTCGCCCGAACCCATCCCGGCATCGAGGTCCGGGTGCACGAGCATGAGCCGCTGGAGGCCCTCGACCTCCTCGCCCGCGACGACGTCGACCTCGCGCTGGTCTACGACTACGACCTCGCACCGGCCTCGTGGCGGCCCGAGCAGGAGGCCACCCCGCTGTGGCGGGCCGAATGGGGCGTCGGCGTCCCCAGCCGCGAGCGCCGGAGGCCGCTCTCGGCCTACGCGGACCGGGAGTGGATCGTGAACTCGCGCCACACCGCGGACGAGCAGGTGCTGACCACGCTCGCGTCCCTCGCGGGCTTCGTGCCCCGGGTGGTCCACCGCATCGACAGCCTCGAGCTGGTCGACGACCTGATCCTGGCCGGACGCGGCGTCGCGCTCCTCCCCGTGGACCGGGAGCCGCGCACCGGCATCGCCGTGCGACCGCTCACGCCCACCACCCAGCTGCGCGCGTACGCCGTCACCCGTCGGGGCCGCCGGGACTGGCCGCCCCTCCAGGCGGTCGTCGCGCGACTCGCCGGGGTTACGCGATCGGGGCCGTGAGCCTTCCCACACGGCCTCGGCTTGAACGCCTTGGAACGTTCTCGGCATGGTGGAAGGGCACCCGGGCCTCAGAACGCGCCCCGACCTCCTCGTCGACACCCCGCCGTCTCGGAAGGCAACTGCCAATGTCCCTCGTGCCCACGTCCCTCCGTCTGCCGCCACCGAGCTCGCCGCCACCCGCAGGCCGGCCCGGAAGCGGCTCGGTGGTCGATCCCACCCAGGTGATCACGGCCGCCGCCGCTCCCCCGCGGCTGCGGCGGCCCCGCGAGATCGTCGCCGTGCTCGAGCCTGTGCTGGCCGCGCCCGACGACGCCAGCGCGTCGATCCCGGCCGACCCCGACGCCGTCCAGGAGGCGGCGACCCGGCTCACCCGGCACCTGCGGGCGGGCGAGGTGGTCGCCGCGACCGACGACGGCCGGCTCAGCATGCGGCTGCGTCACGACGACACCGCCGCTCGCCCGGTCCGGCTCCAGGAGATGGCCTACCACGCGATGGAGGTCCTCGACGACGTCACCGACCTCGGCGTCGGCTGGGCGCCCATCACGCGCAAGCAGGACGCCGTCGAGGCCGGCGAGCACGCCGCCGTCGCCGCCGAGGACTCCCTCGCGCAGCGGGACCTGCAGCCGCGCCAGGCGGGCCACCACCTGCGCCGCCGGACCCCGCGCATCTCGCGCTGGACGGCGGGCCACCAGATCCTGCTGGCGACCATCGGCAGCATCGTGCTGCCCTTCCTCGCCCTCGTCGGCCTGTACGCCGTGGGGCTGGACGTCTCGGGCGTCCTCTACTGGATCATCGTGGCGGCCTTCGGCATCACCAGCCTCTCGATCTGGGCCGAGTGCTCGCACGCCTTCGACCCGCCGCGTCTGCCCGAGGCGGACCCCGACACGCCCGCACCCCCGGCGACGGCCGTCATCGCGGCGTACCTGCCCAACGAGGCCGACACCATCGTCGAAACCGTGCACTCCTTCCTCGCCCAGGACTACGAGCCGGGGCTCCAGGTGCTGCTCGCGTACAACACCCCGGTCGAGCTGCCCGTCCAGGCCGAGCTCGCGGAGCTGGCGGAGCGCCACGAGCGGCTCACGGTGCTCGAGGTGCCCGACAGCACCTCCAAGGCGCAGAACGTCAACGCCGCATTGCGGGTCGCGACCGGCGAGGTCGTCGGCATCTTCGACGCCGACCACCACCCGATGCCCGGCGCCTTCGCGCGCGCCTGGCGCTGGATCCACGACGGAGCCGACGTGGTCCAGGGGCACTGCGTGATCCGCAACGGCGAGGACTCCGGGCTCGCCCGCCTTGTCGCGGTCGAGTTCGAGCAGATCTACGCCGTCGCCCACCCGGGGCGCGCCGCGCTGCACGGCTTCGGCATCTTCGGCGGCTCCAACGGCTACTGGCGCGCCTCCGCGCTGGAGCGGATCCGCCTGCGCGGCTCCTTCCTCACCGAGGACATCGAGGCCTCGATCCGCGTGCTCGCCGCCGGCGGCAGGATCGTCAACGACCCCGGGCTGGTGAGCCGCGAGCTCGCCCCCGAGACGGTGAAGGCGCTCTGGCGCCAGCGGATGCGCTGGGCACAGGGGTGGTTCCAGGTGTCGATCCGCCACCTCGGCGCGGTGCTCCGCTCCCCTCACCTCGGGCTGCGGCAGAAGCTCGGCGCGACCTACCTCCTCGGCTGGCGCGAGCTCTACCCCTGGATCTCGATCCTCACCTGGCCGCTCATCGGCTTCCTCGCCTGGCGCGACGGCGGGCTGGACATGTCGTCGCCGCTCTTCGGCCTGATCGCCCTCTTCGTCACCGCCTCCGGGCCGATCCAGACGCTGGCGGCGTACCGCCTCGCCACCCCCGAGCTGCGCCGCCACCCGTGGTGGTTCGTCCGGGCCGCGATCCTCAACCTGCTCGTCTACACCGAGGCCAAGAACCTCGTGAACCGGGTGGCGCACCTCAAGCAGCTGCGCGGCGAGCATCAGTGGGTGGTGACGCCCCGCACCGCCCAGAGCGCCGGCAGCACCGAATCCGATCCCGTCCTCGAGGAGGTCGCGGCATGAGCATCTCGACCGCCCGAGCCCTCTATCCCCTCGGCTGGCTGCGCGGCCTGGCCGCGCTGGCCGTCGTCACCTTCCACGCCTACCAGTGGAACCGCCAGCCACCGTCGTGGCAGTGGCCCTGGTCGGGCACCGCGCACCAGCTGATGCTCGGCACCGACCTCTTCGTCGACATGTTCTTCGTGCTGTCCGGGCTGCTGCTGTGGCTGCCGGTGGTCCGCGCGGCCACCGACGGTGAGACCGGTCCCTCCGGTCGCGCCGTCCTCGTACGCCGGATGGCCCGTCTGCTGCCGCTCTACGTCCTCGTCGTCACGCTCGTCTGGGCGATCAGCAACCCGGTGCTGCCGGGCCACTGGCAGGACCTCGTCCTCCATCTGACGTTCACCCACATCTACTCCGACCAGTACGTCTTCTGGACCGACGGGCCCGCCTGGTCGCTGGCCGTGGAGTTCCACTTCTACGTGCTGGTGGCCCTGAGCATCCCGCTCGTGGCCGCCGCGGCACGCCGGATCGCCAGCCCGCGGCGCCGGCTGGCCGTGACCGCGATCCTGCCCGTGCTGCTGATCGTGGCCACCGGCCTCTACCTGACCTGGGCCGGCGCGACGCACCAGGACCTCGCCAACTGGTCGGTGTGGTTCAGCCCGCTGACCCGCGCCGCCGACTTCGGCATCGGGATGCTGCTGGCCGTGGTCGCCGTCGCCGGTGTGCGGCTCGGCTCCGCGGCGCGCGGCGGACTGGCCGTGACCGGCATCGGCGCGCTGATCGCACTGGTGCTCACCCGCCCGGGCGACACCCTGGCCGGCGAGATGTGGCACCCGGCGTTCGCGCTGGCCATCGCCGTCGCCCTGGCCTCCATCGTGCTCCACGAGGGGCCGTGGCCGCGGATCCTCACGGTCGAGCCGCTCACCTCGCTCGGGGGGCTGGGCTACGGCATCTACCTCATCCACGAGCCGGTGATGCGCTACCTCGGCCACCTCGGCCTGCTCCCGGCCAAGCAGTCCGGCTGGTTCTTCCTCGTGACCGCCCTCATCGTCGCCGTGCCCGCCGTGGCGCTGGCGTGGGTGAGCTCCAAGACCGTCGAGGCCGCCGGCCTGCGGATCGCCGCCTCCATCGGGCGCGACGGCTCCGAGCGGGAGTACTACCCGCACCTGTCGGAGCCCGACCTCGCGCACGACGTGGAGGGCGAACGGAGCCCGGTCCCGGTCTGAGCGCCCCACCCGACCGGCTCAGGCGCGGTCGGCCGCGACCCGGAACCCAACGCTGTTGTAGCCGCCGCTCGGGTCGCGGCCCTCGCCGCGGTACGTCGTGGAGCAGCTCCGCGAGGTCGCGTACCACGACCCGCCGCGGACGGCGCGGACGGTCTTGCCCGCCTCGGCGCCGTTGGTGGAGACGATCTCGGTGCTGGTCCACTCGTTGGCCTCGCCGACCAGGTCGAGGTGGCCGTAGGCGCCGGTCGCGTCGGCGTAGCTGCCGACGGGCGTCGCGTAGCCGCCGCCGGCGGTGAGGGTGGCGTAGAGGTCGGTGTCGGTGAAGCCGGTGCCGGTCTCGTGGTCGACCCATCCCCTGACGCCTCCGTCGGCGGAGACGGACAGGACCGAGGAGAGCGCAACCCTCTCCCCGGCCCTGCTCGACCTTGCGACGTAGGTCACCTCGGTGTCGCCGTACTCCCTCAGCGCGTACGCCGCCAGGACGCCGTCGTAGGTGAACCTCGTCGTCAGCACCCCGCCGCTGTAGGAGGGCCGCCCGTCGGCGCCCCACGGGTAGGTGGTGTTCTCGCCCGCCCCCGTGGCGGCCACCTCCCACTCGGCCTCGGTGGGAAGCCGGTAGGCGAGCCCGTCGCCCGCGGCGGTGAGCCAGGCGCAGTAGGCCTCGGCGTCGGCGGCGGAGACCTCGAGGACGGGGTGGTCCTCCTTGCCCTCCGGCGGCGCGCCGTCGGTGAAGTACGCCGGCGGGTCGGTCCCGGTCGCGGCGGCGAAGGCGGCGTACTGCCGGTTCGTGACGAGGGTGCGCGCCAGGTGGAAGGCGGCGGCGACGCCGGTGTCGGCGGTGTCGCCGTCGAGGGGGCTCGCGAAGCGGTAGTCCGGTGCCGCCGGGACCTCGAGCATGTCGTCGGCGGTGGGGGTCGCGGACGACATGCCCGAGGTGCTCTCCGAGACCGAGGGCGCGGTCTCGCTCGGGGCGGCGGCAGCGCTGCTCGACGCACTCGCCGAGCTCGTGCCGCTCCCCGAGCCGCAGCCGGACAGGGCGGCGGCGAGGCCGCCGGCGCCCACCAGCAGGAAGCCGCGGCGCCCCGGCGCGGGCTGGCTCGTCATGCTTGCAATCTTGCGCCGACGCCTGTCGCCGCCGTGTCACCGTCGTGTCGAAACGGTATGAGCCGCGCTCCCGAGGACGTCGACCAGAGCCGCGGCGTGTGGCCGGCGCCGGCGTGGGTACCCACCGGCCATGAACGGAACCATCGCCACCGCGGAGGTCGAGATCTCCGCTTCACCTGCCACGGTCTGGGACGCCCTGACGACACCGGATCTGATCAAGGACTACTTCTTCGGCGCCACGGTCGAGACCGACTGGCAGCCGGGCAGCCCGATCACCTGGAGCGGCGAGTACGACGGGAAGGGCTATCAGGACAAGGGCGAGATCCTTGCCGTGGAGCCCGGGAAGTCGCTCCGGATGACCCACTTCAGCCCGCTGAGCGGCCAGCCGGACGAGCCGGGGAGCTACCACGAGCTCGACTTCACGATCACCGACGAGGGCGACTCGGTGAAGGTCGTGCTGGAGCAGGACAACAACCCCGACGAGGAGGCCGCCGGTCACGCGCAGGAGAACTGGCAGGCGATGCTCGACGGCCTCAAGAAGCTCGTCGAGTCCGGCGAGCGCGCTTGAGCCGGGCACAGCCCGGCCTGGGCGCGCTCAGTCCTCGGGGTCGTAGCCGAGGTTGGGGCTGAGCCACCTCTCCGCCTCGGCGAGGGTCCAGCCCTTGCGCTCGGCGTAGTCGGCGACCTGGTCGCGGCCGAGCCGGCCGACGACGAAGTACTGCGCGTCGGGGTGGCCGTAGTAGACCCCGGAGACCGAGGCTCCGGGCCACATCGCCATCGACTCGGTCAGCTCGATCCCGGTGTTCGCCTCCACGTCGAGGAGCGACCAGATGGTCTCCTTCTCGGTGTGGTCCGGGCACGCCGGGTATCCCGGCGCGGGCCGGATGCCGGCGTACCTCTCCGCGATGAGGTCGTCGTTGGTGACGCCCTCCTCGGACGCGTAGCCCCAGAACTCGGTGCGCACCCGCTGGTGCAGGCGCTCCGCGAACGCCTCGGCGAGCCGGTCGGCGAGCGCCTCGAGCAGGATCGCGGAGTAGTCGTCCAGGTCGTCCTTGAACGCCTGCACCCGCTCCGGAAGGCCGATCCCGGCGGTGACGGCGAACGCGCCGACGTGGTCCTCGGCCACCCCGACGGGCGCGACGAAGTCGCCGAACGACTTGTTGGCGACGCCGTCGCGGTGCTCGCCCTGCTGGCGCAGCGCGTGGAGCGTGGCGCGCGTCTCGGTGCGGGAGGCGTCGGCGTAGACCGCGACGTCCTCGCCGGTCGAGTTGGCCGGGAAGAGCCCGTAGACGCCGCGCGCCTCGAGCCAGCCCTCCTGGACGATCCGGTCGAGCATCGCCTGCGCGTCGGCGTAGAGCCTGCTCGCGGCCTCCCCCGTCGTCGGGTTGTGCAGGATGTCGGGGAAGCGCCCCTTCATCTCCCAGGCGTTGAAGAACGGCTGCCAGTCGATGAACTCGCGCAGCTCCTCGATCGGATAGTCCGCGAGCACGCGTACGCCGAGCTCGGCCGGCGCCGCGGGCACCTTGGTCCAGTCGAGGCGTGCCCGATTGCCCTTGGCAGCCTCGTAGCTCAGCTGCGGGCGCTCGGACTTCTGCGAGTGCCGGGCACGGAGAGCGTCGTAGTCGGTCTTGATCTCCGCCAGCAGCGTCTCGCGCCGCTGCGGGTGGAGCAGGGCGGCGGCGGTCGGCACCGAGCGCGAGGCGTCCTTCACCCAGACGACGGGGCCGTCGTAGGCCCGGTCGATCTTGACGGCCGTGTGGGCTCGCGACGTGGTGGCGCCGCCGATGAGCAGCGGCGTCGTAGAGCCGAGCCGCTGCAGCTCGGTGGCGAAGCCGACCATCTCGTCCAGGCTCGGCGTGATCAGGCCCGAGAGCCCGATGATGTCGGCGTCGTGCTCCGCGGCCGCGTCGAGGATCTTCTGCGCGGGCACCATCACGCCGAGGTCGATCACCTCGTAGTTGTTGCACTGCAGCACCACGCCCACGATGTTCTTGCCGATGTCGTGCACGTCGCCCTTGACCGTGGCCATGATGATCGTGCCGTTGGTGTCGGCGCCCGCCAGCGACGGGTCGGCGGCCTTCTCCTCCTCGATGAACGGGATGAGGTAGGCGACGGCCTTCTTCATCACCCGGGCGCTCTTGACCACCTGCGGGAGGAACATCTTGCCGGCGCCGAACAGGTCGCCGACGACGTTCATGCCGTCCATGAGCGGGCCCTCGATGACCTCGATCGGCCGGCCGCCGCGCCCGGCGATCTCGGCGCGCAGCTCCTCGGTGTCGGCCTCCACGAAGGCGTCGATGCCCTTGACCAGTGCGTGCGTGATCCGCTCGGCGACGGGCAGCTCGCGCCACTCCTCGCTCTTGGCCTCGGTCGCCTCGCCGCTGCCTCGGTGCGCCTCGGCGAGCTCGAGGAGCCGCTCGGTGGCGGCGAGGGAGTCGCCGGTCCGGTTGAGCACGACGTCCTCGATCGCGTCGCGCAGCTCGGGGTCGATCTCGCTGTAGGGCACCAGCGCGCCCGCGTTGACGATGCCCATGTCGAGGCCGGCCTCGACGGCGTGGAAGAGGAAGACCGCGTGGATCGCCTCGCGCACCGGGTTGTTGCCGCGGAAGGAGAAGCTCACGTTCGAGATGCCGCCGGAGACCTTGGCGCCGGGCAGGTTCTGCTTGATCCAGCGGGTCGCCTCGATGAAGTCGACGCCGTACGTCGCGTGCTCCTCGATGCCGGTCGCGACCGCGAAGACGTTGGGGTCGAAGATGATGTCCTGCGGGTCGAAGCCCACCTCGTCGACGAGGATGTCGTAGGCCCGCCGGCAGATCTGCTTGCGACGCTCGAGGCTGTCGGCCTGGCCGTCCTCGTCGAAGGCCATGACGACGGCGGCGGCGCCGTACTTGCGGACCAGGCGCGCCTGCGCGACGAACTTCTCCTCGCCCTCCTTCAACGAGATGGAGTTGACGATCGGCTTGCCCTGGACGTTGCGCAGGCCCGCCTCGATGACCTCCCACTTGGAGGAGTCGACCATGACCGGGACCCGGCTGATGTCGGGCTCGGAGGCGACCAGCTTGAGGAAGCGGTCCATGGCGGCGACGCCGTCGACCATCCCCTCGTCCATGTTGACGTCGATGACCTGGGCGCCGGCCTCGACCTGCTGGGCGGCGACGCCGATCGCGGTGTCGTAGTCGCCGTCCTTGATCAGGTTGCGGAACTTCGCCGAGCCCGTGATGTTGGTCCGCTCGCCGACGTTCACGAAGAGGGTCGAGGAGTCGATCTTGAAGGGCTCCAGGCCCGCGAGCCGCATGGCGGGCTGCTCGGCCGCCGGCGTGCGGGGCGCGAGGCCCTCGACCGCGCGGGCGATCTCGGCGATGTGCGCCGGCGTCGTCCCGCAGCAGCCTCCGACGAGGTTGACGAACCCCGAGGTGGCGAAGTCGTGGATCTGCGCCGCCGTGTCGGCCGGCACCTCGTCGTACTCGCCGAACGCGTTGGGCAGGCCGGCGTTGGGGTAGCACGACACGAACGTGTCGGCCACGCGGGACATCTCGGCGATGTAGGGCCGCATCTCCTTCGCGCCCAGGGCGCAGTTGAGGCCGGCGGCGATCGGCCTCACGTGGCGGATCGAGTCCCAGAAGGCCTCGGTGACCTGGCCCGAGAGCGTGCGCCCGGAGGCGTCGGTGATGGTGCCGGAGATGATGACCGGCCAGCGGCGGCCGGTCTCCTCGAAGAGCGTGAGCGTCGCGTAGATCGCGGCCTTGGCGTTGAGCGTGTCGAAGATCGTCTCGATGATGAGGAGGTCGGAGCCGCCGTCGACGAGGCCGCGCGCGGCGACGAGGTAGGCGTCGACGAGCTGCTCGTAGCTCACGTTGCGCGCGCCCGGGTCGTTGACGTCGGGGCTGATGCTGGCCGTGCGCGTGGTGGGGCCGAGGGCGCCGGCGACGTAGCGCGGCTTGTCGTCGGTGGCGAACTCGTCGGCGCACGCACGGGCGAGGGCGGCGGCCTCGTGGTTGAGCTCGTAGGAGAGATCGGCCAGGTCGTAGTCGGCCAGGGAGACCGCGTTGGCGTTGAACGTGTTGGTCTCGATGATGTCGGCGCCGGCCTCGAGATACTCCCGGTGGATGCCGGCGATGATGTCGGGCTGGGTGATCGTCAGCAGGTCGTTGTTGCCGATGAGGTCGCTGGGGTGGTCCGCGAAGCGCTCGCCGCGGTAGCCGGCCTCGTCGGGCCGGTCGCGCTGGATGGCCGTGCCCATGGCGCCGTCGATGATCAGGATCCGCTCGCCCAGGGCGGCCGCCAGCGCCTCCGTGGCGTCCGGACGCCACCGCCGCTCGGTCTCGCTCATCTGAAACTCCCTCCTGAGTGGAAGGCGTCCTTGCGTCCGCCATGCGATGGCGGGGCGCCGAGCGTGGCGGGTGCCGGCACCCGTTGCAACGCCCCTCGGCTGATCGATCCTACGCCCCGGGTGGCTGTCGGCGGGGATCGTGATCGCATCCTGAACAGCGCGGATAGGCTGGAGGGGTGATCGAGCTGGCACCCCTCCACGAGCTGCACGACGCCGTCGTGATCGCCGCGTTCGAGGGCTGGAACGACGCGGCGGACGCCGCCTCGCACGTCGTGGACCACCTGATGTCGGTGTGGAGCGCGCGGGTCGTGGGCGAGATCGACCCCGAGGACTACTACGACTTCCAGGTCAACCGCCCCCACGTCGGCCTCAACGCGGCGGGCATGCGCGAGATCACCTGGCCCACCACTCGGATCGCGATCGCGTCGCCTCCGGAGCTGGACCGCGACGTGATCCTCATCCGCGGGCTGGAGCCGTCGATGCGGTGGCGGCAGTTCTGCGACGAGCTGCTCGGCGCCGTGGAGGCGCTCGGCGGCTCGCTCGTCGTCACCCTGGGCGCGCTGCTCTCCGACACGCCGCACACCCGCCCGATCCCCGTGTCGGGCACGTCGAGCGAGCCGGAGCTGGTCGATCGGCTGAAGCTCGAGCTGTCCACCTACGAGGGGCCGACCGGGATCGTCGGCGTCTTCCAGGACGCCTGCGTGAACGAGGATCTCGCGTCGGTGTCCTACTGGGCCGCGGTGCCGCACTACGTCGCCCAGCCGCCGTGCCCGAAGGCCACCCTGGCGCTGGTGCACCGGCTGGAGGAGCTGCTGGAGATCTCCATCC
This sequence comes from Nocardioides sp., assembly GCF_047607365.1. GTDB lineage: Bacteria > Actinomycetota > Actinomycetes > Propionibacteriales > Nocardioidaceae > Nocardioides. The sequence goes on along the minus strand of NZ_JASGDD010000155.1, from coordinate 3,473 downwards.
CGCTCGGCGACCTGCCCGACGACGCCCGTGCCTGGGAGCGCGGCGTGGACGAGCTCGCCGAGGAGGACGAGGACGTCGCCGACTACGTCCGCTCGCTCGAGGAGGCCCGCGACACCACCGAGCTCCCCGAGGCCTCCGGCGAGGCCATCGCGCGCGAGTTCGAGCGCTACCTCAAGCGCCGGCAGGACGACGCCTGAGCGCGAGTGGGGCCTCTCCTGTCCCCCACTCGGGGTGAGGGGAGGCCCTACTCGCGTCAGAGGCTGAGGCCGAGGGCGGCGTCGAGGAGGGCGTGGATCGTGGCGGCGGCCGTCGGGTCGCCGGCGTCGGCGAGGCCGTCGGTGCCGAGGGTGGCGTCGACCCACTCCTGCACGATCTCGAGGGCCGCGGGGGCGTCGAGGTCGGCGGCGAGCACGTCGAGGACGTCCTCGACGACCGGCAGCGCGGGGGCTCCCGCACCCAGGGCGAGCGCGCGACGCCACTGGTCGAGGACGTCGAAGGCCGCGTAGAGCTCGGCGTTGGTCCACTCCCAGTCGGCGCGATAGTGATGCCGGAGCAGGACGAGCCGGATCGCCATCGGGTCGATGTCGCTGTTCCGCAGGGCCGAGACGAAGACCAGGTTGCCCTTGGACTTGGACATCTTCTCGCCGTCGTACGCCACCATGCCGGCGTGCGCGTACGCGCGGGCGAACGGCGTCGCCGGATAGGCCACCTGGGCGTGGCCGGCGCACATCTCGTGGTGCGGGAACACCAGGTCCGAGCCGCCACCCTGGACGTCGAAGGCGCCCCCGAGGTGGTCGATGGCGATCGCCGCGCACTCGATGTGCCAGCCCGGCCGTCCGGGACCGAACGGGGACTCCCAGGACGGCTCGCCGGGACGTCGTCCGCGCCAGACGACGCAGTCGAGCGGGTCGCGCTTGCCGGCCCGGGCGGGGTCGCCGCCGCGCTGGCCGAAGATCTCGAGCATGGCGGCCCGGTCCAGGTGCGACTCCTCGCCGAAGGCCGGGTCGGCGGTGACGCTGAAGTAGAGGTCGTCGCCCTCCTCGTCGCTGACGAGGTAGACCGAGCCCGCGTCCCGGAGCCGCTGGATCAGCGCGATGACGAGCGGGATCGACTCGACGGCGCCGGTGTAGTGGTCGGGCGGGAGCACCCGCAGCGCCGCCATGTCCTGGCGGAAGAGCTCCGTCTCGCGCTCGGCCAGCGCGACCCAGTCGACGCCCACCTTGGTGGCCCGCTCCAGCAGCGGGTCGTCGACGTCGGTGACGTTCTGGGCGTAGAGCACCTCGAGCCCGGCGTTGCGCCAGGCACGGTTGAGCAGGTCGAAGCCGACGTACGTCGCCGCGTGGCCCATGTGGGTGGCGTCGTAGGGCGTGATCCCGCAGACGTAGAGCCTGGCGCGCTCCCCCGCGTCCGGCACGACGGGCACCAGACCGCCGGTCGCGGTGTCGTGGAGGGCGACCTCCGGTCCTCGGACCGGAAGGTTCGGGACCTCGGGAGCACTCCACGATCGCATGGGCGCTGAGTCTACGGGCGGGCCTCCGCCTCAGAACGGGGGCCAGGGGATGGAGGGCCAGCCGGAGCCCGGGACCGGCAGCGCGGCGACCCGCAGCAGCCGGTCGGCACGCCTGGCGAGGGCGTCGACCTCCCCGACCGCCAGCCACCGCTCCAGCTCCTCGCGCAGGTCGCCGTCCAGCCCCGCCCGGAGGACGCGTACGCCGTCCAGCTCGTCGTCCGAGAGGGGCTCGCCCGCCCACCCCCAGAGCACCGTGCGGAGCTTGGGCTCGGTGTGGAAGCAGATGCCGTGGTCGATCGCGTAGCGGTGGCCGCCGGGCATCGCGAGCACGTGGCCGCCCTTGCGGTCGGCGTTGTTGGCGAGCACGTCGAAGAGCGCCATCCGCCGCAGCACGCCGGAGTCCTCGTGGACGAGGGAGACCGGGCGGTCGTCGTACCCGAGGCCGTCGAAGACGTGGCGGAATCCCGGCGGCGTCGCGCCGGCCTCGACGATCGTCACCGGCTCCTGCACCGGGTCGGGCTCGCACCACAGCTGCACCATGCCGGGTCCGCGCGGCCCCTCGCGGAGCACGGTCGGCGGCACGAGGTCCCAGCCCAGGAAGTCCGACAGCACCCAGGCGGCCACCTCGCGGTGGGCGAGGACGGCGTCGGGGAAGTCCCACAGCGGCCGCTCCCCGGCGATCGGCTTGTAGGCGACGTCCGTGCCGCCGACGCGGGCCTTGAAGGTGACGTTGGAGGCGTTGCCGATCCTGGCGGTCAGCTCCAGCTCACCGCCGGTGAGGACGGCGCCGAGGTCAGGGGTCACGCCGGCGGAACCCGTTGGCGCGCGGACAGAGATGGCCGTCGGCGTCGATCGGGCCGCCGCAGAAGGGGCAGGTCTCGCGGCCGGCGCCCACGACCTGCAGGGAGCGCTTGGCGAAGGCGCGCGCCGGGCCGGCCTCCAGCCGGACGACGAGCAGCTCCTCCGGCTCGGCCCCCTCCCCGTCGGCGTCCTCCTCCTGCGCGGCGGCGGGATCGCCGAGGGAGTCGTCGAACGGGTAGACCTCGATCACGACCCGCAGGTCCTCGACGTCCCACGACAGGGTCATGGTGCCCGCCCGGAACTCCTCCTCGATGGGCTGCTCCAGCGGCTCGTTGTCGACCAGGCCCAGCGGCGCCATCGCGGGGATGATCGTCGGCACGGCCCCGGTCACCTCGTCGAGCAGCTCGTCGATCCGCTCGGCCAGGAGCGCGACCTGCTGCTTCTCGAGGGACACGCTGACCAGTCGCCGGCCCTCGCGCGCCTGCAGGAAGAACGTCCGCGAGCCGGGCTCGCCGACCGTCCCGGTGACGAAGCGCTCGGGCGGGTCGAAGAGATGGACGACGGACATTCAGGCCCCCTTCCTCGTGGCGGGCTCGGGGCCGGCGCCACCGCCGACCGCGGGCGTGCCGGCGGACGGCGCCTTCGCCAGCCAGCTCAGGTCGCCGGCGTGGGTGTTGACCGCGAGGACCGAGCTCGCGTCGCCGTCGAAGCGGACGATCGACAGCGACGCGGGGTCCACGTGGAGCCGCTGGAAGCGGTCGAGCGGGAGGTCCAGCGCATGGGCCAGGACCGCCTTGATCAGGTCGCCGTGGCTCACCACCACCCAGACGGCGTCCTTGCCGTGCTCCTCGGCGACCTCGGCGTCGTGACGGCGTACGGCGGCGACGACGCGGTCGGACATCGCGGTCATCGACTCGCCGCCGGGGAAGACCACCTGCGACGGCGTCGCCTGGACGACCTTCCACAGCGGCTCGGCGGCGAGCTCGGCGAGCGGCCGGCCGGTCCAGGAGCCGTAGTCGCACTCCAGCAGCGCGTCGTCGGTCTCGATCGCCAGGTCGGGGCGGCCGGCGACGAGGGCCTCGGCGGTCGCGAGCGTGCGCTCCAGCGGGCTCGCGACCACCCGCGCCAGCGGGACGACCGACAGCCGCTCGGCCGCCCGGCG
>NZ_JASGDD010000154.1:0-19003 GCF_047607365.1 Nocardioides sp. | reverse complement strand
GTCGCGGGCGCGGGCGCGGGCGCGGGCGCGGGCGCGGCGACGTTGTCGCGGAGCGTGCCGCTGAACAACGTGGTTCGGTGCGGCGCGACGGTGACCAGGGAGCGGTACTCGGCCGGGGGCAGCTCCCTCCCGGCGATCCCGTCCAGCCACACCTCGACGCCTCCCGCGGCCGCCGGGTCGAGCAGCGCGTCGGCGATGCGGGCCGCCGTGCGGTCGTCGGCACTGAGTCCCACGAGCTCGCCCGGCCGCAGCCGGAGAGTCGTGGCCGGCTCGGAGTCGTGGGACACGGTCACGTCCAGTGTCGGCAGCGCCGCCACCTCGCGCGGGGTCGCGGCGCCGGCGGTGGGCGTGGAGTCCGCCTGGTCGTGCAGCACGGCCAGCACGCGCGCGGACGAGGCGAGCGCCCCGGCGAGGTTCGGCACGGACAGGCTCGCGATGGCCTCCATCTGCGGCAGCAGCGCCTGGGTGAGGCCGACCGCCGCGATCAGCCCGCCGATGCTCAGCTGACCATCGACGGCGAACCAGCCGGCCAGCCCCATCACGGACGCGACGAAGACACCGCTGACCACACCCGAGCCCACCAGGAACCTGCCCAGCAGTCCCGCGTTGCGGCGTGCGCCGACCAGCGTCTCCCGGCTCGCCCGGCGATACCGCCGGGTCGCCTCGGACTCGGCGCGCACCCCTTTGATCACGCGGTAGCCGGCGACGAGGTCCGTGGCCTGGCCGACCGTCGTGGCGAGCAGCTCCTGGTACGCGCGGGTGTCGTGGGAGAGGCGCTCGCTGAGCACCCCCATCAGCCAGACCGTGACCGGTGCCCCGACCAGGACCGCCAGTCCGAGCAGCCAGTGCGTCGCCAACAGGGAGACCGCGATGAACCCGATGGCCGTGATCCTCCCGACCGGGATGACCATCAGGATCACCGCGTTCGCCAGACGAGAGACGTCGTTGGTCATGAGGGACACGACGCTGCCGTCCGGCGCCCGTGCTGCGCCGCCGACCGGATGGAGCACCCCGGTCGACAGCGTGCTCCGCAAGCGGTGCTGCAGCAGCTGCACGGCGTACGCCGTCAGGCGGTTCGAGAGTCTCGCCGCCACGGTGAGCGCCGCGTAGACGGCCACGAGCACGGCGAGCCAGAGGACGAGCTGCGTGGCGCTTCCGACCGCGAGAGCACGGTCGACCGCGAGCCCCATCACCACGGGGACCGATGCCTCGCCCACCTGCCACACGATCGCCAGCAGCATCGCGGGAACGCTGATCCGGCGCACCGAGAGCATCGCGCGCAGCAGGAAGCGGCCCGGCGTGAAGCCGGTGCCGGCGTCGAGAGCCGGAGCGTCTCGCGGCTCAGCGGGGTCGCTCAGGAGGACGGGCAGCCAGCGGGTCAGCGGCCCGCGTCCGAGGCCCTCCGGATCGGTGCGGAGGGAGTCCGAGAGGAGTGGGCGCATCGCGGTGTCAGCTCGCCTCACGCGGGAAGCACCACTGCAGGGCGTCGGCGAAGAGCCCTCGCCACCAGGCATAGTCGTGTCCGCCCGCGAACTCGCGGTAGTGGGTGTCGTAGCCCTGGGTCGTGAGCACCTGGTCCAGCCAGCGGCTGAGCGTGATCGAGCCCTCCAGCTCGCCGACGTCGTGGAAGATCCGGACCGGGGCCGGTGCCGCGGCCAGGAAGTCGGCCATCAGCGTCGGGACCGGCGTACGCCGCAACAGCTCGGCCGCGCCGGTGCCCCAGGTCAGGTCGGGGTGGTAGCCGCACGACGGCGACTGGAGGATGGCGTTGCCGAAGGCCTCCGGGTGATGCAGCGCCGTCCACCCGGCGCACAGCCCGCCGAAGCTCTCACCGGCCAGCGCGACGTCGGCCGGATCCGTCGAGAGCGGGTGGTCGCGGCGCAGCCACGGCAGCAGCTCCTCGACCAGCATCCGCGAGAACCCGGGATGGCAGAGCAGCTCGGTGTAGCGCTCCTGGCCCAGCTGGTCGACGAGCACCACGGCGCAGGGCCGGATCAGGCCGGCCTCGACCAGGGCATCGCGCACGCTGGGGGCGCTGTGGTCGGGTGTGCCGTCCAACTGGACCACGAAGGGGAGAGGGTCGTCGGCCGCGAGGTCTGCCGGAGGCATCGAGACCCAGATCCGCCGCTCGTTGCCCAGGATCTCGCTCGAGAGCACGGTGGGCTCCGCCGCGGCGGCCGGCCGCGCCTCGGCCTGGTCGAGCCACGGCAGCGGCACCGCGTCAGGAAGCACGGCCACCGACGATCCGGAGAACCTCGCCTCCGGGTAGGTCGAGAACCTCGGCGGCGGGTTGAACGGGTCCGGCACCTGCTGCTCCTCCCCCGCGGGCCCTCGGCGGGTGAAGACATAGCCGAACCGCAGGTCGGAGCGCACCCGCAGCGTGAGGACCCGGAACGGCGTGCCGGCCACCTCCGCGAAGGCGGTCTCGATCGTGGTGCGGCCGATGTGAGGACCGATCACGGGCGAGAGGCGCGTCGTCGTACCGGCCGGGGGCTCGTCGACGAACGTCACCTCCACCTCGGTCGCCGTGACCCGCTCGACGAAGGGAGCGCCCGCCTCCTCGAGATGCCGTCGGAACCGCTCAGGGCTCCACACGCCACTCGAGAGCCTCTCGACCATGCTCGCGCTCATGCCGTCTCGACCTGCCCCCGGGCTCGCTCCCGACCGAGCGGCACGACCTGCGGAGTGCCGACCACGGGATCGGGCACCACGAGGCAGCGCAGGCCGAACACCTCCTCCACCAGCTCGGCCGTGACGACGTCGTGGGGAGCCCCCTCCGCGACGACCTCCCCGTCCTTCATGGCGATCAGATGGGTGCCGTAGCGCGCGGCCTGGTTCAGGTCGTGCAGGACGGCGACCAGGGTGTGGCCGACCTCGTGCAGGTCGGTGAAGAGCTCCATCAGCTCGATCTGGTGGGCGATGTCGAGGAAGGTGGTCGGCTCGTCCAGCAGCACGATGTCGGTGTGCTGGGCGAGCGCCATCGCGACCCACACCCGCTGCCGCTGTCCGCCCGACAGCTGGTCGACCAGACGACCCGACAGCTCGGTGACGGCAGTCTGTCGCATCGCCCGGAGGACAGCCTGCTCGTCGTCCTCGGTCCACTGGCGCACGAAGCCCTGGTGCGGGAACCGGCCGCGGGCGACCAGGTCCGCGACAGTGATCCCGTCGGGCGCGATCGACGTCTGCGGCAGGAGGCCGACCCGACGGGCCACCTCCTTGGTCTTGAGCGAGTGGATGTCGGCGCCGTCGAGCAGAACCCGGCCGGTCGTCGGCTTGAGCAGCCGGGACAGTCCCCGCAGCAGAGTGGACTTGCCGCAGGCGTTCGGGCCGACGATCACCGTGAACGACTCGTCGGGAATCGCCACCGAGAGCCTCTCGGAGATGGTCCGCTTGTCGTAGCCGAGCGTTGCGGCCTCCACGCGCAGGCGCGCACTCATATCCGTCTCCTTGCTTCGGTGAACAGCAGATATCCGAGGTAGCAGCCGCCGATCATTACGGTGACGATGCCCACGGGCAGCGGGGTGGGAGCGACGTGCTGGGCGAGGTAGTCCGCCGTGAGACACAGCAGAGCGCCCACGAAGGCGGCGGGAGCGAGCGTGATCCCCGCGGTGTGCGCGAGACGGCGCCCGATCTGCGGCGCGACCAGCGAGATGAACGCGATCGGCCCGGCCGCCGCGGTGACCGTCGCGGTCAGTCCCACTCCCACGAGGATCAGGCTCAGACGCACGGACGCGACCCGCACTCCCAGCGCCGCGGCCGCGTCGTCGCCGAGCTCCAGGTGCCGCATCGGCCGACTCAGCGCGCCGGCGACCAGCAGGAGCGCCGCGATGCAGACCCCGCCGAACACGACCCGCCCCCAGGAGACGCCGTTGAGCGACCCGGCACCCCACACGGCCGCGGACATCGCGACCTCCAGGTCGGCCTTGAGGATCAGCCAGGTGTTCAGCGAGAAGAGCATGGCCGAGACTCCGATGCCGACCACGATCAGACGGAACCCCTGGACTCCGTTGCGGTAGGCGAGCAGGTAGACCACGAGCGCCGAGCCGATGCCGCCGAGCAGCGCTCCGCCCACCAGCTGCCAGTAGCTCCCGTTGATCACCAGGATCACGATCAGCGCACCCGTGTAGGAGCCCTGGGAGAAGCCGAGGATGCCGGGCTCGGCGAGCGGGTTGCGCAACAGCGACTGGAAGATCGCGCCGCTCGCCCCGAGCGCGGCGCCGAACACCAGCGCCGCGGCGACGCGAGGCAGCCGCCACTCGACGACGATCTCCCGGACGATGCCCGCCTCGCCCCCGGTGAGGGCGGAGATCACTTGGCCAGGGCTCAGCGCGTACGACCCGCTCATCAGCGCGAGCACCGCCACCGCGGCCGCCAGCACCGCGAGCACGGCGCACACCGCGATCGTTCGCAGGTCGATCCGAGCGCCGAGCCACGACCGTCGTACGACGAGCGTGCGCCGCCCGAAGTCCACGGCGCTCACAGCCCGCTCGCCTTCCGCCGGCGGACGAGCGCGATGAGGACCGGAGCTCCGACGAAGGCGGTGACGATGCCGACAGGGACCTCGCCGGGGTGCATGACGATCCGGCCGAGGACGTCGGAGGCGAGCAGCAGAGCCGGGGCCAGCACCAGGCTGTAGCCGAAGATCCAGCGCTGATCGGGCCCCACGATCCACCGGGCGACGTGCGGCACCATCAGGCCGACGAAGCCGATCGGCCCGGCGATGGCGGTGGCGCCGCCGGCGAGCAGGGTGAGCGCGACGATGGCGAGCACGCGCGTCCGTGCCACCCGGACCCCTTGGGCGACTGCCAGGTCATCGCCCAGCGCGAGCGCGTTGAGCGAGCCCGAGACCAGGAAGACCAGCACGAGCGCGACCGCGAAGAACGGCACCACCGGCCACACCAGCTCGAGCGGCCGGCCCACGACCGAGCCGGCGTTCCACGACCGCAGCGCGTCGAAGGCCTCCGGGTCGGTCAGCTGAATCGCCTCGCGGGCGCCGCTGAGCACCGAGCCGACACAGACGCCGGCGAGCACCAGGACCACCGGCGACTGGCCGCGTCGGGTCGATCCCAGCGCGAGCACCAGGATCGTGACGATGAGCGCCCCCGCGAAGGCGAACCACAGGTAGCCCCCGATGTCGCGCACGCCGAGCACGCCGACGGCGAAGGTCACCGCGAAGGAGGCGCCGGCGTGGACGCCGAGGATCCCCGGGTCGGCCAGCGGGTTGCGGGTCAGCGCCTGGATCAACGCACCCGACAGACCCAGGGCGACCCCGACCACCAGCGCGACGACGGTGCGCGGCAGCCGGAAGTCGCGGACCGCGAGCTGGTCGATGCCACCGGAGTAGTGGAAGAGGGCGTTCCACACCGCGGACGGCGCGATCGCGGTCGAGCCGACCATCAGGCTCAGCGCCAGGAGCAGCACCAGCGCCACGAGCGCGGCGATCAGGCCGAGCAGACGACGACGCGGTCCGGGCACCGTGATGGCGCCCGGACCGTCGTGGGGCAGGGCGACCGCCGTCACCCCTGCGCCGGCAGCGTCGCGAGCGCGCTGTCGAGGGACGCGAGGTAGCGGTTGACCTGACCGTACGAGCCGTTGCCGGGACAGAAGAGCCCCACCGCACGCCCGGCCTTCACCGCGGGCAGCGCCTTCCAGGTGTTCGTCTCGAGGACCGGCGCGAACGCCTCCGTCGGCTTGCCGTCCTCGTCGACCGGATAGGTGATCACGTCGTACTTCGAGAGGCTGCTGAGCTGCTCGAACGGGAGGTCGGTGTAGGCCAGCGGGTCCGCACCGGCGGCCGCCTCGGGGAGGTTCAGGCCGACGTCGTCCCGGCCGACCTCGGAGCAGCCGATGTCCGCGATGTAGAACATGCCGGGGTCCTGCCAGGAGCCGACCGAGACGTCGACGAAGGAGTCGTCCTTGATGACGTCGGCGTACTTCGTCTGGATCCCGGTGACGCTGTCCTCGAACTCCTTCTTCTGCTGGTCCAGCTCCGCGGTCACGTCGCCGGCGTCGGCGATGCTGTCGGCCATGGTCTTCCATTCGGTGTCGAGCCCCCAGAACACCGTAGGGGCGATCGCCTCGAGCTGCTTGCCGATCTTGTCGTAGCTGGTGTCGGCATCCTGGAACAGGATGAGGTCGGGCTTCAGGCTGGCGACCTTCTCGATGTCGATCTCGTCACTGCCGATGTCCGTGGCCGCCTCGAACGTCGCCTGCTGGTCCTCGGGCAGCATCTCGGGCTGGTAGTACGGCGTGACGCCGACCGGCTTGCCGCCGAGGTCGATGAACGGCTGGGCGGTGCCACCGATGGTGACCACGCGCTTCGGGTGCACCGGGACCTCGATGGTGCCGTTGTCGGCCGTGACGCTGTGGGTCTCGGCGGCCGCGTCCGAGGCGCCGGCGTCGTCGCCGTCGCTGCCGCAGGCCGTGAGAGCGAGCGAGACGCCCAGGAGGGCGGCGGCTGCGGCCGAGCCGCGGCGCAGGGGGGTCATGGTCATGGAGGTGTCCTTGATCTTCTCGGGTGGGGAATGGCGTCAGAGGGTGTCGGCGGGCACGAGCTCATGGATCGTGGTCCCCCAGCCGACGATGTGCGCGGCGCTCCGGGCGAGCCCTGCATCCGCGATGACGGCGTCGAGCTCGGCGGCGGTGCGCAGGCCCGAGCCGTGCACGGTCAGGGCGAGCAGGTCGGCCTCGCCGTCGTGCTCGTCGAGGTCGTCGGTGTCGAAGGTCTCCTCGATCAGCAGCACACGTCCGCCGGGGAGGAGGCCCTGAGCCACCCGACGCAGCGCGTGCGCGGCATCGGCGTCCGGGAGCGGCTTGAGCACGCGACTCACGAGGACGGCGTCGGCATCGGGCCCCGGCTCGAACACCGACTGCTCGACGATGCCGACCCGTGCCCGTTGCTGCTCCTCGCCGATGCTGTCCGGCAGGTCGCGGCGCAGCCAGTCGGCCTGGGCGGGCAGCGCGCAGATGGTCACCCGCAGGCCCGCATGCGTCGCAACGAACTCGCCGGCCAAGGCGCCCGCGCCGTCCGAATGGATCACGAGGTGTTCGACGCCCTCGAGGAGGTCGGAGGAGGCGATCGGCACGGCCAGCGCCGGCGCGAACTCGGCGATGCGCTCCAGGCAACGGTCCTCGTAGCCCTGCTCGGCCCGCGCGTCGGCGTACGTCTGGCCCGTGACGGAGGCGTACGACGCCCGCCCGGTGCGAACCGACTCGGTGAGTCCGTGGATGCCGAGCATCTCCCGGCCGAGCGCTCCGGAGGGGTGCAGGAGGTCGGCCATGAACTCGACGGTGAGGACCTCTCCCATCGGCGCGAGACCGTAGTGACCCGGTCCGGTCTGGGTCAGGATCTCCAGCGCGTGCAGGTAGCGAAGCAGCTTCCCGACGGCCCGCTCGTCGGCGCCCGCCTTGGCGGCCAGGTCCGCGACGCTGGTCACGCCGCGCGAGATCAGGTCGGGGATGTCCAGCTCGACGGCCGTCCGGATCGCGACCGGCGCGACCAGCTCGGTCAGCTCGTGGAGCCGGTCGAAGGGGGTGACCGACTTCTCCGGGTCGGGCATCGCCCCGTCGGTCTCCAGCGCCACGACCTCGCCGCGGCGCCAGTACCCGGTGAACTCGATGTCGCCCTTCGGCATCCCGCGGTCCTCGACCAGATGCCGGCGCAGGTCCCGGACCGCGGTCCGCTCGCCGGCCACCCACGCGAACGGACGGCCGTCCCACCAGGCCGCGCCGCGGACGGCGTCCACGAGCAGCGTGGTCGTACCCGCCTCGGCGCCGCCGCGCACGAGCCAGGTCACCTCCACGCCGGGCAGGGTCCGCAGCTCCAGCCGGTGAGACTCCTCGGCGACCTCGAGGAACACCTGCGCGCGCGCGTCGTCGGGCAGCTCGTCGAGCAGGCGGGCGATCGCGGGGATCGTCGTGTCGTCGCCGGCAGCGAGCAGCCAGTCCGCCGCGGGAAAGGACTTCGAGCTGCTGGGACCGGTGAAGTGGATCCTGTCACCCGGCTCGGCACGGTGGGCCCAGGTGGTGCCGACGCCGATGCCGTGCTTGACGAAGTCGACGTCCAGCTCGCCGGCCTCGGGCCGCCAACCGCGGACGGTGTACTCCCTCATCAGCGGCCGCGGGTCGCGGGGCGAGTTCACCCCGCTCTCCAGCTGCGCTGGCAGCACCGGGTCGCTCTGACCCGGATACGGGAAGTAGAGCGCGATGTCGTCGTCGAAGCCGGGCGAGTCGAACTCCGGCTGCGGGAAGCCGCCTGCCGAGGTGAAGGCACGGAGTTGCGCCCCGCCGAGCGTGATCCGGCGCATGCCCGGCGTCAGGTCCACGGCTCGGACGACCTCGGCCTCGCGCAGGGACAACGGGTGCACGGTGAGCCGGCGTGAGGTCTTCGGCATGGAGGGACGGCCCTTTCTGGTCGCTCCGAGGAGGAGAAGGCCGCGCGCCACCATCGGCAGGAGGGCCGCTGCTAAGGTTAGGTAATCCTTACTCATTGAAGGGTGCGCAAACTGCCGTATACTTAGGATGTGATCGACCCGCCGCCGATCCCCCGCATGCGTGCGGACGAGTCCGGCCTCCCACGCGGCCCCCTACTCCTGTGGGTCCGGACCGGCACCGCTCACGTCCAGCTGGACGACGCCGCGCCGCATCGGCTCGACCGGGGCCAGGGGATCTGGGTGCCGGCGGACGGCTGGCGCATGCGCGTGATCGCCACCGAGCCCGGGACGGTCGCGTTCCCGCTCTTTCCCCAGGCCACCATCGGGTCCGGAGCGCCGAGCTCCGTCACCAGGTTCGAGGTCCCCGACGGCTGGCAGGACTGGCTGATCCAGCACTTCAACCTCCAAGTCACGCCCTACAGCGCGCACGGCTATCCCCGGGGTGCGATCGCGGACCTGCTGCGGCCCTCACGGAGTCACCGCGGCGTGGTCGAGTCCCAGCCGTCCCTCTCGGCCCCGGCGTTGCCGAAGACGCCCAGCGCCCGGGCTGTCGCCGACGAGCTGCTCCGCGATCCCGCCCTCGACTTCACTGTCGAGCAATGGGCGACCCGAGTGCTGTGCAGTGCCCGCAGCCTGCGGCGGGCCTTCCTCGGCGACACCGGCCTGACCTTCGAGCAGTGGCGGCTCGGCTGCCGGCTCAGCGCCGCGGTCGAGTTGCTGGCGGCCGGGTACGACGTCGAGCAGGTGGCGACACGAGTCGGCTTCGCCGGCCGCAACGGCCTGACCCGCGCGTTCAAGCACCGGTTCGGCCAGACACCACGCGAATTCGGCAGGCAGCTCCAGCGGGTCACCGCGGGCGGTCCGTCGACGCTGGGCGAGCGGGCCACGGCGGCCCGGCAGACCGACGCGATGGTGAGCATGGTGCGACCGGGGGCGGACCGTGCCGCGCCGGAGCTGCTTCCCGCGACCAGCACGCCTCCGCACAGCAACGACTTCCACGTGCTCACCTGGGTGTATCGCGGCAGCGGATACCTCGACATCGGCAGCCGGCGGTACGAGCGGGAGAGAGGTGTCGCGACCTGGATCCCGGCGGGCGCCGACCACGTCACCGCGCTGCGGGAGAACTCCGTCTCGCTACCGCTCGGCGACGCCGGCACCGACGACCTGACCCTGTCCGAGCCGCTGCAGGTGCGGTTCCCGCCGTCGTGGGACGACTATCTGATGTCCTGCTCCATCAGCGCCCGGTCGGCCCTGCGCCCCGCCGGTCACGACCAACGGCACATCCTCAGCCTGTTCGCCGAGCAGGTGGCCGCCCAGCGCGCGCTGTCGGTGCCGATGCCTACCCATCCACACGCGCGCGCCGCCGCCATGGACTACCTCCGCACCGTCGGAACGACCCGTCGATCGTCGGAGCCCGGCCTGCCGCCGGAGGTCCACCGGGCCTTCCGCGACGAGACCGGCATGACGTTCGCCCGCTGGCGCTACGCCGCCCGCATGCGCGTCGCCCGCGACCTGCTGGCCGGCGGAGCCAGGCCCAGCGTCGTCGCCCGCCGTGTCGGCTACGCACACCTGCCGACGTTCAGCACCGCCTTCGCCCGGTTCCACGGAGTCTCGCCACGCGACTACCAGGAGGAGAGGATCGAGACGGCCTGACGACGTCTCACCTCGGGGCGACCACCTCGCCGAGGCGGTCGAGGAAGAAGTCGACGCCCGCCTCGTCGATCACCAGCGGCGGGCGGATCTTGAGGGTGTTGCCGAAGTAGCCGGTCGCGCTGATGAGCACGCCGGCCTCGCGCATCGCGTTGACGACGCGGATCGCCTCCTCCGGGTCGGGCTCGAGACCACCCGGCCGGACGAACTCCGCGCCGGTGAACAGGCCCGCCCCGCGGACGTCGCCGATCGCGCCACCGGAGCGCTCCGCGATGGCGCGGACGCCGGCGCGCATCCGCTCGCCCAGCAGGCGCGCGTTCTCGATCAGGCCGCGCTCGCGGATCTCCGCCAGCACGGCCGAGCCGGCCGCGACCGCGACCTCGCCGCCGCCGAAGGTGTTGAAGTAGCGCACCTCGCGACCGAAGCCGTCGATCACGTCGCGCCGGCCGACGACGCCGCCGATCGGCATGCCGTTGCCCATCGGCTTGCCGAGCGTCACCAGCTCCGGCTCGACCCCGTGGCGCGAGAAGCCCCACATCGACTCCCCCAGCCGGCCGAACCCCGGCTGGACCTCGTCGGCGATGAGGACGCCGCCGAAGGAGCGGACCACCTCGGCCGCCGGCGCGAGGAAGCCGGCCGGGTCGGTGAGGACGCCGTCGGAGGAGAAGGAGGTGTCGACGAGCAGCGCGGCGACGCCGATCCCCTCCGAGGCGAGCGACTCGCAGTGCAGCAGCACCTCGTCGGCCCACCACTCCGCCAGGCTGGCCGGCGCCACGACGCCCAGCTCGAGCGCGAACCGGAACGCGTCGGGCGGCTCGGCCACCCGGATCCAGGGAACGCCGGCGGTCGCGGCCGGGCCCATCGACGGCGAGCAGACGGTCGTGACGGCGGAGTTCCCGTGATACGCGGCGCGGGTGACGATCACGCCCTGGTTGCCGGTGCGGTGGCGCGCGATCCGGATCGCCAGATCGTTGGACTCCGAGCCGGTGCACGTGAGCATGAGGGTGTCGAGCGCGCCGGGGAAGGTGGCGACCAGCTCCTCGGCGTACGCGACGACGGACTCGTGGAGGTAGCGGGTGTGGGAGTTGATCAGCGCGAGCTGCTCGGTGACCGCGGCGGCCACCCGCGGGTTGGCGTGACCGACCGAGGCGACGTTGTTGTAACAGTCGAGGTAGCGCCGGCCGTCGGCGTCCCACAGCCAGACGCCCTCGCCACGGACGAGCTCGACCGGCGAGCGGTACATGAGGTGGTACGCCGGGCCGAGGACCGCCTCGCGCCGGGCGATCAGGGCGGCGGCCCGCGGCGAGAGCGCCCCGGCGCCGTCTGGCGTGAAGGCGTTGACCGCCAGCGCCTCGACCTGGGGAAGGACGGCCATGGGATCAGGATAGGTAGTCGTGGGCCAGGCGGAGGGTGCCCTGCACGAAGGAGACGCCGAGCCGGGCCACCTCCGCGGCGTGGGAGTGGGTGCCCATCCACGCGGTGAGCTGGAGCCGCCGGAGCATCACCATCGTCGGCAGGATCGCCTCGTCCTCGGAGTCGACCGGCCCGACGGTGCTGTAGCCGGTGAGCCAGGCGTCCTGCCACTGCGGCAGTCGCGGGTCGTCCTCGATGAACGAGACGGCCGCTCCCCAGTCGAACATGAACCAGCTGAGGCCGCAGTCGTCGAAGTCGATCACGGTGGTCTCCCCCAGGCCCTGCTCGGAGGTCGGCGAGACGAGCAGGTTGGCGAGCCGGAGGTCGGCGTGCACGAGACCGAAGCGGTCCTGGCCGCGGCCGTAGGCGGCCAGCCGCTCGCGGATCCGCGCGACGGCCGGCGCGAGCACGGCCTGCTCGGCGGGGCCGATGCCGATCCCGCGCTGCCAGTGGCCCCAGCGCGGATCGTGGCCGGGGCGCCCACCCAGGATGCTGTCCTCGTCCCAGCTGAAGCGGGTGAAGGCGTCCGGCCGACGCCACCCGCGGGACTGCTCGTGCAGCCGCGCGGTCATCGCGCCGAGCCGCTCGAAGCTGGCCGGGTCGGTCGGGTCCGGCTCGCCGCCCGGGACCCAGGCGAACATGACGGCGTGCCGGTCGGGGCCGCCGGTGCCGGGAGCCTGGAGCGTCAGGACGCGCTCGCCCGTCACGGTCGGGATCACCGCGGGCGTCGCGATCGTGCCCGCCGCGCGCAACGCGCCGGTCCAGGCCAGCTCCGACTCGATCGCCGCCCTGGAGTGGTAGCCGAGACGGTGCACGCGCAGCACCGATCTCCCCCGGATCGGGTCGGTGACGAGGAAGGTCGCGTTCTCCGAGAGGTTGATCAGTCGCAGCCGTGTGCCCGGCGAGACGCCGTACGCCGGAAGCGCGGCCCGGGCGATGAGGTCGGTGCCTTCCAGCGACAGCTCTGTCATGCCCACCATCGTGGCGTGGTAAGGGACACCTTAGTGACCATCCCCGGTCAACAGCGAGTAACGTGCGTCGGCGTGGCAACCACCGAACTCGTCAAGGGAGTGCGCGCGACGCGCTCGACGATCGCGCTGAAGTTGGCCATGGCCATCAGCGGCGTCCTCTTCATCCTGTTCGTCCTGGCTCATATGTACGGCAACCTGAAGGCCTTCAGCGGCCACGACGCCTACAACGAGTATGCCGAGCACCTGCGGACCCTCGGCACCCCGATGCTCCCGTACGCCGGCGCCCTCTGGATCCTCCGCGTCGGCTTGATCGTCGCGCTCGTCGTCCACGTCACGAGCGCGGTCCTGCTCTGGCGTCGCGCCGCCGCCGCGCGCCCGGTGAAGTACGCCGTCAAGAAGAACGTCGCCTCCTCGCTCTCCTCCCGCACGATGCGCTGGGGTGGCCTCACGCTGCTGCTCTTCATCGTGTGGCACCTGCTGCAGTTCACCATCCTCAAGATCGACATTACGAACGGCTCGACCGGCAACGAGGACCCCTACAACCTGCTCGTCGGCGCGTTCGCCGACCAGAGCTGGTGGATGACGGTGATCTACCTGCTGGCGATGCTCGCACTCGGGTTCCACCTGCACCACGGCACCTTCAGCTCCCTCCAGACCCTCGGCTACACCAACACCGCGTCCTCGCGTGCCCGGGCGCGGACGTTCGGCTGGGTCGTCGCCATCGTCATCGCGGGCGGCTTCTCCCTGGTGCCCCTCTTCACGCTCTTCGGCGTGATCAGCAAGTAAGGACCTGATTCGTGGCTTCTCTCGACCTGCTCAACCCGCAGCCCACCAACGAGGCTCCGGACCAGAAGTCCGACGACGCCGAGGGGTTCTACGTCCTCGGCGACAAGCTCGTCGACGCCAAGGCGCCGGCCGGCCCGATCGCGACCCGCTGGACGAACCGCAAGTTCGACAACCGCCTGGTCAACCCGGCCAACCGTCGCAAGCTCTCGATCATCATCGTGGGCACCGGCCTGGCCGGCGGCGCGGCGGCGGCCACGCTCGGCGAGGCCGGCTACCACGTGAAGTCCTTCTTCTACCAGGACTCCCCGCGGCGGGCGCACTCGATCGCGGCCCAGGGCGGCATCAACGCCGCGAAGAACTACAAGGAGGACGGCGACTCCACCTACCGCCTCTTCTACGACACGGTGAAGGGCGGCGACTACCGCGCCCGCGAGTCGAACGTCTACCGCCTGGCCGAGGTCAGCGCGAACATCATCGACCAGTGCGTCGCCCAGGGCGTTCCCTTCGCCCGCGAGTACGGCGGCCTGCTGGACAACCGCTCCTTCGGTGGCGTGCAGGTCTCCCGCACCTTCTATGCGCGCGGCCAGACCGGCCAGCAGCTGCTCCTGGGCGCCTACCAGGCGCTCGAGCGGCAGGTCGCGGCCGGGACGGTGACGCCGTACAACCGTCACGAGATGCTCGACGTGATCGTGGTCAAGGGAGCCGACGGCGTCGATCGAGCCAGGGGCATCGTCGCCCGCGACATGGTCACCGGCGCGATCGAGACCCACCTGGCCGACGTCGTCGTGCTCGCCTCCGGCGGCTACGGCAACGTCTACTACCTCTCGACCAACGCGATGGGCTCCAACGTCACCGCCGCGTGGCGTGCGCACCGCAAGGGCGCCTACATGGCCAACCCCTGCTACACGCAGATCCACCCGACCTGCATCCCCGTGACCGGCGCGCACCAGTCGAAGCTCACCCTGATGAGCGAGTCGCTGCGCAACGACGGCCGGATGTGGGTGCCGAAGGACGCCGCCGACGCCGCCAAGGACCCGCGCGAGATCCCCGAGGAGGCCCGCGACTACTTCCTCGAGCGGATCTACCCCTCCTTCGGCAACCTGGTCCCCCGCGACATCGCCTCGCGCGCCGCGAAGTACATGTGCGACGAGGGCCGTGGCGTCGGCCCCGAGGTCGACGAGCTCGACGCGGACGGCAAGGCAGTGAAGCGGCGACGAGGTGTGTATCTCGACCTCACCGCCGCGATCGCCCGGCTGGGCAAGCACGCGATCGAGGAGAAGTACGACAACCTCCTCGACATGTACGAGCGGATCACCGGCGAGGACCCCTACCAGCTGCCGATGCGGATCTACCCCGCCGTGCACTACGTCATGGGCGGGCTGTGGGTCGACTACGAGCTGTCGACCAACATCCCCGGCCTCTACTGCGCCGGCGAGGCCAACTTCTCCGACCACGGCGCCAACCGCCTCGGCGCCTCCGCGCTGATGCAGGGCCTCTCCGACGGCTACTTCGTGCTGCCGAACACGCTGCGCGACTACCTCGCCGACGGGCCGTTCGAGCCGATCGCGGAGGACCACCCCGCCGTGCAGGAGGCGCTGGCCGGCGTACGCGCCCAGGTCGAGAAGTTCATGTCGATCAACGGCGAGCGCTCGGTCGAGAGCTTCCACAAGGAGCTCGGCACCATCATGTGGGAGTACTGCGGGATGGAGCGGACCAAGGAGGGCCTGATCGAGGCCATCGGCAAGATCCGCGCCCTCAAGCAGGAGTTCTGGACCAACCTCAAGGTGCTCGGCTCCCCCGACACGCTCAACCAGGACCTCGAGAAGGCCGGCCGCGTCGCCGACTTCATCGAGCTCGGCGAGCTGATGTGCATCGACGCGCTCAACCGCCGCGAGTCCTGCGGCGGCCACTTCCGCGCGGAGTCCCAGACCGAGGACGGCGAGGCGATGCGCCACGACGACGAGTTCGCCTACGTCGCGGCCTGGGAGTGGGGCGGCGACTCGCTCCAGGGCGGCAAGCCGATCCTGCACAAGGAAGACCTGATCTACACCGCCATCGAGATGAAGCAGAGGTCGTACAAGTAATGAGCGAGCTCCGCGAGCGAATCAACAAGCACAGCTGCGCCATGACTTCATCGGCGCCCGCAGCGAAGCGAGGACGTCGATGAAACTGACTCTCAAGGTCTGGCGTCAGGCCGGCCCCGACGACACCGGCGCTCTGCACACCTACGCCCTCGACGGCGTCTCCTCGGACATGTCGTTCCTCGAGATGCTCGACCTGCTCAACGAGCAGCTCCTGCACTCCGGAGAGGAGCCGGTGGCCTTCGACAGCGACTGCCGCGAGGGCATCTGCGGCATGTGCTCGCTGATGATCAACGGCCAGGCGCACGGCCCCGAGGTGACCACCACCTGCCAGCTGCACATGCGCTCCTTCTCCGACGGCGACACGATCACGATCGAGCCGTGGCGCTCGGGCTCCTTCCCGATCATCAAGGACCTCATCGTCGACCGCGCCGCCTTCGACCGGATCATCGCCAACGGCGGCTTTATCTCGGTCAACACCGGCTCGGCACCCGAGGCCAACGCCGCGCCCGTCCCGCGCGACAAGGCGCTCCGCGCGTTCAACGTGGCCACCTGCATCGGCTGCGGCGCCTGCGTCGCCGCCTGCCCCAACGGCTCGGCCTCGCTCTTCCTCGGCGCCAAGATCACCCACCTGGGCGAGCTGCCGCAGGGCCAGCCGGAGCGCTACTCGCGCGTCGCGACGATGGTCTCGCAGCACGACGCCGAGGGCTTCGGGGGCTGCACCAACATCGGCGAGTGCGCCGCCGCGTGCCCCAAGGAGATCCCCCTCGACGTGATCTCCCAGCTCAACAAGGATCTTCGCGACGCCATCAAGCACGGCTACTGAGCCGGCGCCCACCGTCACCGTGACGGTCTCAGGCCCCGCGCCGCTGCCACTCGGCGGCGATCAGCTCGTGGGAGCGGACGCGGTCGGCGTGGTCGTGGGTGATCGTGGTGAGCGCCAGCTCGTCGGCGGCGGTCGCGTCGCGGAGCTGCTCCAGGCGGTCGGCGACCTGCGCGGGCGTCCCGACGAGCTGGGTGTCGACGCGGTCCTGGACGAGCGCGCGGTCCTCGTCGGTCCAGGGGTGGCGACGCGCCTCGTCGGGCGTGGGGAACACGATGGCGCCCCGAGCGGTGCGGATGCTGCGCACCCACAGCGCATAGCCCGTCGCGAGCTCGCGAGCCTCCTCCTCCGTCGGCGCGACGACGACGTCCACGCTGACGGCGACGTACGGCGCGCGCAGCTCGGACGAGGGCCGGAACGCCTCGCGGTAGGCGTCGACGGCGTCGATCACGCCCGCCGGCGCGACGTGGTAGTTGGCGCCGAAGCGCAACCCGCGGGCACCTGCCACGAGCGCCGACTCACCGCCGCTGCTGCCGAAGACCCACGGCTGCACGGCTGCCCCCTCCCCCGGCACCACATCGGCCCGCACTCCCTCGGCCGAGGCGTAGCTGCCCGCGAGCAGCGCGAGCACGTCGTCGACCTGCTCGGCGTAGGGCTGTGCCTCGGCGTGGGGAAGGCTCAGCAGACGGCGCTGGAGCGCGACGCGCGGTGACTCCAGGAGCCCTGCGGCCGAGAACGGCGGCGGCACGAGGAGGCCGTTCTCGGTGCGGCCGTCGACGACGCGCGCCGATCCGTGCGCACCGACACCCTCGCCGGCGCCTCGCGGCCTGCCCGCGGAGCGGCCCAGGCCGAGATCGAAGCGGCCGGGATGGAGCGCGTCGAGCAGCCCGAACTCCTCGACCGCGGCCAGCGCGGTGCGGTGCCCCATCTGGAGGGCCGCCGAGCCGAGCCGGATCCGGGAGGTGGCGGCGGCCGCGGCGCCGAGGAGCACGACCGGCGACGTGCCGGCGACGCCGGGGTTGAGGTGGTGCTCGGCGAACCAGTGGCGCGCGTAGCCGGCCGCCTCGGCCCGCCGGGCGAGGTCGACGGAGTTGCGCACGGCGCGGGCCGCGGTCGACCCCGAGGAGATCGGCACCAGGTCGAGCACCGCCAGCGGCGTGGGCATCAGGCGGTCGCCCCCGTGGCCGCCCCCGTGGCCGCCACCGTCGGCGACGCCCCGTCGGGGTGCGCGAGACCGAGGTGGTCGCGCAGCGTGCTGCCGTCGTACTCGGTGCGATGCACGCCGAGCTCCTGGAGGATCGGCACCACCCGGTCCACGAACGAGTCGAGGCCGCCCGGGGTCACGTGCGGGACGAGGATGAAGCCGTCGGCGACGTCGTCCTGCACGAACCGGTTGATCCGATCGGCGACGGTCCGCGGCGACCCGACGAACGCCTGCCGGCCGGTCACCTCGACGACGAGCTCGCGGGTGGTCAGCCCGCCGGCCTCGGCACGGGCGCGCCACTCGCGCGCGGTGTCGACCCGCCGGTCGTGGCGTCGCACGCTCGCCCGGCCCTTGCTGTGCAGGCCGTCGACGTCGCTCTCGACGGGATCGAAGGCGGGCAGCGGCCCGTCCGGGTCGTGGCCGGAGAGGTCGGTGTTCCACAGCTGCTCCAGGAACGCGATGGCGGTGGCCGGCGAGACCTGGGCGAGCCGCACCTCGTGCGCGAGGTCGGCGGCCTCGGCGTCGGTGTCGCCGAGGACGAAGGTCGCGGCGGGCAGGATGAGCAGCTCGTCGCGACGGCGCCCGAAGCGGGCCAGGCGGCCCTTCACGTCCTCGTAGAAGGCCCTGCCCTCGTCGTACGTCGCATAGCGACTGAAGATCGCGTCCGCCTCGGCGGCGGCGAAGTCACGGCCCTCGTCGGAGTCGCCGGCCTGGAAGATCACCGGCCGGCCCTGCGACGGCCGGGGCACGTTGAACCGGCCGCCGATGTCGAACTGGCGGTCGTGGATCTCGAACGCCCCGGCGTCGGGCCGCGCGAGGAAGCGACCGCTCTCGGCGTCGGCGACGACATCGTCGGCGCGCCAGGAGTCCCACAGCACCTTGGCGGCGGCGAGGAACGTCTCGGCCCTCTCGTAGCGCTGGTCCTGCGGCAGATAGCCACCCCGCCGGAAGTTCTCGCCGGTGAAGGCGTCCCAGCTGGTGACGACGTTCCATGCGGCCCGGCCGCCGGAGAGGTGGTCGAGGCTCGCGAACTGGCGCGCGACCTCGTAGGGCTCGTTGAAGGTCGAGTTGATCGTGCCGGTGAGGCCGAGGTGCTCGGTGACCGCCGCCAGCGCGGCGAGCACGGTGAAGGTGTCGGGCCGGCCGACCACGTCGAGGTCGTAGATCCGGCCGCCCTGCTCGCGCAGCCGGAGCCCCTCGGCGAGGAAGAGGAAGTCGAACCGGCCGCGCTCCGCGGTCTGGGCGAGGTGCCTGAACGAGGCGAAGTCGATGTGGCTGCCGGCCGCGGGATCGCTCCAGACGGTCGTGTTGTTGACCCCCGGGAAGTGGGCGGCGAGATGGACCTGCTTGAGCGGCACGGGGACTCCTCAGGCTCGCGCGTAGCGGTTGGCGGGGCGCTCGAGGCCGAGCAGGCCGCGCAGGGTGGCGGGGGTCGTGGCGTCGTACGCCGTGCGGAAGGCGCCCCGCCGTTGCAGCTCGGGCACGAGGCGGTCGACGATCTGGTCGAGGTCGTGCGGGAGCACGGCGGGGCGGAGGCGGAAGCCGCTCAGCCCGGCCGCGTGCCACGCCAGCAGCAGGTCGGCGAGGTCGGCGGCCGTCCCGGCGACGACGCGGGCGTCGGAGGCGTGGCTCGTGCCCGCGGC
>NZ_JASGDD010000153.1:0-68300 GCF_047607365.1 Nocardioides sp. | reverse complement strand
TCAGCGGGGCAGCCGCCGCCGGCGTCGCGGCCGGCGTGGGCGGAACGGCCGCAGCTCGCGCCGCGGCCTCCGACGACTCCTCCGGGCCGTCGTCGAGCCGAGTCGTCCCGTTCTTCGGCGAGCACCAGGCCGGGATCGCGACCGCGGCCCAGGACCGGCTCCACTTCGCCGCCTTCGACCTCAGCCCGGTCGCTAACCGCGAGGACCTCATCACGCTCCTGACAGCGTGGACCGCAGCGGCGGCGAAGATGACCGCCGGTCTCGACGTTGGAACCGGCGCCGTCAGCGGAGATCCCGGCGCCCCGCCCGACGACACGGGCGAGGCCTTGGAGCTCTCCGCCGCGCGACTCACGCTGACCGTCGGCTTCGGCACGACCTTGTTCACCGACCGCAACGGTGCCGACCGCTTCGGCATCGCCGCTCGCCGTCCCGCCCAGCTCGACGACCTGCCTGCGTTTCCGGGAGACGCGCTGAGCCCGGCTCGCAGCGGCGGAGATCTCTGCGTCCAAGCGTGCGCAGACGACCCGCAGGTTGCCGTGCACGCGATCCGCAACCTCGCCCGGATCGCGCGTGGGACCGCGTCGGTCAGGTACTCACAACTTGGCTTCGGGCGCACGAGCTCCACGTCGACCAAGCAGTCGACGCCGCGCAATCTGATGGGCTTCAAGGACGGGACCGCCAACCTGAAGGCGGAGGAGACCGCTGCCATGGACAAGTCGGTCTGGGCGCAGGAGGACGACGGATCAGACTGGATGGTCGGCGGCAGCTACCTTGTGACGCGACGGATCCGGATGCTCATTGAGCCGTGGGACTCGACTCCGCTCACTGAGCAGGAGAGGGTCATCGGGCGCACGAAGGGAGTCGGGGCGCCCCTGGGCGGCAATGGCGAGTTCGAGGAGCTGGACCTGCAGGCCACGGACTCGAATGGCGATGCCGTCATCGACCGCCAGGCACACGTGCGGCTCGCCCACCCGTCGCACAACGAGGGCGCCACCTTGCTACGCCGCGGATATTCGTTCGTAGACGGCACCGACGACCTCGGTCGCCTCGACGCCGGACTGTTCTTCATCGCCTACCAGCGCGACCCGCGCACGCAGTTCAGCAAGATCCAGGCATCGTTGGCGGGCAAGCAGAACGACGCGCTCAACGAGTACATCCAGCACGTCGGCAGCGGCCTCTTTGCCTGCCCCCGAGGCGTTCAGCCTGGGGAGTACTGGGGTCAGTCCCTCTTCGGGTGATGCGGCGTCGCTCGGCGCGTCGTCATTCTCAAGTGGCGGCGGCCTCGATCGCCTCGATAAAGGCATAGACCTGTCCGGCAAACGCGAGTGAGCTTGCCCAGCATCCCGCTACAAGCGACCCCACGCCTATCGGCGCAAATCGCTTTGTCGGCCCTGGTGGACTTAGCAACAGGCGGACGCGGGCCACGACGTCTGACTGCGCCGCACCGAGGGCCGTCGCGGGACCAGAGGCCATCGCGAGGGCCGAGACGCCGATCGCCTCGGCAACCACCGCTGGATTCCCTACGGCAGTCACCGCCTCCTGATCTGCCCAGCGCTCGATGGCGAGGAGAGTCGCATCGCGAAGTGGCGCCAAGAGGGGGTTCGCCTTCGCCGACAGGATGGCGACTTGGGCATACCAGTGGTGCCGGTGACGAAGATGCGCCTTCTCGTGAGCCAACAGCGCCTTCCTCTGGGGGCCGGAAAGCCTCCGGAGCAGACCCCTCGACACCACCACTCGGCCGCCGCCGTGGCCGGGGACCGCGTACGCCATCTGGCTCTCGTCCTCGATGATGGTCAGGCCGGAGACCTCTGTCAGCCCTTCGAGCGCGCGAACGGCTTGGCGATAGCTACGAAGCATGTCGACAAGCGCTACGACGCACCTTAGAGCAAGGAATGTGCCGACTACGACGGCTGCGACTCCAGCACCGAGTGGCACGGGCACTCTCTCGCGCACATCGGCGGCCGACCAGTCCGTCGGCCCGATCGGAAGAAGGTCGCCCACCCCGATGTACCCAACAATCGTCAGCGTTGCGGCGGTCCCTATCGCGAGCGAAACGGCCGCAACGCTGAGCAGGATCGCCGCGCTTCTGGGAGGAAGCCGCCGTCCTAGCGGGGCAGCCAGAATCCAGGCCACGACGCTCAGCAGATGAGGAACGGCCGCCCACCAGATCACGAGTCCTCCCCGGATCCGGCCGGGTGAGGGGGCAAGTCGAGCAGCTCTCGCAGGAGGCGCGCCTCATCGTCCTTCAGGCCGTCCACGAACCTGGACAGGGCGCCGGACCGGTCGGCCCCCGCGTCCAGTGCGCGGCGCATCTGGTGTGCGGTGAGGCTCGCTTGGGCCCCGGTGGAACCGCCGATGATCTCGTACGCGTAGGAGCGCCCTCGTGCAGTTCGGCGCAGTGCACCCTTGTCGTAAAGGCGCGACAGGACGGTCATGATCGTGGTGTAGGCGAGACTTTCACCCATCTCGGCCCGAACCTCGGTGGGCGTGAGTGCGCCGTCGGCGGCGGCCAAGCACGCAAGCACCTCGCTCTCCAGAGTCCCACGTCCGCGATGCCCGCGTTCGCCCATGCGTTCTCCCCATCAACTCGATGTTCGTGAGGACATTCTGCAAGCAACCTGGCCGATCTCGATGTTCAGGTCCCGTGCAGGTTGTCGCGTGCAACCTTCGAGCGTGTCTCGCTTCGCCGTCCGTGACCTCACTGTTGCCGCGACCGTGATCTGCTCGATCATGCTGAGCGCCTGCGGGGCGGACTCGACAACTGATCCCGCGGCATCGGCATCGACCGCGTCGACAGCAACACCGACGATGGGCAGCACCTCCGTGACGGGAGCGCCTGCGCCCACCACAAGTCCTGCAGCGCCTCAGGTGCCGAGCGCATCGCCACCCGGGGCACCGACCGCGGCCGACCGATCACAGACGGTCGAGAAGCTCCTCGTGTTCGTCGTGGAGAACCACTCTCTGGACCAGATGCAGAGCCAGATGCCCTACACCCGCGGACTGGCCGAGCAGTACGGGTATGCCAACAACTTCGTCGCTCTGACCCACCCCTCGCTGCCGAACTACCTCGCCATCGCGGGCGGGTCCACGTTCGGCGTGCACGACGACGGCCCTCCATCCGCCCATTCCGCATCCGGCTCCAGCGTGTTCGGGGCGGCCATCGATGCAGGGAAGACTGCCAGGCTGTACGCCGAGGCGATGACCACCGCCTGCCAGCGAGAGAGCCACGGCACGTACGCCGTCAAGCACAACCCATGGGCCTACTTCGTCGACGAGACGGCGCAATGCCAACGCGACGACGTACCCCTCGATCGGCTGGCGAACGATGTGAACAGCGGGAGCCTCCCGACAGTGGGCATGGTGATCCCCGACATGTGCAACGACGCGCACGACTGTCCACTCTCGCGCGCGGACGACTGGATGAAGCGGTACGTCGGCATCGTGCTGACAGGCCCCGACTGGCGCTCAGGAAGGCTCGCCGTCGTGATCACCGCCGACGAGGACGACTGGCGTCACGGCAACAAGATCCTCACCGTCGTGGTCCATCCGAGCCTTCATCACGCCGTCGTCACCGACCGACTCGACCACTACTCGCTCAGCCAGGCCTACGCGACGCTCGCAGGTATCCAGCCACTCGGCCGCGCCAGGAGCGCCGCTCCCCTTCTCTCTGCGTTCGGACTCGCCACACCTTGAGTGGATCCTGGCTCAGGACAGGCGACCGCCGTAGTCCGGCAGATCGAAGGTGCGCTCGGAGTAGCCGCCCTTGAAGTCGGTCGGGAGGTTGCCGACGGAGGCGATGATCGTGAAGCCGCGGGCGACGAGGGCCTTGCGGCACCGGATCTTGCCGGCCGTCAGCGACTCCCCATCCTGACGGCCGCAGATCCCCGCCACCGTGTATCCGGCCCGCCGGAGCCTCGGGTGCTGCGCGTTGGCATCGGCGGTCCGGCGTCCGGTCACGAAGAACACCTTCACCCCGAGCTCATGCGCGCGTCGTGCGAATCGCAAGGTCGGCCGCACGGGCTCAGGCCAGGCGTAGTGCGTCGCGAGCGAGGTGTTGTCGATGTCGAGGACGACTGCGAGATTCGCCCCTCCCCCGCTGCGGGCGACCCGGGTCTCGAGGTACGGCAGCGCGGGCTTCATGGCCGCTCTCACGTCACGAGCCCATGCTGCCTTGCTCGGGAGCTGCGCCCCCGCGGCTGGTGCGACCGACGAAGCAGTCAGAACGATGGCAAGCATCGACACCAGGGGGACGATGTGCCGCTCCAGGATGGCCGTGCGGGGCCTCGTGGCGCTCACGCGCTGACCGCGCCAATGGCGAGCGCCACGATGAGGGCGGCTGCGAGTGCGAGGCGGTACCAGATGAAGCCGCGGAAGGTGTAGTGGGCGACGAACCACAGCAGCCAGGCGACCACGGCGTACGCGACGACGAAGGAGATCACCGTACCGACGACGAGTGGCGCGATGCCCACACCCCCTCCGACGGCGTCCTTGAGCTCATAGAGGCCCGCACCGGCGAGCGCGGGGATGGATAGGAAGAACGACAGACGGGTGGCCGCGACCCGGTCGAGTCCGCGGAGCAGGCCGGTGGAGATGCTGGCCCCGGAGCGAGAGAAGCCTGGGAAGAGGAGGGCGAGGATCTGGCTGCTGCCGACCACCATCGCGTCCGCGAAGGTCGACTCCAGCTCGCCGCGGGCCGGGCGGGAGGTGGCCGCGAGGACGGCTGCGCGGCGCTCGGCGATCCACATGTAGGCGCTGCCCGCCACCAGCGAGCCCGCGACGACCCACAGCGATGCGAGAGGGCCGTCGATGAGGGGCTTGGCGGCGAGACCGGCCACGACGATCGGGACGGTGGCGAGGATGACCCACCAGCCGAACTTGTAGTCCCGCTCGACGCGGGCCTCGCGGTTGGTGAGGCCGTGGAGCCAGGCGCCGGCGATGCGGGCGATGTCGCGCAGGAAGTAGACGACCACGGCGGCGATGGCGCCGACCTGGATCACCGCGGTGAACGCGACAACAGAGGTGTCGTCGGTCGGGTAGCCCAGCAGCGACTCGGTGATCTTGAGGTGTCCGGTGGAGGAGATCGGGAGGAACTCGGTGAGTCCCTCCACCACGCCGAGGGCCGCGGCTCCGAAGATGCTGATGTCACTCATGGGTCGAATCTCCAATGGTTGCTGGATGGGTCGCTGGACGGGTTGCGTGTGTGCAGGCGGGGCTCGGGAGGGGCCGGTCGAGTCCGCGGCGGAGCCAGACGGGGTGGCCGCAGATGGAGGCGACCTGGACGTAGTGGGCGGCGAGCGCGTCGTCGATGTGGCGGTCCGGGTCGAGGCCCCAGGTGTGGAGCCCGTCCCAGCCGACGACCCAGGTCGGGGCTGTGCTGGGGCTGTCGAGCGTTGCCACCAGGAGGTCGAGGCGCGGGTCGAGGGTGCGGATCGGGAGGCTCCAGGCGTACGGATAGGCGGGCCGCAGACCGGATGCCTGGATGAGGTTGGCGTGGCTGTAGAGAACGACCAGGGTGTCGTCCTCGGCTGCTGCGCCGGCCAGCCAGCCGGCGGTCGCCTCGACCGTGTTCAGCTCCGTGACTCGCTCGGCCGCGGCAGGGGAGATCGCCAGCGTCGCGAGCACCGGAAGGACGATGAACACGCGCACCAGCCGCGTGCCGCGCACCGACTGCGGCGACGGCGACGACTGCGAGGCGAGCGCACCTGCCGCGAATGCGAGCACCGGGGCGAGGCCGATCAGGTAGTGCGCCCAATAGTTGCCCCCGAGCAGGATCCCGGTCAGCTCGATCAGCCCGGCGACGGCAGTGGCGATGACCAGCGGGGAGGGACGCCACAGGCGGCGGCGCCCCTCGATGCCGACCGCGATGCCGAGCGCGAGGCCGAGGGTGAGGATCCCGCTGGCGAGCGCGAGCAGCGGCAGCGTGTGCAGCCGCTTGCCAGGGGCGACACCCGACCACGCGGCCATCACCCCGCGGGCGTCGATGCGGAAGCCGTACATCGCGTAGAGGAGACCGCCCAGGTCGCCGTGGGCGTGGGCCCAGGCGGCCGCGGTGGCGAGCGGGATCACCACTCCGATGCCTACGGCCGCGCTGGCGGCGAGCAACCGTCGTCGGCAAGCGGGGGCGTAGACCGCTTGGGCTACGAGGAGAACGACGAGGAAGGCGAGTGCCTCGACGAAGTTCTGCTTGGTCAACATCGCCATCGACGCGCCCGCGCCCGCAATCACCGCCAGGGCCAGCGTCGCGGGCCGGCCGGGCTGACCACGTACGGCGTGCAGACCTGCGGCGATCGCGATCATCGACCACGTGGCGGCGATGAGCTCGCCGTTGAGCGCGAACGCCTGCGTGAACGGCGTGCTCATCAGGAAGAACCCCGTCCACCCCGCCCACACAGCACCGCGACGGCCACGCACCACCCAGCCTGCCCAGGCGGCAGCCAAGACGAACGCGGCGGCGACGATGCCGGCCATCAGCCGCACCCCGGCGTTCCCGAGCAGGTCGGCCAGCCAGAAGACGCCGATCAGGGCCGGCGGACGGTCCACCCACTGCGGACCGTACAACTGATCGCCGCCGTGGCCCCACCACCGCGCAACCATCGCGAAGCCGCCCTCGTCGGCCAACAGCGGTCCCCGAAGGTAGAGCATGTGGATGCCGAGGGTGAGCAGGCAGGCCAGCGCCACCCACCGCAGCCATCTCTCCCCCTCGCTCGCGAGGCGCCACCCGAGAATCCGCCGGGCGGCCTCCACGGCGACCCCGAGGCTCATCTTGGAGGAGCCCGCCACACGGTCGGTGAAGGTGATCGGGACCTCTACGACCCGCAGGTCACGCTGGACCGCGCGCCACAGGCACTCGACCTGAAAGCCGTACCCGGTGGTGGTGGTGCTGGCGACGTCGATCTCGGCCAGCGCCTCGATCCGGTAGGCCTTGAAGCCCGCGGTCGGGTCGTGCGCGTGCAGACCGAGCATGAGCCGGGCGTACGTCCCGGCGCAGCGCGATATCATCCGCCGGCGCCAGGGCCAGCCGACCGATCCCCCACCGGCGACGTAGCGGGAGCCGATCACCACGTCGGCCCCGTCGGCCCCATCAATCCCCGTGAGGGCCTCGAGCAGGGCTGGGATGCGCTCGGCGGGATGGGACAGATCGGCGTCCATCTGGACGACCGCGGAGTAGCCGCGGCGAGCGGCCCATGCAAAACCCTCGCGGTAGGCGTTGCCCAGCCCCCGCTCCCCCGTGCGGGCCAGCACGTGCAACTCCGAGCCGTACGACGGATGCGAGCGCACGACATCGGCCGTCCCGTCGGGACTACCGTCATCGACGACGAGCAGATGCACGCCCACCACGGCGTCGGCGACCTGATCGATCAGCTTGAGGATGTTCGACGCCTCGTTGTAGGTCGGGACGACGACGAGTACCTCATGGAGGACGAAAGGCGCCGAGGAGACGTTCTCTCCCACGGATCAGGCCTGGTCAGTCACGGCTTGGTCCCCTGGCGCACCCGCCTCTGCTGACCCGCCCTTGGCTTGGCGGCCGCGCAAGAACGCGATTGCGGCGGGGACCAGGGAGAGCGCGACGATGCCCACTACGACGATGTCCACATGGTCGGCGATGATGGGCACACCGCCCAGGAAGTAGCCGGCCAGGGACATGCTCGCGGTCCACAGCAGGCCACCGGCGATGTTGTAAGTGGTGAACCGGCGCCGAGGCATCTCGACCGCTCCGGCGACGACCGGGGTGAAGGTCCGAGCCAGGGGCACGAAGCGAGCCAGGATGACGGCCTTGTGGCCGTGATGGGCGAAGAACTCGTGTGCCGCTCGGACGTGCCGGACCGAGATCCAGCGGGATCGACCGGGCACGAAGAGGCTCTTCCCGAGTTTCCCCCCGATCCAGTAGGCGACCTGGTCACCCAGGGCGCCCGCGATCCACGTCACGAGAATCACCACGACCAGCGGGACGTTCAGCACGCCTGAGGCGACCAACAGCCCGGCGGTGAACAGCAGGGAGTCGCCGGGGAGGAAGAAGCCCACTAGCAGTCCGGTCTCGGCGAAGATCACTAGCGCCAGGACCAGCACAGCGAACGGTCCCGCGTCGGACAGCAGGGAGGTCAGTGTCGAGGTCATGGCGGTGACCGTAGGAAGACCTACCTGTCACCAACCTGACCGATCGGGGCTACGCGGCCTCGTCTTGCCGGTGAACGGCGTCGTCGTCGGCAATCTGAATGCGGCGGTCGCGGTTTCGCCGACGGACCAGGATCGAGCGGGCCACGGCTACAGCCGCACCAAACAGAACACAGGCATCGAAGGCGAGCGCGACCAGCTCGACGTGGTCGGCGACAAGCTGCACGCCACCGAGGAGGTACCCACTGAGGATCAGGCCGCACGCCCACAGCACGCCGCCGGCGATGTTGTAGGTGGTGAACCGACCGCGCGGCATGCCGGCTCCCCCAGCCACCACCGGCGTGAACGTCCGAGCCAGGGGCAGGAAGCGGGCAAGGACTACCGCGCGGTGACCGTGCCGGGCGAAGAAGGAGACCGCTGCGTCCGCGCGCCGCTTCGGCAGCCAGCGGCTTCGGCCGGAGAACGACTCCCGCCCCCATCGCCGCCCTATCCAGTAGGCCACCTGGTCGCCGGCGATCGCGGCTCCGGCGGTGACAGCCATGACTGCGACAACGGGCAGTGGCATCGCCCCCGATGCCACAAGGATTCCAGCAGTGAACAGCAGCGAGTCCCCCGGAAGGAAGAACCCCAAGAGCAGCCCTGTCTCGGCGAAGACCACCAGGGCCAGCAGTCCAACCCCTGCTGGACCGAGGTCATGGATGAGCGCGGTCAGGAGTGCTGTCATGCCATCGAAAGTACGAAGCGGACCTGCCAGCAACCTTGCCACCGCCCTTGCCTGCTCCGATGGTCAGGCTTCGTGCAGGTTCGTCCGAGATCATGGGATGCATGCTCACCATCGGAGTCTGCGAGGACCAGGAGTCCATCCGAACCATCCTCGTGCGGGGCCTCAAGCAGGCCGGGTACGACGTCGTCGTGGCGCACAACGGCCGCGAGGCGCTCCGCCAGTTCAGTCCGGACAACAATATCCACGTCATCGTGATGGACATCGGGCTCCCCGACGCCGACGGGCGCGACGTCGTACAGGCCCTGAAATCGGCGGGACAGCACGCGCCCGTCCTCTTCCTCACCGCGCTGGACGCGACCCAGGACCACCTGTCGGGGTTCGCGGCGGGAGCCGACGACTACGTGACGAAGCCGTTCGAGCTCAAGGTCCTGCTGGCGCGCCTCGACGTCCTGGCACGACGCGGCCCCACCCCCGGGCTAGCGACGGGCGGGCTCACCCTCGACCCGATCAGCCACTCCGCGCGAACACCAGCTGGCCAGGTGCGACTGAGCCCGACCGAGTTCCGGATGCTGGCCGCCATCACCGCGCGTCCCGGCGAGGTGGTGCGCCGTCGGAGCGTGATCGCCGCCGCGTGGCCCGACGGAGCCATCGTCAACGACAACACCGTCGACTCCTTCATCCGGCGGCTGCGCACCAAGCTGGAGTCGATCGGCTCCGAGGCCGGGATCGAGACCATCCGCGGCGTGGGCTTCACCATGACCCGCAACACGGAAAAGTAGAGAGAGGTAGGAGGTGCCCGACCGCATCGCGTCCATCCGAAGCTCGATCGGCGCGCCGTGGCACGCCGCCCGCGGCCGACTGAACCTGAGGACCCAGCTGGTCGCGATCACCGCGCTCCTAGCCAGCGCCGTCGCCGCAGGCCTGGTGATCGTCGTCCAGCTCTCACTCGCCGGCGCCGCCAACAGCACCACCGAGCGGGTGGTCGGCGACCGAGCCGACGCGCTGATCGACGGCATCAGCACGGCCTCCGCTGGCGCGACCCTCACCGTGCCTCGGGCACAGCTCGACCCCGGCGTCGCCGTCTACGACGACACCGGAAGCGAGGTGGCCGGCACCGTGCCACCGTCCATGCAGGAGGAGTTCGCCGACCTCTCCACGACCAAAGAGACGCGCGTCGTGGAGGGCGGCGAGCACTACGCCATCATGGCGATGCCCTTCCAGACCCCGACCGGCGTCACCGGGGTCGTGGTGATGACCGAGGCGATGGCGCCGTACGAGCGCAACGAGCGCTCCGCCCTCGTGGTCTCCGTCGTCGCTGGCGCGCTGTTGGTCCTCATGGCAGCCGGGTCGGCGGCGTGGATCAGCCGGCGGGTGCTCCGTCCCGTCGAGGAGATGGCACGCACCGCGGACCAATGGAGCGAGCAGGACCTCGAGCGCCGATTCGCTCTCGGCCCCCCGACCAACGAGATCCGCGCGCTCGGCAGCACCCTCGACGGCCTGCTCGACAAGGTGTCATCGGCGATCCGCACCGAGCAGCGACTCACCTCTGAGCTCGCGCACGAGCTGCGCACGCCGCTGACCACCATCCACGGGGCCGCCGAGCTCCTCGCCCTGCGGACTGACCTCGACGCCGAGGCAAGCGAGGACGTCGACCTGATCCGACAGGCCAGCGCCTCGATGTCGGCCACCATCACGGTGCTCCTCGACCTCGCCCGGAGCCAGCAGCAGCGCCACCCTGTCCCGCGCTCGCGCCTGGCCGAGCTGAGAGGCGATCTGCTCGCACTCGCCAGGCCCTCCGGTCGTCTGACCGTCGACCTGCCCGACACGGCGCATCTCGACGTCCCCCGCGAGCTCGCCGTCCGCGCCTTGGCGCCGCTCGTCGAGAACGGACTGCGTTTCGCCGACGACGTCTGGATCACCGCGCGCGTCGCCGACCGGACCGTGGAGATCCTCGTCGCCGACGACGGCCCCGGACTCGTAGACAAGGCTGTCGATCGCATCTTCGAGCCCGGATGGAGCGGGGACGACGGCTCGGGGCTGGGCCTCTCCCTCGCCCGCCGGGTGGCTCGCACCGGTGGCGGCGACGTCGCTGTCGGCAGTCCCCACAACGAGCGGGGCGGCGCCACGTTCGTGGTGACGTTCCCCGGCGGCCAATGAGGGAGCCAGGCTCTCAGGCAGCCTCGACCTCGGCCTCCGCGGCGTGACTTCCGTGCGCGCCCTCGACGTCGGAGTGGGTGATCGCTACGTACGCCACGAGGAGACCGAACAGCACCAGGCCGATCGCCGTGACGAGGCCGGTCGTCCATCCGAGCCCGGCCGGGTCGCCGTGACGCGACACCGCGAGCCCGTCCGCGATGCTGGCGCCGAGCGGGCGGGTCAGGGCATACGACGCCCAGAAGCAGATCACCGCGCTCGCCCCTAGACGCCAGGCCACCAGTGGGACCAGGATCAGGGCGCCGAAGAGCAGCGTCGACCAGCCGAAGCCCATGTGCAGGTTCGTCGCGGTCGTGTCCCCCAGCGCCGTGCCCAACCCGAACGTCAGCAGCACGGTGCCCCAGTAGAACCGCTCGCGCCGGCTCGTGGTGATGGAGTGGATGTCGAGCGTGCCCTCCGAGCGCTGCCACCACACCAGCAGCCCGCAGAGCAGGAGGAAGTAGATGCCCGAGTCGACGTAGTAGGGCGTTCCCAGCGCCACATGCGGGCCGTCCGCGATCATCGTGCCGAAGAGCGCCACCGACAGCACCGTGATCCAGTACCTCACCGGGTGGTACGTCGTCGCGCGGGTCTGCCACCAGATCGCGGCGAAGAAGCCACCGATTCCGATCACAGCGGCTGCGGCGATGTTCCACGTGCCCAGGAAGTCCGCCGCGGTCTCCCCGATGCCCGTCGTCAGCAGCTTGATCACCCAGAAGACAAGGAAGACCTCAGGGACCTTCGGCGACGAGAAGATGCGGGTTGGTGTCTTCATGGCCGGGACGGTAGGCGGCCCTACCTGAACCGAGGCTGACTGCGAATCCGGGTGCCCCCTGGCGCCAGTTCGCCCGGGTCCATCTCTGGACCCGGGCGAACCGCAGACAAGGTGCGTCCAGGTCAGCGCTTGACCTTCAGGACAACCGTCTTCGACTTGGATGCCGCAGTCTTGGCGTCACCCGAATAGGTCACCGAGATCTTGTGCTTGCCCTTCTTGAGCTTGGGCAGCTTGATGCTCAGCGAGCCCTTGGCACCGGCGGAGAGCTTGACCGTCTTGATGACCTTGGCACCGTCCAGCACCTTCACCGTGCCGGTCGGGACCACGCCAGACGCAGCGATGCGCACCTTGACCACCGCTCGCTTCTTTGCCGAGACCGTGCGCTTGGCGAACTTCGCCGTCGTGGTCGAAGCGATCGTCGTGCTGGCCGGCGGAACGGCCGGCGCAGGGTCGGAGATGTTCAGCTTGACCACAGTCGAGGCGTCAGCAGCCAACTTGGTCGCATCCGCAAAGCCCCCGTAGCCCGACATCACGACGGAGCGGCCGCTGTCGACGACGCTGATGCCCCAGAAAGTGTCGGCGTCCCCGCCGAAGTCGAACAGGAAGGTTCCGGTGGGCGACACCGTGGTGTCGAGCTGACCGTTCGGCGTGAGCACGGCGGTGAAGGCGTCCGGACCGCTGTTGCCGGCGGTCACGATGCGGCCATCAGGAAGGACGGTGAGACCGCGCGCACGGTCGAGGAAGTCCTTGCCCCCGGCCGGCTTGGACGGATTCTCGCGGTTGACCGTGGTGAGGCCGTTGGTGCCGAACGTGGTGTCGAGCGCACCGCTCTGAGTGAAGCGGTAGATGACGGCGTCCTCGTCGTGGGTCGCCAGCTCGGTGTCGCGCCCGCCGTAGCCCGCGATGACGTACTTGTCGCCCTGGGGCTCGATGCCGTAGGCCTCGATGATGCCGTCCGCGCCGCCGGGCTTGGCGGTGGCGATGCCGCCGGTCCCGAACGTGGAGTCGAGCGTGCCGTCGGCGTTGAACCGGTAGATCCAGGGCTGATTCTTCCCAGTGCCCACCGCGCTGTAGGCGGAGGTGATGTAGCGACCCTGCGCGTCGACGAAGCCTCGCCGTGGGTTCTCCGAGGTCTCCGAGGGGTTGACCGTGGTGGCAATGCCGTCACCGCTGAAGGTCGTGTCCAGCTGACCGCTCTCAGTGAGCTGGACGGCCGCGATCTCGCGATTGGTGCGCGTCGAGTCGAGGCCCTGGGATGCGGTGAAGATCGCCTTGCCGTCAGGGCGGAGCGAGATGTTGTAGCCGGCCTGGTCGCGGGAGACACCGGTGCCCGTGCCCGGCGAGAGGTCGACACGGGTGACGCCCGCGACACCGAAGGAGGTGTCGAGCGTGCCGTTCGCGTTGAGCTGTGCGACGTAGATGTCCACGTCGGCCGGGTCGGCCGCACCCGCCTGAGGCGTCTCGGCCTGGCCCAGGATCACGACCTTGCCGTTCGGGCGGACCGCGATCCCGCGAGCCGACTCGGTCGCACCCGTCGCCGGGCTCGTGAACGGGCCGGGGTTGACGTCAACTACAGCAACTCCGGCGTTTCCGAACGCCGTGTCGAGGGCACCGGTCGCAGTCGTCTTGGCGACGACGAAGGCCCGGTTGGTACCGCTGACTGTTGTGTAGCCAGCGTGGTACGTCACGTCCCCAGCGCCGGAAGCGGTGGCGAAGAGACGGTCGGAGCCGGTCGTCGACAGGTTGAGCTGCACGACGCCGCCGCTGCCGAACGACGGATCGGCGCCGACAGCGAAGGCCGCCTCGGTGATGGCTGCAGCGGCAGTCGTCGCAATGAGTCCGACGCCGGCGGCCACTGCCGCAAGGCGCAAGCGGCTGGAGGGAACGGTCATGAAGAGATGTCTCCTTGGTGAGGCAGGCGCATGGAAAGCGCCACGCGTTTCTCGCCCTGATTAGGCAAGGCAAACCTAAGCAGATAGGATCCCGGATAGACAACTACAAGTTCGATAGTAGTTTTCTCGAGCTGCCAGGAGACAAGTCGACGTGATCTGACGGGAGGGCGCGATGGAGCATCGCACCGCGCTCGCGGTCGCATTCGCGACCGTGGCGGTCGGCGTTTCGGCGGCGTACGCCGGAGTGACCCTCTATCAAGAGCCCACGCTGGCCGTCGTGCCGACGGCGATCGAAGCCGCCCAGCAGACCTCAACGCCCACCGTGGAGGAGACGCGCTATGTGGACGAGTGGGTGCCCGTCGTGGAGTACGTCGCCGGCCCAGGTATCGCATCGACCGCGAGTCCGACGACGTCAGCCTCGCCGACCGCTTCGGTGACGACGAGCGCGACCAAGAGACCTACGGCCGAACCGACGGCGACGCCGACCGGCACCCCGAGCGCGGCACCGTCCCCTCCGACTGTGTCGCTGCCTCCCCTGTCGGTCCCTCCGAGCACATCAGGGACACCGTCGCCCTCTGCGTCGACGACCGACACCGTGAGCGCCAGCCCTCTACCGGACGACGAGGAAGAGCATGACTAGGCACCCAGCCGCAGCTGCGCGCATCGCCGTGGCCGGAGCCAGCACGGCCGGGGCACTTCTGATCGTCGGTGTGCTCTCACACCAAGCTCGCATCGACGCGGAAGCGAAGGCTGAGCGCGAGGCAGCTGCCGCACTGGAGTCGAACCGACTCCAGTCGCAGGCCAACGCGGAGTTGGCGGCCTGGGTACGCGAGCACCCTCAGACCGTCGTGCGCACGGTCCATCGCAAGCACTACCTCACCATCGCGATACCGCTGGCGGGCGGCACCACCCTATCCACCGGCGCCTCGTCCACAGGACCCAAGCCAGCGTCCGGCGCCGGGTCCGGCACCCACGCCTCGACATCGACAACGTCAGACTCCAGCTCGTCCAACACTCCGGCATCGTCCGCGAGCACGACCAGCTCCGGGCCGACCCCGGCCACGCCGCCCGTGGCGCCGCCCGCGGCGACCCCGACACCTGCTGCCGAGTCGGGCGGCAGCGAGTAGGTGGAACGAACGTGGACTGCCATGGGAGGTCGCGTCCGGGTGGTCCTCGTCGGCGGCACTGCGACTGACCTGGCCTTCGCGGAGCGACGCCTCAGCGACCTCGAGGAAGTCTGGTCGCGCTTCCGGCCAACGAGCGAGCTGGTCCGCCTCAACGCCGAGCGAAGTATCGACGTGCGTGAGGAGACCTTCGATTTGATCCGCTACGCGGTGGAGGCTTGGCAGTGGACAGGCGGCCTCTTCGACCCCACCGTGCACGATGCCGTCGTCCATGCTGGCTACGACCGGACATTCGACCGGATTCGTGATGCGCCTGCGTCACCAGGGCCGCAGCCCGCCGTTCCCGGCTGTGCTGGGATCACCCTTGAGGGGCGCCGCGTCACGCTGCCCGACGGCGTACGGCTGGACCTGGGGGGAATCGGAAAGGGCCGTGCCGCCGACCTCCTCGCCGTCGAGCTTTGCGATCGAGGGGTCGCCGGAGCGTGCGTCAGCGTCGGCGGCGATGTGCGCGTGACCGGTGCCCCACCTCCCGCAGTGGGCACGTGGGCGATCGCGGTGGAAGACCCCCGGAATCCAACTCGGCAACAGACAATCGTCGGCCTCGATCAGGGCGGTATCGCAACATCCTCCCGGCTGAAAAGGCGTTGGAGGTCCGGAACAGCCGCTGCCCACCACTTGATCGACCCGGCAACCGCGCAGCCGGCCTCAGGCGACACCGACGCGGTCACCGTGATCGCAGCCCAGGCGATGTGGGCGGAGGTCGTGGCCAAGGCGGTTGTCGTCGGCGGGTCGCGGCGCGGGATCCAGCTGCTCGACACCACCGCCCTCGCAGGGCTACTGACACTGGCGGACGGCAGCTCTGTCCGCACCAACTCCTTCGAAAGGTTTGAGCCGTGGACCCACAACTCTGGTGGCACGTCGCCCGCGCCAGCGGACTGACTGCATGGGTATTGCTGTCGGCAAGCGTGCTGTGGGGCCTCCTCCTCTCAACGCGGGTGCTCGGCAACCGGCCGGCCCCCGCGTGGCTCCTCGACCTTCATCGCCTACTCGGCGCACTGACGGTCGTGTTCGTCCTTGTGCACATGGTCGGCCTCTACATCGACCGCTGGATCGACTACGGCATCGCCGACCTGCTGATCCCACTGAGGTCGGAGTACAGGCCGACCGCGGTCGCTTGGGGTGTGGTGACCTTCTACCTGCTGACGGCGATCGCCGTGACCAGTTGGCTGAGGCCGAGGATCCCAGAGTCGCTGTGGCGGTGGATTCATCGTCTCGCCTTCGCTGCCTTCGTGGCCTCGACCCTCCACCTTCTCCAAGCGGGAACCGACCGGCGCAACAGGTATCTCCTGGCTGTCGTCGTGGTGGTCGCCGCGGCGTTCGCCTTCCTCTGCGTCTATCGGCTTCTCGCAGGCCGCCGGCCGCCCGCAGCGCTGGGCCCAGGCGGGGGCAGTGAGACACGTGATTCCGCATCGCCTGAGCGCAGACTGGACTTCTATCCGTTGACCGTGCGCGACGCCCGGAACGAGACCGCAGACTCGGTGTCGATCGCGTTCGAGGTCCCGGCCGATCTCGCGGAAAGGTTCCGTTTCGAACCCGGGCAGTTCGTGACATTGAAGGCGCTCGTCGAGGGCCAGGAGATGCGGCGGCCGTACTCCATCTGCAGTGGAATCGCCGACGGCGAGCTGCGCATCGCCGTCCGTCACGGCGGAAGCGGGACCTTCTCGGGTTGGCTCACCACCGAGGTCACCGTC
The DNA here is from genome assembly GCF_047607365.1 of Nocardioides sp. GTDB lineage: Bacteria > Actinomycetota > Actinomycetes > Propionibacteriales > Nocardioidaceae > Nocardioides. Next base: position 51,729 of record NZ_JASGDD010000153.1, on the reverse strand, counting down.
GGGACCGTGATCGAGGTATGTCCGCCCCAGGGAAGGTTCACCACGGTGCTCAATCCCCTCCGAAGCAGGCGCGTGCTTGGCGTCGCTGCGGGAAGCGGCATCACCCCGGTGATCTCGATCGTGCGAAGCATCCTGGCGATCGAGCCGCGGAGCTCCGCCGTCCTCCTCCTGGGAAATCGCGACGCCGACTCGGTCATGCTCCGCGACGAGCTGATCGCGGTGGAGGCGAACGCCGCCGGTCGTTTGACGGTGGTGCACCTCTACAGCCGAGACCCCGGGGCTCCCTCGCATCAGCTGGGGCGGATCGATAGCTCGCGGCTCGCCGCTCCGGCTCTGGAGCATCTCGACTTCCCGGGTTTCGACGAGGCCTTCCTCTGTGGACCTCGCGGGATGATGAGTGAGGTGCGCACCTTCCTCGAGTCGGTCGGGGTTGGCTCCGAGGCCATCCACGCGGAGACGTTCGAGGCAGCGAGGCGTCGTCACGGCGAAGAGATCGCTCGGCGACCAGGCGACTCGGCACCGGGTAGCCCTCTCAGCGTGATTATCGGGGGCGTCACCACCAGACTGTCGCCGCTTGCAGGCGAGACGGTCCTCGACGCCGGGCTCCGGGGTGGACTGGACCTGCCCTACTCCTGCCTGTCCGGCGCGTGCGGAACGTGCGTCGCGCGAGTCGTCAGTGGCGAGTGCGAATCTGGCGATGCTGAACTGACCACCGAGGAGCGGGCGGCGGGTGTCATTCGGACCTGCACCGCGATTCCTCGCGGGGATGGCGCCGTCATCCAGTTCTGAGCTGCTCTTAGGGTGCCTTTGACGGTTCCGCTCTAGCATCTGGTCGGTGACACGGATTCTGTTGGTCGAGGACGACGCGGCCATCCGCGCCTCTCTCACCCGCGGTCTCACAGCGCACGGCGCCGTGGTGAGTTCCGTCGCCACAGCTGTCGAGGCGATCAAGGCCGTCGGTAGCGAGCTCCCGGACGCGATGCTGCTGGACCTCGGCCTTCCCGATCTCGACGGCGCCGATGTCCTGACTATGATCCGGGCAAGCAGCGACCTCCCGGTCGTCATCGCCACGGCTCGCGACGACGAGCGCGAGATCGTTCGACTCCTGGACGCCGGCGCCGACGACTACCTCGTCAAGCCTTTCGCCGCGGCGCAGGCCATGGCGCGCATTCGTGCCGTCCTTCGCCGTACGGCGTCGTCCGCGCCTGCCGACCGGCGGGTCGTCGTCGCCGGCCTGGTGATAGACCCGGTGGCGCGTACGGCGGCGCTCCATGGCAGCGACCTGGGGCTCAACCGCAAGGAGTTCGATCTGCTGCTCGCGCTCGCCACCCGCGCGGGCCAGGTCGTCACCAAGCGCGAGCTGCTCGCCGAGGTCTGGCAGCAGCCCTGGGGCGGCGCTGACCGAACCGTCGATGTCCACCTCTCGTGGCTACGGCGCAAGCTCGGCGAAACCGCCGCGACGCCGCGCTTCCTGCACAGTGTCCGCGGGGTCGGCGTCAAGCTCGTCCCGCCCGACGATTCCCCCGCCGACAGCAGACCGACGTCGTGAGACGGAGCCTCGACGTCCGCGTCAGCCTTCGAGCGAGGATCCTGGCGCTCGGTGTGGGCGCCGCGGTCGCGGTGCTGGTCCTGCTCACCGTGCCCGTCGCCGTGTCGACCTACCGCACGTCGGAGCAGGAGACCGAGCAGCGCGCGAGCACGCTCGTGCAAGGGGTCGCTGACTACATCAGCACCGGGTCCGCGGCACAGGCTGATCTCACTGCCGTGGTGACGCGCCTCAACGATCGCGACAACGAGGCTCCGGTCGCCGTGCTGCTGCCCGACGGGAGCCGCATCGGCTCCTCAGCGACGCCCTGCGCCTCCGTCGCCTCGGCGTCCCGTGGCGGCCTGGGGCGCGACGGCAGGCACGACGACGACCACGGCCGCAGGGGTGGTGACCTGCTGCCGACGTCGCAGGTCACGACGAGCCGTACGGAGGGTGGCCGCGTCGTGCGGATCGGGACATCGGAGGCCGGACGCGAGGTGACGGTCTGTGCCTACGTCCCGGATTCGGTCGTGCGATCGGCCACGGCCACGCAACTCGGGGCGCTCGGCGCCGCAGGACTCTTGATCGTCAGTCTCGTCGCCCTCGCTGCCCTGCTCATCGCCCGCCGGCTCGCGCGCGACCTCACCGCGATGGCGCGCACCGCAGACAGGCTCGGTGAGGGCGACCTGGATGCTCGCGTCCCAGATTCCGGGCCGGCGGAGGTGCGGCGTGTGGGCGCCGCGTTGAACCGGCTCGCGGGGCGGATCGACGAGCTCCTCGCCCTCGAGCGGGAGACGGTGGCGGACCTCTCCCACCGGCTACGTACGCCGATGACGGCCGTCCGGCTCGACGTCGAGGCACTCCCCGAATCGGTGGCGAAGGCGGAGTTGGAGGATCACTTCGCTCAGCTCGAACGAACACTCACCGCGGTCATCCAGGCCGCCCGGCGCCCGCAGCGCGAGGGCGCCCTGCCCAGCGCCGATCTGGTGAAGGTCGTGCGGGACCGTTTCGAGTTCTGGCAGCCACTCCTCGACGACCAGGGACGCAACGCGTCCCTGTGCATCGAGCTACCGGACGACCTACGGGTACGCGCGGCCGAGGGCGACCTCGCCGCGGCGCTCGACGCTCTCCTCGAGAACGCCATCGCTCACACCCCGATCGGCACCTCCGTGCGCGTCGAGGCCGCGCTCGCCGCACTCGCCGGGCACGCCGATGCCACGCGAGCGCAGGTCGACGTGCTTGACCGCGGCGACGGCGTACCTGCCATCGCGCTCCAGCGCGGGCTGAGCGATCGCGGATCTACCGGACTCGGACTCGACATCGCCCGTTCATGCGCCGAGGCGAGCGGAGGGGCGATCGAGCTGGGCGAGCGACCCGCGGGAGATGCTCACGACGGGACCTGGCGCTACGTGCGCCTCGTTCTGGGCGCCCGCTGATTTGACCCTGATTTGAAGTCGCCTTGCCGCGGCGCTGACCTGGGGGAAGAGACCGTGTGTACTCCACTTCCGAAGCCAGGAGCCTTACGTGACCGACGATCCCACCACCCCCAACCCGACTGCCCCGACCGAGACCGCTGGAGACCAGGCCGTAGCGCCCGAGACCACGCCGCGGCGACGCCGACTCGCCGCGTTGCGGGCCCGACTGACTAACGTGCCCGGCGCCGCGCGCTGGGCCGCGGCAGCCTTCGTCGCCGGCCTGCTCCTCGTCGGCTCCGGCGCCGCCGGGTATGCGCTGGCCGACGGAGACGACCACGGCGCGGACGGGCGATCGTCCGAGGGCCGACACGGCGGCGGTGAGCAGCACGACAGCCGCGGTGGCGATCACGAGAAATCCGGCGACGGCCCACGTGGGGGCCAGAAGGTCCCTCGTTCTGACAACGGCACCGACGGTGGTCACGGCCAGGCGCCTGATGCCACGACTCCGACACCACCGCCCGCCTCGACCTCGCCCGCCGCCCCGTCGCCCACGGCATCAGCTTCCTCGTCCGCAGCGGGCTGACGGCTGTCAGGCTCCTTACAGGAGCGTGCGCCGAGGATCCGACCATGATCATCGACGAGGCGCGGTCCTCGGCCCCTCCGTCCTCTCCTTCCTCGCACGAAGACGGCAAATCGTCTCTGTCCCGCGCCGTGGTCGTGTCCGGCAGCTATGGCGCAGGACACGATGCCGCCGCCCGCGAGATCCAGCATCGACTGACGACTGCCGGCTTCGGAGTCGACGTCCTCGACATCGCCGAGCTCTTTCCCCTCGGAATCGGCCACGCACTGCGGCGGGCGTACTTCACTCAGCTCAAGGTCGCGCCGTGGAGCTGGCGGGCACTGCTGTCGTCCCTCGATGCGGCGGAGGTACGTCGCGGCCGCCTCGACCGCAGTCACCACCCCCTTGTCGGTCGCCTGCCAGCGGCTCGCGTCGCCGCGGCGGTCCAGGCCGACGCGCGGCTCGTCGTCTCGACCCATCCGTTCGCCAGCCAGGCGCTCGGATACCTCCGCGAGCGGGGCGCGCTCGACGTACCCACGGTCACCTACCTGACCGACGCCTCTGTCCACTCCGTCTGGGTCCATAGGTCGGTCGACCGACATCTGGCTGTTCATGAGGAGGCCGCGCGGCAGGCGACCGCGCTTGGCGCCGCAGACGTCCGCGTCATCGCTCCCTTGACGCCGCAGGTCGCTCTCCCCGGAGGGCACGAGCGACTCACCCTGCGCTCTCGACTCGGCCTCGGACCGACTGAGCAGGTCGCCCTGATCGCGAGCGGATCTGAGGGCGCCGGAGACGTTCGCCGATCCGCTCTCGACGTCCGCGCCACCGGGCGGGCGAGGCCAGTCGTCCTGTGCGGCCGCAACGAACGGCTTCGCCGGGTCGTCGAGCGCGAGCCGGGCGTACTCGCCCTCGGATGGCTCGATGGGCTCACCGACACCATCCGCGGAGCCGACTGCCTGCTTCAGAACTCCGGCGGGTTCACAACCTTGGAGGCACTCGCACTCGGAACCCCCCTCATCTCCTACCGTCCGCTCCCCGGCCATGGCGAGGCCAGCGCGCAGGCGCTCGCCAAAGAAGGGCTCGCGCCGTGGCCGCAGACTGCGTCCGAACTCGGCGCAGCGATCGACCAGGCATCCCTGCGGTCAGCCTCGCCGCCGCGCAGGTGGGAACGGCGTGCGTCCCTGCTGGATTCCCTCCCCGCGCAGCCCGCCGCCCAGTTGGTCGGCGGATGAGGAGCCCTCGAATCCGCCAGTGGATTCCAGGAGCGCTGTACGGCGCTCCCATGCGCTGGGCAACGCCCTCGCTCGCGGGCCGGTCGGATCGGCGCCACATCGCGCTCACGATCGATGACGGCCCCGACCCGGGCTCCACCCCTGTCATCCTTGAAACCCTCGCCCGGAACAGCGTCCGAGCAACGTTCTTCGTCATCGGGGAGCACGTGGAGAGGAATCGCAGCCTCGTCTCCGAGATGCACCTCGCCGGACACGAGTTCGGCGTCCACGGCTGGAGTCATACGTGCACGCTCTCCATGGCTCCAGAGCGGCTCCGCCGAGACCTGACGAAGACCGCGGCGCTCCTCACGGATATCACCGGCGCCTGGCCACGGTGGTACCGACCGCCGTACGGCATAACGACCCTCGCCTCCAACGAGGCCGCCCGCATAAATGGCCTCACTCCGGTGCTGTGGACCGCCTGGGGACGGGACTGGTCCCGATTCGTCAGCGCCGAGGGCATCGTCAAGCGAGTGAACCGCGCCCTGCGGCCGGGCGGCACCGTCTTGCTTCACGACACCGACCGCTACGCGAGCCCCCGCTCCTGGATCAAGACCGACCGAGCGCTTCAAGTGCTGCTGCCTGAGTGGGAGCGGCTCGGCATTGCAGTCGGGCCGCTCAACGACCATTGGAGCGGGCAGCTCAAGCGTCCGTCTCTGGTTCGGGGAGATGGGTTGGCGCGCCGAGTGCATGTGCCAGCACGACCGCGGTGATCGCCTCGGCGCACAGTAGGCCAACAAGCACGACCACCTGGAACTGCGCCGCCTCAGCGACGCCCGCCCCACCTATCAGCGCGCCAGCAAAAGCGCCCGGAAGCGTCACAAGCCCGACCGTACGGGTCTGATCGAGTGCCGGGATCAGCGCCTCGAACACCGCTTGCCGCGCAATCGGTCGGACCGCAACACGAGGCGTTGCCCCGAGCGCGAGCCACCCCTCCACCTCGTCACGCCGCGTTCTCAATCCGGTCAGGAGTCGGCGGCCCGTCAACGTCGCTGCCGTCATGGTCCCCCCAATGACGATGCCGGAGACGGCGACCAGGGTTCGCGTGTCACGGCTCAACGTCGGCAGCCCCACGATCACGCCGACGGACACCACGGAGCCAGCTAGGACGGCCACCGCGACCACCCGAAGGAGGCCAGCGCCGCCGCCAAGACGCCGGGCCGCTGTCCACACAGCGACCCCAAGCATCACCGCAATGACCGCGATGACCGCAACTGGCGCAGCGAAGACACCCCGAAGCGCGAGCGCTACGACCGTGAGTTGAACGCACGCGCGCACCGAGGCACCCAACACAGCACGACGGTGGGCAACTCCCGCGAAAGTCAGTGCGGCGAGTGTGAGCGACAGGAGGAGGACTAGGCCCCCAACCTCGTTCCAACTCAGGTCCACAACCCCATCAAACCGAAGAGTCGCTCATTGGCGAAGGCCGCTCGCAAGCAGGTAGTGCCAACAGCTTCTGCGAGGCGGGGATCGAAGCACGACGAAGGGCCAGGCGAAGTTGGCAAAGCGGTCCGAGAACCCCCATCCAGGCGAACTTCATTGCGTTCCAGTAGAAGAGCAGGACGAGGATGTTCATGAAGCCAAAGTGAGGCTGACGGGCCAGCGCAATCGCCAGCGCGGTCAGTCCGAGGTACGTCGGCGTCGCCACAAGTGCGGCGGGAAACGCCCACTTGAGCCCGCGCGGCGAACGGAGCCAGTCGACGGCTCGGTTCGTGGGCATGTAGAAGCGCAAGTAGGCGCGGATCGCGGCGCTGAGGCGCCAGAGTGCGGTAATCACGAGGGTCTCCTTCGGTGGGGTCAACTCCTCCGTAGGCGCGGCATCCGACACGAGTGGCTCACGATCGACCGTCTTGTGGACTACCGGGTCCAGGACTGCCTCTGTGAATCGCTACGGGTGCGCCCATCCTTTCGATCCGTCGCCTGGCTACGCACGTTGTGGGTCGTGTCAGCGTCGGAGATGGCTTGGGCACGACGGATCGCCCGTTGGGCGCGAACGGCGTCGAACTTCTGCGACTCCGTCCTCGGCTCACCGAGAGCTCTCCGGCCATCGACGTTGTAGCGGTCGCGGTAGGCGGCAACCGTCCTGGCTTCGTAGAGCCAACGGCGACGAGCCGCGTCAGCCGACGGTACAACGCCGAGCCGCTTCAGCCAGGGAGCCTCCTCCTCGACTGCCTTCGCCGCGAGAGACAGCGCTCGCGCTTCCATGAGGTCAGCGCGTTCGGCTAGCGCGTTGGACATCGTCTCGCTCATGCGGCCGGCAGCGACGGGAATGAGCCCGGCGACAAGGCGGGGGGACGGGCGTCGGCCGCCCCGCCTGGGACGCGCGACCCTCTCCAAGCGACTGATGAGCACCGCACCAATGTCCTCGGCGTCGCCGAGCGCGCGACGAGAGACGAGGGCAGGCAAGAGTCGATCGATGTCGTGCCGGTCGGCCTCGGCCCGACGCAGCTCGGCGGTGAGTGGGCCGAATGACTCCGAGGCGAGCACCTTGGCGATCTGGACTTCGGTGAGGCCACTCCCCCGGATCATGGCAACCCATCGGTCGCGCTGGGCGACTGCTCCGATGGTTTCGTATTCGGCGGCGATCTGCGCGATGGAAGACCACCGATCCTGTTCGGCCGTGATCATCTGGTGCGCGGAGAGCTCGCCGCCGATGTGCTGGAGCACTCCGTAGAGAACGGTGTACGCATTCACATCGTCGGGCTCGGGAGGGGTGTGGCCTTCGTCGGGCTTGTCGAGCGCGACGTACGCGATGTTGGAGTCCCGTCCGCGGGTCATAGAGACATAGAGGTTCTCCCGAGTCGTCGACCCGGTCACCACCACATGCGAGGTGTCGACCGTCATGCCCTGGGCGCGGTGGGCTGTGACGGCGTACCCGAGGTCGACGTGCTCGGCCACGTACGCCGCGGGCAACACCACCGACCCGCCGACGGCGGGTCCGAGTCGTTGGACCTGCATCGACCCGTCCCTGTGAACGCGGGTGACGGTCCAGCGGTCGCCGTTGCGCACCCAGCCGCCCCGCATGGTGTGGAGGCGACGGTCGTTGTGGCGCGTGATGATGATGTCACCCTCGGAGGCCTGGGTGCCGTCCTCGAGGTTGACCTCGATGTCTCCGACGGGGTTGGCGACGATGCGGTCGGCGCGGGCGCGCCGGTTGAGACGGATCACCATGTCGGTGGCCTCGGCGACCAGGAGCGAGGTCCGCCCGTCCTTGACGTCGGCCGCCCACGCCAGATAGGCGGCGTCCATCATCTCGTCGGTCGTGCCCTGCTGGACGCGGTCCATCTCGACGTAGGTGCCAATCACCTCCGCCCGTCCGAACCGCAGGTCAAGGGAGGCTGTCTTCTCCCATTCGTGGGTGAAGCGGTGGACCTCGGTCAGTTCGGGAGTGTCAGGACGGGCGGAGGCCAACAGGGAGAACGCCCCTCCTGCGTCGACCGATTGAAGCTGCGCCCAGTCACCGACCAGCAGGACCTTCGCACCAGCCTCGGCAGCGAGCGCGGTGAGCCGGTCGAGCGTGAGCGTGCCGGCGAGGGTCGCCTCGTCGATGATGACGAGCTGGCCGCTGCGGAACTCCGCCCGTCCCCTGTCGTGCTCGTGCAGCCACTTCGCGGTGTTCTCGCAGGCGATGCCCAAGTCCTCGGCGAGCACCTGTGCGGCGACCGCACTCGGCGCGAGGCCGACGATGCTTTCCTTGCCGTGGGCCTTCACCCACGCGGTCTTCAACGCGTGCATCGCGGTGGTCTTGCCTGCGCCCGCCGGCCCAACGAGTAGGTCGAGCCGCCGCCCGGACACGGCGATGCGTGCCAGCGTCTCGGATTGCTCGGCAGACAGCAGGTGTTCCTTGCGCGTCACCCGCTCGATCACGTCCAGGCCGATCGCCGGGGCGGTCATGTCCTCGGCCCGGGCCAGGAGGCGGTCCTCGGCGGCGAGCAGGGTCTCGGATGTGAACACGACTCCGTGGCGCGGCCGGAAGCGCGAGGTGCCGTCGGTTCGCTGGAAGACCTCCGGGACGGTGACGAGGTCGGGCGGCGTGATCGCGAGCGACTCCTGCTTCGCAGCTTCGACGATCATGCCGACCACGGCTTCGCGGTGCTCGACACTGGCGAACCGCCAGCCCATCGTCTGGCGGGATGCCTCGGCCCAGAGGTTCCAGTGCTTCCAGGTGGAGCGCTTCTCCTCGACGGCTCCGACGACTGAGATGCCGACTTCGGTGATTGCGTCGAGGGGCACGTCGTCGGCGCGAAGGGTGGGACGGGCGCGAGGAGGGGCGGTGACCTCTTTGGCCCAGTCGACCGCGCCCCTCCCCAGGATCTTCTGCGCCCGTCCTCGCCACTGGGTCGTCAGGTCGAACAGGGAGTGGATCTCCTTCTCGGGGCGCGTCGCGAGCGTCGCCTTGGCGCGCAACTGGATGATCTTGGCCGAGGAGGGGCGCCGTCCGGTCAGCTCGGTGTACTCCGCGATGAGGCGGTCCTTCTCCTGGTCGATGTGGCTGGAGCGGCTGGAGAACTCGCGGATGAGCGTCTCGGGGACGGGCGCGAGTTCCCACGCGGCGTTGCGTTCGGCACCACGTTCTCGTTGCTCCCATTCGATGCCGAACAGTCGAGTCAGGCGGTCGGCGAGCACCGCGTTGTAGTGCTCGGAGATGGGGACGTTGGCCTCGTACATCGCGGTGCCGTCCAGGCTGCGCCATCGCCCGTCCTCGGTCGTCTTAACCTTGTTGGAGACGACGACGTGGGTGTGGAGTTGCGGGTCACCAAGTCGAGAGTCCCAGTGGTCGTACGCAGTGGCGGCGACCCCTATGACGTCGGCCTGCATCACCGCGCCGTTGCCGGCAGCAACGCCCCTCCTCGTGGCGGCGACCTCCCGCTCCATGAAGTCGAGCACCTCGGCGACCGCCTCGTGGTGGGCACCGACGATCAGCGCTTGCGTGCCCGCGTCGGCCACACCCCACAGCGCTGAGACCGACTTGGGGACGCTGAACGTGAAGTCGTAGCCGGCGACCCCGCTGGACGGCTTGACCGACTCCTCGGCTCTGATCTGCCTCGTCGCCTCCGACCGCTGCTCGGCTGTGAGGCTCGGACTCAGCTCGGCGACTCGGGCTGCGAGTCGTTCCTCGACGGGCGGGTAGACCGGAAAGGCTCGCCCGAGCTTCTCCCCGGTGACAGGGTCGAGGCCCGCGCCGATCAGGAGCTGGAGCTGCTGCGGCGTTACCTGGTCGCCGCGCCTGATCTCGCCGTCGCCGAAGGCGTGAAGAGCTGAGCCCATCCAGCGGCCTGGCGGGGTTCCTTCCTCGGTGTAGTAGCGGGTGACCGGGTTGGGGTCGGCCATGTTGGCGTCGCCACGGACGACGCTCTTGAGCAGGTAGTCGTAGCCCCGGCCGGCCTGGATCTTTCGCATCGAGACGGTCATCGCCGCACACCTCCTTGGCGTGAAGGTGTCGACGTGGGTCCACAGCCCCGGTACTGGCCGAGTTGTCCACAGTGCCTGGACGACAAAGCCCACCTCGTTCTGCATGACGTGTATGCCGGAATCGAGGTTGGGAGTGCCGCGGGCGGGCGGGCAGGCGCTCGCCGAAGCACCAGCTCGGTCGAAAGCCGACTGCCGACTGCCGACTAAGACCGCTGGAGAGCTAGGGGCGATGGGCCTAGTCCACCGACGCGACTCCGACGTACGCTGTAGTAGCGACGACCTCGTCGGGCCCCCCGGCTGGCGCCGCACGCGCTCCCCGCGACAGCACGTTGCGGGGGAAAGTGGATCTCGGCCATGACGTACGCACAGCGAATCTCGGCGCTAGCGTCCGCTGCAGTGGTGGCGGTCGTGGTATCCGCCTGCGCTAACGGAGGCGATCCCGCCACCGATCGAAGCCCCGCTACAGGTTCTTCGGCCCCGACGGCAGCGACCAGCAGCTCCGCGCCGCGTTCGGAGAGCGAGCTCGCTTCGACGGCAGCGTCCGAACTCGTGGCGCGGTATTACGCCGCCGTCGACAGGGTCGCTCAAGACCCCGGCGCCCCGCTCGGCGATCTATCCGATGTGGCGATTGGCGCCCAGCTAAGTGCCGAGACCACGCTGCTGAAGCGTCAGCGCTCGTCGCACCAGACCCAACGAGGGAACACCAAGGCGACCCGGATCGACGTTCAGTCCGTCAATCTCGACAACACTGATCCGTCCGCGGGCAAGGTCCCAACCGTCCAAGTCGACGTCTGCTGGGATGTGAGCGACGTCGACGTAATCGACTCCGCGGGCAAGTCGATCGTCAGCGAGAACCGACCCAACACCGGCTGGACCCGTCTGACGGTCGCGAACTACAACTACGCCGACGATCCGGAAGGTGCCTGGCGTGTGGCGACGGGTCAGGATCTTAAGAAGGCGCCATGCGCGGCCTCGTGATCCGGCTTCTCATCTCCTCGGTAGCTGCCGGCGCCTTCGTTGCATCGGGTCACGCCACGACGTACGCCGACACCGTCTGCCAACAGACCGACCCAGCCACGGGGCAGTGCCTGATCTCAGTCGAAACGCCCTCCTCCCCGACGGGACCGGGTGCAGGTAGCAGCGACGGCCCGACTGACACCGGGAGCGGAGCTGCCTGCTTCTGGGACGGGACCAAGCAGGGAATCAGCAAGCCGACGCCAGGTCCTGTTCCGTGTAGCAGCGACGCGGGCTATTGGTCGAACGAACACCAGTGCTACATCGCCCCGGTCGATCCTCAGCCGCCCGCCGGCGACCCGAGCTGGACGGGCCATCAGCCCGGCGACGGGGCGGTCTACAACTGCTATCAACCTCAGACCGGCTCGCTGGTCATGCTCTGGGCGCAGGACCCACCGGCGAACTCAGGCGCCGGCCCGACTCCCCGCGATGTCGCGCAAGTCGCGATCAAGCAAATGGCGCTGCGGGCCGTCGACATCGGCATCACACCCGAGCCCGGTCAGAACAGCATCGGCGTCGTCGGCATGCCGGTGTGGATGTGGGCCGCGAACCCCGACAGCCACACGGTCGGTCCAATCACCGAGTCGGCCAGCGCTGGCGGTATCACCATCACAGCCACAGCCGAGCTCCAGAAGATCACCTGGGATATGGGTGACGGCAGCAAGGTGCGATGCACCTCCGCCGGGACGCCGTATAGGGCGTCCTACGGCGGCGCGGAGTCGCCGGACTGCGGGCACACCTATGAGAAGTCGAGCTCGAAGAAGCAGGACCGGAAGTACACGGTGACCGCCACCTCGGACTGGGTCATCACATGGGAAGGGGCTGGCCAGACGGGAACCATCCGTTTGAACGGCCTCACACGATCGACCGCGATTGCGGTCGGGGAGGCGCAGGTGCTCGTGCAGTAGCGGGCAGCGGAGAGGCAGTGAACGATGAGCAGTGCAGCCACCCAGTTCGACGGCGCTCTGACCCAGGAAGGTCCGGCCGCGACTGCTCTCGCGCCGCCACCGAAACTGCGGCGACGGCCCGCCCTTATGGCTTCCGCTATCGGTGCCATCTGCATCGGTGCGCTGCTGGCCGGATGGGCCTGGACTGCCACGACGACCACCCATGAGGTTCTCGTCGCACGGCACTCCATCGAGCGCGGTGCCGTGATCCAAGCCGACGACCTCGCCCGGGTACGGCTGAGTGCCGACGCGGCACTGAAGCCTGTCTCGGCCTCACAACTTGAGGAAGTCGTCGGGCAACGGGCAGCGACCGACATCGCCGAGGGCGTGATGCTGACACCCACCTCTGTCACCTCCGAGGTCGTTCCAGCTGCTGACCAGTCGGTGGTCGGCGTGGCCCTCACTCCGGCGCAGGTACCGGGACTGGCCCTTCACTATGGCGACCGCGTGCGCATCGTGGCCACACCTGCGCAGGGCGAGGAACTTCCGGCGGGTACGCCGCTGACGACCGACGCCACCGCGGTCGGGGTCCACGTCTCCGAGGAGACCGGGCAGACCGTGGTCGATCTGCTCGTTCCCAAGGCCGATGCCGCCGTGCTGGCCACGAGGATCGCCACGGGCAACATCGCTCTCGTCCTGGACTCGCGGGAGCGCTGATGGCTGTCATCGCTCTTGCCTCCGCTTCCGGTTCGCCCGGGGTCACGGCGACTGCTCTCGGGCTGGCGCTGCTGTGGCCCCGCCCGGTCCTGCTCGTCGAGGCAGATCCCACGGGCGGCTCCGGCGTGCTCGCCGGCTATTTCCGTGGCACCCGGGAGTACGACGCCGGGATCATCGAGCTGGCACTCACAGCGAGCAACCTCAGCAACGCGCTCGCCGACATCGCCCGTCCCATCGAGGGCACCACGGTCTCCTTCGTCGCCGGCACCCGCTCCCATTCCCAAGCCAGCGCACTGCGGGATCTCTGGGCCCCACTTGCCGACGTGCTGAGCGAGCTGGAGTCGACCGGGCAGGACGTCATCGTCGATGCCGGTCGCCTCGGTCTCCACGGATCGCCGGAGCCCCTGCTCGACGCCGCCGACCTGGCACTGCTCGTCAGCCGCACCACGCTGCCCAACCTGTCGGCGCTGCGGTCGCGGGCCGAGACTTTCCAACGTCCCGCTCTGGACTGGCACCAGTCGGCAGTCCTGCTCATCGGCGAAGGCCAGCCGTACGACGCCCGGGACGTCTCCGCGGCAGTCAACCTGCCTGTGCTGGCCTCCCTGCCGAACGACCCCGATTCGGCGGCGGTGTTCTCGCGCGGGGCCCAGCCGCCCAAGAGGTTCGACACAGGGCCTCTCGTCCGGGCACTGAACGCGGCCATCGCGTCGGTCCACTCGACGATCACCCACCGGCGCAACGAACTGCTCGAAGGAGCCCGGCCATGACGACGGAACGTTCTGAGGACTACTCGACCCCGCTGTCCGGACTGCCGCTGTTCAGCCAGCCAGTGGCGCCGGTCGCCGAGCAAGGCGATCTCGCACGACCGCTGACCTCGGTCGCACACCTGTCGGCTGTGAGCACCGTCGCGCCTATCGGCCGGAACGTGGACTGGTCGATGGCCTCTGCCTTGCGCGCGCAAGCCTCCGAGCAGCTCAGCCAGTCGGTTGCCGCCGACCGAGGGCGGCTCGACAAGGTCGCGCAGGAGGAGCTGGGGCGGACGATCGTGCTCGACCTCATCGAGGCCACCGTCGCCGACCGCGTCAACGCGGGGATGCCGACACTCCCGGTCACGGAGCAGGATGCTCTCGCTCGGGCGGTCTTCGATTCACTCTTCCGGCTCGGGCGGCTTCAACCGCTCGTTGACGACGACCGCGTGGAGAACATCATCATCACCGGACACGATCACGTCGTCCTGGAACTCACCGACGGCTCGCAGGTCGACGGCCCTCCGGTCGCCGATTCCGACGAGGAGCTGATCGACTTCCTGGTCTTCCTCGCCTCCCGCTCCGAGGTCAATGCTCGCGGGTTCTCCGAGGCCCAACCACGCCTCCATCTGCGCCTGGACGGCGGATCGCGTCTCGCTGCCGCCGCATGGGTAACGCCGCGCCCCTCCGTCGTGATCCGGCGGCACCGTCTGATGAAGGTCACGCTCGACGACCTCGTGGCCAGGGAGATGCTCACGCCCGTTGCCGCGTCGTTCCTGCGGGCGGCGGTGCGGGCGCGCAAGTCCATCGTCGTCTCCGGCGCCCAAGGTGCGGGCAAGACCACGCTGGTTCGGGCGCTCTGCGCCGAGATCGACCCGCTGGAGGCAATCGGCACCTTCGAGACCGAGTACGAGCTGCACCTGCACGAACTTGAGCGGCACAAGATCGTGCATCCCTGGGAGGCCCGCCCGGGGTCCGGCGAACGTGGGGCGGACGGCCGGATCGCGGGCGAGTTCACCCTCGACGACGCCCTGGTCGACTCCTTTCGCTTCAACCTCGCACGCCAGATCGTCGGCGAGGTACGAGGCAAAGAGGTCTGGGCGATGATCAAGGCGATGGAGTCAGGCACCGGCTCCATCTCCACTACCCACGCCTCCGACGCGGTCGCCGCGATCCGCAAGCTGGTCACCTGCGCCATGGAAGCGGGACCGCACGTCACCCACGCGCTGGCGACCAGCAAGCTCGCGTCGACGATTGACGTGATCGTCCACCTCGACATGCGCACCATCAACGAACCGGGTCGTTCGACCCGGCGACGCCGGGTGGCAGAGATCATCGCTCTCGACCCCGGCGAGCGTGAGACCGGCTACGCCACCACTCACGTATTCTCGCCCGACCTCGACGGCATGGCAGTTCCGGCGATCCTGCCTGATCCTTACCGGGCTCTCGCGCCGTACGGCTTCGACCTCACCTCCTACCTCGCGCAACAGGAGGTGAGGTCGTGATCGTCCTCGTCCCTGCCCTCGCCGGCGCGCTGGTCGTCGGTGGCCTGATCGCACTCGTCGCGGGTCTGCGCCCTGCTCCGGTGATTGAGCGACCCGCACGGCCGCACAAGGTCCGCGCGCTGACCAAGCAAACGCGGTTGCTTCTGCTCGGCGGGATCTCCGCAGGGGTCGTGGCGTTCCTCGTGACCGGCTGGGTGCTCGCCCTGGTCATTGTCCCAGTGGCCTTCGTTGGCCTGCCCGTCCTGCTGTCCACCTCCTCGGCCGCCCAGCGGATCGCGCGCCTCGAAGCGATGGAGGAATGGACCCGCTCCCTGTCTGGAGTCCTCACCGTCGGTGTCGGCCTGGAGCAGGCGCTGGTGGCGACACTGCGCTCGACTCCCGCCGCAATCGCTCCCGAGGTGACCCGCCTCGTCGCCCGGCTGCGTGCACGGTGGCTTACCGAGGAAGCGCTACGCGCGTTCGCCGACGAGCTCGACGATGCGACCGGAGATCTCGTGGCGGCCAACCTGATCCTCGGAGCCCGCAGAAGGGGCGCCGGGCTGGCAAGCGTGCTCGAAGGCCTCGCCGAGTCGGTCGCGGCCGACGTACGCGCCCGCCGTCAGGTCGAGGCAGACCGCGCCAAACCACGGGCGACTGCCCGCTGGGTGACGCTGATCAGCGTCGGCGTGCTGGTGATCCTCGCGGTATCGGGCACCTACGTCGAGCCGTATCAGAGCCCGCTCGGCCAGGTCATCCTGGTCGCGCTGCTGGCGATGTACGTGGCGACGCTGGTCTGGATGAAGCGCATGGCGATAGGACGGGCGATGCCCCGGATCCTCTCGCCCGACCCCGCGACGAGGGAGCGTGCGGCATGACCACCGGGCTTCAAATCGCTCTCCTGGGAGGGGCGCTCCTCGGTCTCGGCCTCGTGCTGCTCGTCGCCCGGCTGACGCCCGCCGAGCCTGACCTCACCGAAGCACTGTCACGACTGACACCTGCCAGAGGACGGGCGAACGCGGTCGGCCCGGTCACGACCGCGAAGGGCAAGGAGCGAATCGGGGTGTGGGCGATCAAGGCCCTGCCGCCAGCCATCTGGATCAGGACCCCGACGCGGGAGCTGGCGCTCCTCCGCATCCCGCTGGCTCGGTTCTACGGCGACAAGATCGTCATGGCCCTCCTGGGACTTGTGATCCCACCCCTCCTGGCGATCTTCTTCGACCAGATCGGCATCGGATTTCCCATTGCGATCCCGGCCATCGCCTCCCTCGGTCTCGCCGTGGTCATGTTCTTCCTGCCGAACTACAACGCGGTCGACGACGCCCGCAAAGCTCGGCTCGAGTTCGCCCGTGCGCTCGGCGCCTACATCGAACTCGTCGCGCTAGAACGCCACAACGGCTCCGGCGTACGGCAGGCGATGGAAGCAGCCGCCCAGGTCGGCGACTCGTGGGTCTTCACCCGGCTGTCGGAGGAGCTGACCCGTTCACGCTGGTCGGGGCAGCCTCCGTGGGATGCCCTGCATGCCCTGGCCGACGAACTGGGGCTGCCCGAGCTCGACGACTTCGCCGACATCATGCGGCTCTCCGGAGAAGAAGGCGCCTCGGTCTACACCAACCTGCGCGCCCGCTCGGCCGCCATGCGCACCGCGATGCTCAACGACGAGATCGCCGAAGCCAACGCCGTCGGCGAGCGGATGACGATCCCCGGCTCCCTGCTCGGCGTCATCTTCATGGCGCTGCTCGTTGCGCCGTCCCTGCTGCGGATGTTCGGCAACACCTGAGGCCTCGACCCCTTCGAAAGGGAACCCATCCAGGAAGGAAACGCCACCATGAATCGATTGCTCGCACTCCTACTCACGCTCCGTCTCGGAGTCGGCCTGCGTCGGCGTGCCCGCGGCGAGCGAGGCTCCGTGACCACCGAGCACGTGCTCTGGGCGGTGGCGGTCATCGCCATCGTCGGCATCGTGGTCGCGGCGATCAAGGCTTATGTTGAAAGCCAAGCCGGTCAGATCAAGTAGGCGGAAGGACGAACGCGGCTCGGTCTCCATCGAGCTGGTCATCCTGCTGCCCGCACTCTTCGCGGTGATGTTCCTCGGGATGCAGGCCGCGCTGTACTACCACGCCCGAACCGTGGCAATCGCCGCCGCACAGGAGGGCGCCAAGGCGGCCGGCGGCGAGAGCGCCAAGGCGGCCGATGGTGTCTCGGCGGCCTCGTCGTTCGTCGACGAAGCTGGTGGCGACGATGTGCTGCCGGGTGCGACCGCAACGGAAAACCGCACCGCGACCACGGTCACCGTGACGGTGCGCGGTCACAGCCTGAGCGTGGTTCCGGGCTGGAGTCCCTCGATCGTCCAGTCGGCCTCGCTGCCCGCGGAGAGGGTGACGGCTCCGTGAGGTTCTGGCGACGTGAGACGGACGAGCGTGGTTCGGCTGCGGTCGAGGCCGCTGTCGGCGTACCCGCCTTCGTGCTGTTCATCGGGCTTATCATCTTCGGAGGCCGTACGGCCACCACCCACTCGGCCGTCGAGTCCGCCGCTGCCGACGCCGCTCGCACCGCCTCGATCGCCCGTAACGCCACCGACGGCAAGGCCGAGGCCAAGTCGGCCGCGCAGTCGAGCCTCGCCAACCAAGACATCCACTGCCTGACGGTGACGGTGACCATCGACGTCTCCGACTTCGCCAAGACCGTCGGGCAGGCCGGCTCGGTCTCGGCCACGGTCGAGTGCCTCCTCGACCTGGGCGACCTCTCCGTGCCGGGCATCCCAGGCAGTCGCCTCATCAAGGCCACCAGCACCTCGCCGCTGGACACGTTCAGGGAACGCCAATGACGCGACGTGCCTACGACGAACGCGGCTCCATCACCCTCTGGCTGGCGGTGTCGAGCTTCGTGATGATGATTCTGGTCGGGTTGGCTGTCGACCTCGGTGGGCAGGTCCACGCCAAACAGCGCGCCCACGACATCGCCGCCGAAGCCGCCAGGACGGGCGGCGAGCAAGTGCAGGCGGCTCCCGCGATCAAAGGGCAGTACGTCGCCGTCGACGCGGTCACCGCCCGCCGTGCAGCCGAGGACTACCTCGCCGCCTCCGGCGTCACCGGCACCGTGATCATCACCGGCGGCAACGCCATCACGGTCGACGTGACGGACACGTACACCCCGAAGTTCCTGAGCTTCATCGGCATCGGCGACCTCACCGTGACCAGCCATGCCTCAGCACGATTGATCCGCAGCCTCGGAGGGAGCGAACAATGACCCAGCCCACTCTCGCGCAGAGACTCCAAGGTCTCGCAGCCACGCTGCTCATTCTGCTGCTCGTCGCCGGCGTGCCCTTCCTCCTCCTCGCCATCAACGCCGCCCCGTGGAGGGCCGACCTCGGTGAGCTGCAGACGCTTCTGACCAGCCCGGACGACGGAACCCTCGCGATGGTCGTGATCGCGGCGGTGGCATGGATCGCTTGGGCGTTCGTCGCGGTCTCGGTCGTGCTCGAAGTCGCCTCGAAGGTGCGCGGCCTACCGACACCTACGCTGCCCGGTCTCGGTGCTCCCCAGCGGGCGGTCGGCCAGCTCGTCGCCGTTGCCGCGTTGCTCTTCGTCGCGGCTCCGACTCTGGTGGCTGCCTTCCCTGCACCGCCCGCCCACGCCGCGGCACCGCCCGTCCTCGAAGCCCCTAGCCTCGCTGCGATCGACGCCCCTCCGCCCGTCCTGTCGGAGGCTGCGCCCGTCCGCGTTGCCGAGGCGCCGACCAAACAGCACGCGACTATCGACTACACGGTGAAGCGCGGCGACAGTCTGTGGCGCATCGCCGAGTGCCTGCTCGGTGACGGCACCCGGTTCACGGAGATCTTCGACCTCAACAGGGATGTGCTGGACCGACCCGACTTCATCACCTCCGGGACCGTGCTGAAGGTGCCGCACGAGGTCACCGATGTCGGGGGTGATCGCCCAGCCGAGGGGTACGTCGTACGGCCCGGCGACACGTTGTCGGAGATCGCCGGAGCCGAGATGGGCGACCCGATGCGCTATCTGGAGCTTTTCGAGGCGTCTCGCGACACCGTTCAACCGGACGGCGCGATGCTGACCGACCCCGGCCTGATCCGGCCTGGCTGGGAGGTCACGATTCCAGGCCGGGCCAAGCACAAGGGCGAGGCGCTTCCCCTCGAGGTGGAGCCTCCCGAGAGGCTTCCGCCCGTCGACGTTGAGCCTCCGGTCGAGACACCTTCCGTAGCGCCGACCCCGGAGCCGACGACCACCTCAGAGCCGAAAGAGGGGCTCGAAGTCGGCGCCACGGCGGAGACCGACGACGAAGTGAGCGCGTCATCGCCCAGCTGGCTGGTGCCGGGACTCACCGGGGCGGGCGCAGTCCTCGCAGCGCTCGTCCTGCTCGCCGTACGTGCACATCGCAACACTCAACTCCGTTACCGCCGACCTGGGCAGACCATCGCTCCTCTTCCCGTGGTGCTGCGAGGGGCGGAGAAGACGGCGTTCGTGTCAGGCGCGCCGCTCACGAGGGCCATCGAGGACCTCGACCGGGCACTGATGCACCTAGCCGGCGATTGCTCCGACGCAGGACGGGCGCTGCCCCAGGTCATCGCCGCCACACTGGCCAAAGGCACGGTCACCCTGCACCTCGGCGAGGACACAGACCTGCCGGGACCGTGGGCCGGCGCAGGCTCTGAGTGGCACCTCGCCCTCGGTGAAGCTCTGCCCGAGCGAGGCGACGTGCTCCCGCCGTACCCCCTGCTCGTCACTATCGGGCAGGACGACGACGCCCTCCACCTGGTGAACCTGGAACACCTCGGCGTGGTGACGCTCGCGGGCGACCAGGAGCGCGCCAGCGCGCTCGCCCGGCACATCGCGGCCGAGCTGGCGCTCAACCCGTGGTCGACGCTCGTCGAGGTTGACGTCATTGGAATCGGCGAGGAGCTCGGTCTGCTTGACCCTCTGCGCCTGCGTCACCACCCTGTCGGCGAACAGGTCATCCCACGAGTAGTACATGACGTTACGACCTCGCTGGAGCACAGCCGGGCCGACCCCGACCCCTACCGCGCCGTCATTACCACCGACCACGGGGCAGGTGACCTCGCCCCGCTCCTTGCGGCACCCGCCTCTCGAATCGGTGCGGTCCTAGTCTCGCTGGCTGCGCCCGTCCCCGGATCGACTGTGTTCGAGGTCGACCACGTCGGGCGGCTGACTGCGCCCGTCCTCGGGCTCGACCTGCAAGCCGCCGGACTGACCGCCGAGGAGGCGAAGGCCTGCGCAGCCATTGTCGACTTGACTCGCGAGAGCGAGCCGGCGAAGGTCCCGACATTCGAGCAGGCTGCCGACGGCTGGCGGGCCTTCGCCGACCAAGCCGGCGCGCTCCGCGAGGAGCTGACCCACGTCCGCGAGGAAGGCCCCGTGGGCGACGGCTCGCTGCTGCCCGAGCCCGCTGGGCGGTACGTCGACGCGACGGCAACCACCGTCGAGGACGTCGAAAGGCTGGCACCTGTCGTGCCCGAACACATCCGCGAAGCGGTCGAGGAAGCTGACCCCACACTCGATGACGACGTCGCCGACTGGTTCGACGAGGCCCACTTGAGGCCCCGTCTTCAACTGCTGGGCCCCGCCCGCGTACACGCTCACGGCAACGTCGTGGCAATCGCCAAGCGACGTCCGTACTTCGTCGAACTGGTCGCCTATCTCGCGCTTCACCCCGAGGGTGTCTTCAGCCGCGACCTTGCCCAGGACTTCGGCATCAAGCAATCCCGTGCCCGTACCGACCTGAGTCTCATCAGGGACTGGCTCGGCGCGAACCCGCGTACAGGCGACCTCATCCTTCCGAAGAGAGATCTGAACACGCCGCAGAGCCCAACCGACAACGGGTACTCCCTCCATGGTCTGCTCGTCGACGTCGATCTCTTCCGCCGGCTCCGAGCCCGAGGACAAGCCCGAGGCTCGGAGGGCATGGCGGACCTGGAAACTGCCCTCAACCTCGTGGCGGGGCAGCCGTTCAGCGCCCTCCGTGGGAACGGATGGGCGTGGCTCTTCGACGGCGACCGGATCCATGAGGTCGCAGCGCACATGATCGTCGACACCGCACACATCGTGGCGGTGGCCGCTCAAGAACGCGATGACTTGGACCGGGCCCGTTGGGCATCCGAGATCGCTGTGGGAGCCGCTCCCTATGACGAGGTCTCCCGCCTCGACCTCGTCAAAGTCGCCACCGTCCAGGGCCACGTCGAACTCGCCGAGCGCATGCTCGACCACGACGTGTTCAACCGCTCCGACGACTACCTCGGCCCGATCGACCTGCCGCCAAGGACGTCGAGCATCGTGCGGAAGGAAGGCTGGGGCAAGGGCGGGCGCCCCCGCCCCGCCCACTAGCAAACGCCGCAGGTCTAGTCAGCCGGAAGCTCCGCACCAGCGCCGCCGACATCCGCAAGCCGGATTGCCGCAGGATCTCCAACTTTCGGAGGGGCGCCCCCACAGAGGGGCCGTGACCTGCGCAGATGCCCCTTGCGACAGGCCTGCTCGGCGGGGACGGGCGGGGGCGAGGACGGGCGATTTTTGGTGCCCCCCTCGGCGCAGTGTGGGGTGCATGAACGAATCCGACACTCGGCGCGGCCCAGCAGTCCGGTGGGATCCGCGCCTTCTCAACAACGTTGCGGCCGCTCCGGATCTCGCCTCGGCCGCGGAGCTTCTCGGAGCTGCTGGGATCCCGGTCCTCCCATGCGTGCCCGGCGGCAAGCGCCCCCTGACCACCCACGGCTTCCACGAGGCGAGCGCCGATCGCAGGGTCATCGAGTCCTGGTGGCGCCGCCACCCCGAGGCCAACATCGGTGTTCCGACAGGCACCGCCGGCGGCGTCGACGTGGTCGACGTCGACATCCACCGGTCCGGCTCCGGTTTCGAGGCCATCCAGCAGGCCCGTCGAGCAGGTCTGATCGACGGGTGGGCATGGATGGTCCGCACCCCCTCAGGCGGCCTGCACGCCTACTTCCTCCGCACCGATGACCTCCCGCAGCGGTCCTGGCAGCTGCCCAGCAAGCACATCGACTTCCGAGGCGACGGCGGTTACATCATCGTGCCGCCATCACGAGTGCGCACCAGGGACGGCATCACCCACACCTACTCCACGATCACGGTCGCGGACCACCAGCCAGGACCAGTAGACGCGGCCGCACTCCGACACTTCCTCTCCCCGCCTCGCCCCTCAATCGGGCCGAGAGCAGTGCCAGACATCGGACCTCGGCCGGACAAGCTCGCGGCCTGGGTCTCCTCCCGTCCCGAGGGGGCCCGCAACGGCGGGCTCTTCTGGGCTGCCTGCCGGATGGCCGAGGAGGGACACGACCTCGAGGCCGCGACCACCGTCCTCGGCGACGCTGCGCGCACCGCCGGTCTCCCCGATCACGAGGCGACGACGACGATCCGCTCGGCCTATCGGATCGCGACCAGCCCAGGATCACCGGGCCCGCCTCGCCCTTCAAACACCGGCCAGGCGGTGTCACTGTGAACGAGCCCACCCCCGAGGGCCACCTCGACTCCACGCGCCCAGACGGCGCTCCCCGACCCGGGCAAGACCTCCAGGCAGACACCGCGGTCGATGCACTCGCCGTCCACAAAGACCCCTCCGCGCAAGCACCTGACGCCGTCCCGCGGAGCAACCCGGGTCCGCGCGGCGTCACGTGGGTTCGCCCGACCGACGTGCCGACGCTCCTTGGCGCGCGCCTTGCCGGTCGCGGCATCGATCTCCACGCAGAGCTCACCCGCCGCGCACGCCGCGCCCCCGGCGCCGCCCTCTCGACGGCGTCCCGCCAGGCGTCACGCCGGATCACCCGAACCGCGATCGCCCGACCCGACCGATCCACGACCCCCCGAACCGACGCAGTCACTGACCGAGTCACTGAACGAGGAGGACCCTCGCTATGAGCACGCCCGACTTCGCCACCGCCGAGGGCCTACGAGCCCTCCTGTTCGACCTCGCCTACGGCGACCCCAACGCATGGCAGTCCAGTCCCGAAGCCACCGACCTGATGACGTACGCGATGGAGAAGTACGCCAGCCTCGCTCACAAGTACGGACTCGAGCCGACCGATGCGGCAGCGGCAGCTTTCGAGGTCATGCAGAACCGTGCGACGAGAATCGCCGAGGATCCCTGGGCGGTCATCACCCACGCCGTCGAGCTCACCCTTATCTACGAGTCGCGTGCCGAGGGCCTGCTCTGCTCCACCGACAGGGCACGGAAGACGACCGGACTCGACTATCACGACGCCGAGCGGTTCTCCGACCGGGAATCCGAGATCACCGACTACGACCCTGCGTTTCACGTCCACGCACTCATGGCCGACCCCTACGACCCCACGGAGAAGCAGCCCGACGGCGAGCCAACCAACGCCTTCTTCGCTCTCGCCGATGCGGTGAAGTTCTTCGAGGAGCTGGGCTGGCGCCGGCGCGACGCCGAACTCGGCCTGGACTACATCGCGGCCCGCTTGGCGCGGTGCGGTGACCCGAGGACGGCATACGTCTCGCTACGACGCGATGGCAACGGCCCTGGCTGGCTCGACGTTGACCAGAACGGATGGCTGACCATGTTGCGCACACTGCTCGGCGACCCTCGCAAGGACTACGAAGGGACCGGCCGCGGACGAGGCGTCCTGCTCCGGCTGTGCACCGGCGATGTTCTGAACGACCTCTTCCAAGACGACGCTCTCGCGAACGCGATCCAGGCCATCGCTCCTGTCGCCCCCGCGTCCCCTCCCACGACCCAGGCAGATCAGAGCCATGTCTGATCGCGGCCGCATCGAACTGGAGCGCAGCCTCGGGTCCATCGTCGTCGGTGAGCGCCACCGCCGCGACCCCGGCGACCTCACAACGCTCGTGGACTCCATGAAACGGGTGGGACTCCTCCAACCGGTGACCATCACCCCCGACGGATACCTGATCTGCGGCTACCGCCGTCTCGAAGCCGCAAAGCAGCTGGGATGGAGCACCTTGCGTGTATGGGTGAGGTCCGGAATCAGCGACGACCTGACCAAGCTCCTCGCCGAGCGCGACGAGAACCTCACCCACAAGCCGCTGTCCGCGATCGAATCGGCGCACCTCTTCGAGGAGATGAAGGCCCTTCTCCAAGAGGATGCCGACCGACGAATGAAGGCGAATCAGTTCAAGGCCGAGAACCACGAAACCGCAGGTCACCCGGGCCGTCCCGAATCGGGACAGCCGGAGAGTCCGACCGGACGAACCTCCCGCCAAGCAGCTCTCCTCGTGACCCAGAAGGCCTCCCACAACCGACTTGAGCAGATCCTCGCCATCGAGCGCGTGGCCGCCGACCGCGACCTGCCGAAGGACGTGCGACAAGTCGCCGACGACGAGATCGCCGCGATTCGAAACGGTGGCGCGGTCGACCCCAGCTATCAGCGCGTCATGGCAGCCAAGCGGGTCGCAGAGATGATGAAGCCCGGAGCACAGGCCGCACTCGACGATGCCGCCGACGAAGCACTCAAGCAGGCACAAGAGGACCGCCGACGCCGCGTCAAAGAGAACCGCGCTCGCCGCGAAGCCGAAGCAGCGAACACGAAGCGCTCCACACGGTCGTTCAACCTGAGATGGGCCGAACTCGATGGCTGGTCATCGAAATACGCACCCGAGCAGATCGCGCGCGAGATCAAGCCCGACGATTGGACGCTCTTCATCCGCGTCGTCGACGAGACGAGGGCGTTCGCTGACGCGGTCCACAGGCTGCGTGGACCGGTCGGCACACCTGAGTTGTGACCACGCCGACTCCCCGAAGGCCACGCTGATGCGCTTCCCCCACTCTCCCCATGAACTCCGCCGACGACGTCTGCTCGTCGCAGGAGCGGGCGCCGCCTTGCTGCTGATCTCTGTGTCGACCTACGCCGCCCTGGTGCATCGCGCGGCCGTCCACAGCGTCCGGGTCGAGCAGCGAACCGCTTCTGAGGGACCGACCACGCGGGCGGCGGCTCCTCCCTCGGCAGTTCCCTCGTCGCTTGACGGCACCGACGATCCGGAAGGGTTCGCCCGCAGTGCCGCGCTGGCGATCTTCGAGTGGGACACCGCAACGATGCTCCGCCGCGAGGACCACATCGAGCAGATCGTCGTGGCTGGCGACCCGGCCGGCGAATCGACTGCCGGCCTACTGTCCGACCTGAGCGGATACGTCCCGACTGACGCAGCCTGGATCGACCTGGCACAGTATGCGACGCGGCAGTGGCTGACGATCGACTCGCTCACCACGCCTGCGAAGTGGGACGTGGCCGTAGCTCAAGCCGGGAGCGCCCTGCTCCCGGGGACCGCCGCGTTCACAGTTCGCGGGGTGCGTCACCGCACCGGCACCTGGGACGGCGCGCCCATCAGCACCGAGCACCGCGTGGCATTCACGGTGTTCGTCGTCTGTGGCCCGACGTACCCGGAATGCCACCTCCTACGCCTCTCGATCCTCGACAAGCCGCTGGACTGAGCGATGCTCAAGGCTGCCATTGGCACAGCCCTTGTCGCCGTCTTCACCGGACCGGCGTGCCTCCTGCTCGCCCTCGGTGTCTTGATGAACCCGGCAGCCCAGGCCCAATGCCTGCCGTCGAGCCCCGTGGTCAACGGCACCCCTACGACACTGACCGCGACCACCTCAGACGGAAGAAGCGTCACGCTCGACGAAGCGCAGCTGACCCGCGCCGCCACGATCATCAGCGTCGGAGCCGGCACACGAGGTGTCGGCCGCGATGGCATCGTCATCGCACTGATGGCTGCCCTTACCGAGTCGAGCCTGCATCTGCTGTCCAACACCACCGCTTATCCCGGCTCGGCGAACTACCCTCACGACGGCAACGGCTCCGACCACGACTCGCTCGGGCTGTTCCAGATGCGGCCGAGCACCGGCTGGGGATCGGTCGGGAATCTCATGGACGCTGAGTACAACGCTGAGGCGTTCTACGGCGGACCGACTGGACCCAACCGCGGGTCGCCGCGCGGTCTGCTCGACCTCACGGACTGGAAGGCACTGCCCAAGGGAGCCGCAGCGCAGGCCGTGGAGGTCTCCGCATTCCCGGATCGATACGCCGCCTATCAGCCTGTCGCCGAAACCATCCTCGATGCACTCGCGACCACCACTTCCTCAGGGTCGTGCGGCGCCGAGGGGAGTTCTGCTGCGGGCGCCCCCGGTGCACCGGCGGTGCCACTGGCATCCGGGTTCGCAGGCGCCCTGATCTCAGCTGCGCAGGTTCAGATCGGCAAACCGTACGTGTGGGGCGGGGGCACCTACACCGGGCCGTCAGGACGAGGCTCCGACGGACGCGGGCCGGGGTTCGACTGCTCAGGTCTCGTCCTGTACGCGGCCTTCCAGGCCACCGGCGGCAAGCTCCGACTCCCCCACTACTCCGGCGCGCAGATGACCTTCGGCCGTTCCGTCGCTTGGGAGGACAAGCAGCCCGGCGACCTGATCTTCTTCATCGAGCCCGGCGCCTCCGCACCGCACCACGTCGCGATCTACGTCGGCGACGGAAAGATCCTCCAAGCCCCGCGCACAGGTCAGAACGTCCGCTTCGGGACGACCTCCGAGTTCGCCGGCCAAACCATGAGGGTCCGACGACTCACCTCGTGACGTGCCTCTCCCTCGGCACCTTGGAGCACACCTCCTGGCCATGAGTGACTCTCTCATCATGGGCGTCAGCCCCGACTTCGGCGCCGTCGGCGCCTCCACCCAACTCCGATCGATCATCGGTGCCCTCCTCACCTACGGCCTGGTCATCGCAGCACTGATGGTGATCATCTGCGCGGCCGCTTGGGCCATCGCCTCGGCGCACGGAAGCTGGCAGGCGGCAGGCAAGGCGAAGACTGGCCTCTTCGTCGCCGTCGGCGGCGCAGTCCTGGTCGGCGGCGCGCTCGCGTGGGCGAACTGGCTGCTCGGCATCGGGGCGCGGCTCTGACGCCCTCACGAGAACACCTGAGCGAGTGAACCCCCAACTCACTCAGGAGGACCCCGTGAAGCACCTCGCCGCCCTGCTGCCGCAGGACATCAACATCAGCCCGAACGACAGCGGCCTGCCCGGCATCGCCCAGCTTCGCACCATCGTCGGAGCCACGATGACGGTCGGCCTCGTCCTTGCCGTCCTCGCCCTGGTCGTCTCCGCTGCGGTCTGGGCGCTCGGCGCGAACTCGTCGAACCCGCACCTGGCCGGCCGCGGCAAGTTCGGCGTTCTCGTCGGGCTCGGCGCGGCGATCATCACCGGCGCTTCGGTGACGCTCGTCAACTTCTTCTGGCACGTCGGCCAGTCGGTCTGACCAGCTACCGCACCAGGGCCTAAGAGAGGACTCGAGCGATGGCTGACGTATGCGATGTTCCAGTGATTTCCAGCGTGTGCGACACCGCGGGCAACGCGGCCGGTGCTCTGGTGTCGGCTCCGTTCGACTGGCTCGCCCAAGGCATGGGCAATGCCGCAGGCTGGCTGTTCGAGGCCGTGTGGAAAGTCTTCGACTCGACCACGATGGTCGACGTCACCAGCGAGGGCTACACGAAGGTCTACAACATCCTCTTCGGTGTCGCTGTGTTCGTGATGCTCGGCTTCTTCCTACTACAGGTCATCGGCGGCATGATCCGCCGAGAGCCTGCGGCACTGTCGCGAGCCGCGTTCGGGCTCGCCAAGTCCATCCTCGGTTCCTTCGTGGCGCTTGCCCTCCTTGCGACCGCCTTCGAGGTCACCGACCAACTGAGCATCGGCATCGTCCACGCCGCGGGCACCGACATGACCAAGATGGGCGACCGGATCGCTCTCCTCGCCAAAGGCCTGGTCGGCATCAACGTCGCAGCGCCAGGCGCCGGCGCGATCATCACCATCTTCATCGCCGGCCTCGCGATCGGCGCAGCAGCGATCGTGTGGATCACCCTGCTTATCCGCAAAGCCTTGCTGCTGATCGCGATCGTGTTCGCGCCGATCGCCATGGCCGGCGCGAGCTGGGACCACACCCGGACCTGGGTGAGCAAGTGGGCGTCCTTCGTGATCGCCCTAATCCTTTCGAAGGTCGTACTGGTCGTCATCTTCCTACTCGCCACCGCTCAGGTGTCGGCACCGATCGATGGCGACCTCAAATCCGTAGGCGATCCCATCGCAGGCGTCGTCCTCATGTTGATGGCCGGATTCGCGCCGTACATGACGTACAAGGCGATCAACTTCATGGGATTCGACATGTACCACGCGATGTCAGCCGAGCAGGAGGCGAAGTCGGCACTCAACCGGCCGATGCCGATCCCGATGAACCGCAAGCCCACCGGCACGCCCAGCAAGGTGCTCGACGGCAGTGCTGGCACCAAAGGGGCTGGGAGCAGCGGAAGTAGCGGGCCGAGTGGCGGACCGTCCCCGACACGACCGCCAACGGGTACCGGCCCGATGGCCGGCGGGGCCGGCGGATCAGGGCTCGGCAGCACGGGAGGAGGGGCCGCGGGAGCTGCTGCTGGCGGAGTTGGTGCCGGACTGGTGGTGGCACGGGAGACCGCTGGGGCCGGAGCGCGGAGCGGTCGGTCCGCCGGAGCGGCGGCCTTCGGCCAGGCCGATTCCGCTGAGCGAGACTCACCTCCCAGAACCACGGCCGTCCCTCCCCACGGGTCTGACTCGGTGCCTGCGCCCCGCGGGCGAGGAGGCCGGCGATGAGTACGCCCATGCCAGCGCGTGGCTATGACCTCGCTGCGGTGAAGTTCTCTCGCCTCAGCCATCGCGGTGTCCTACTCGGTCTGTCCGTTCCTCAGCTCGTCGCAGTTGGGTCCGGCGCGGTCATCTTGGTGTTCGCGCTCTATGTCGGCGGAGATGCGACCCTGCTGCTGGTTGCCCCCGTCCTGCTGGGATGCGTGGCGGTCGCGTTTGTGGGCGTGGGAGGCCGCAAGGTCGTCGAGTGGCTGCCCATCGTCACCAAGTGGACCTGGCGAGCGACTGCCGGACAACTGGTGTTCCGTCGACGGATCATCAAGCCCCGGCCCGCGGGGACTCTTTCGTTGCCGGGCGACGCGGCCAGACTGCGCCAATGGACCGACCCTGAGTCCGGCGCGGTCATGGTTCACGACCCCTATGCCGCGACTCTGACAGCGATCGTGGGCGTCACCCACCCTGCGTTCATCCTGCTCGACCCCGTCGAGCAACAACGCCGGGTCACGAGTTGGGGACGCGTACTCGCCACCGCGTGCCGCTCAGGACGCTTGTCATCGGTGCAGGTAATGGAGCGCACTCTGCCCGATTCCGGGAAGGGCCTTGCGCAGTGGTGGTCCGAGCACGGCGCTCACGACGAGTCGTGGACCTCGAGAACGTACAGCGAGCTGATCGACCGCGCCGGGCCTGCCGGCGAGCGGCACGCAAGCACGGTGTCGATCTCGCTGGATATGCGAGCAGCCTCACGCGCGATCCGCGCCGCCGGCGGCGGCATCCGGGGTGGTGCCGCGGTGCTGCGCCAGGAGATGTCGACGATCACCGCCGCTCTCCGTGCTGCTGACCTCGCACCGTCAGACTGGCTGGAACCGGGCGACCTCGCGGTGATCCTCCGCTCGGCTTACGACCCCGTGGTCGCCGGAGCACTGGAGCGTCACGGCGACCTCGGCCGCGACCTTGCGACAGCCGGCCCCGTCGCAGTCTCAGAGAGCTGGTCGAGCATGCGCAGCGACTCCGCCCATCACTGCGTCCTCTGGATCAGCGAATGGCCGCGCTCCCTCGTCTACCCAGGGTTTTTGGCGCCCGTGCTGCTCACCTCCGGCGTGCGACGGACCTGCACCCTGCTCTACACACCGATGCGCACCGATCAGGCAACCCGCGACATCCGTAGGAAGAAGACCGAGCACATCTCCGACGCCGCTCAACGTCAGCGTATCGGCCAGATCGAAGACGCACGGCAGTCAGCGGAGTACGACGACGTCCTCCAACAGGAAGCAGACCTGACCGCGGGTCACGGCATCCTCCGCACCACCGGACTCATCGCCGTCAGTGCCGAAGACCTCGAGGAGCTGGAGCGGGCCGTCGCCGACATCGAGCAGGCCGCCATCCAGGCCTCTTGCGAGACGAGGCGACTCTGGGGCCAGCAGGCCCAGTCGTTCTCCGCCGCTGCTCTGCCGCTCTGCCGCCAGGTGTAGCCTCCGGCCGGGCGTACGGGCTGTCCCAGCCCGATAGCCTCATGATCGTGGTCATCAGGTTCGTCAACGTGGGCATCGCAGTGGACGACCTCGAAGCGACCATCGCCTTTTTCACCGACCTTGGCCTCATCGTCATAGGCCGCACTGAAGTCAGCGGCGAATGGGCCGACACCGCAGTGGGTCTCGACGGCAACCACGCCAAGATCGCGATGCTCCAGACGCCAGACGGCAACGGTCACATCGAGCTCTTCGAGTACATCCACCCCGATGCGATCGAGACGCCACCGACCCTCCCCAACGAGATCGGCATGCACCGAGTCTCATTCGCCGTCGACGACATCGACGACGCGCTCGCCATCGCGGCTAGACACGGATGCCGCCCCCTGCGAGGCGTGGCGAACTACCAAGACGTCTACAAGCTCGCTTACCTTCGAGGCCCCAGCGGCATCCTGGTGATGCTCGCCGAGGAGCTCGCACCCAGCTGACGAGGACGCCGGTCATCGACGAGGCAGGATCCCGCTCTCGCAGTCCGACGGCTTGAGCCGCGCACCTCCTTCTCGACTAGATCGAGAAGGAGCCCCCATGCCCACGTTCGAAAATCCGGCGGCAGATGCAGACGAAGTCCAGGCTGCGCTTCGCGCCCTCGCGTACGCCACTCGTTCCATCGACGACCCGCGCCAGATCTACTCGGTGCTGGGATCGCTCACCTCGGCGGTGGCATCCCTAAGTCAATCGCTCCACCAGGTCGCCTCGTTTCACGACTCCGAGGCCGAGAAGGGCGTCTGGGTTGCTGGTGACTCCCGGGCCGGACGTGCGGCGACCTATCAGGTGTCGTGGGAACTCCACCGGGTGGGCGAGATCCTGCGCCAGGTCTCGGAGTCCATCGCCAGTGCTCACAGCGCCGAGGCCCGGATCACGTACACGCACCGCGACCTCCCGGACGCAGAACGGCACCCCAGCCGCCCCAACGACCACCCGCTATCGCTGTGAAGGGCTGGAACGAAGGCCGCCTGCACAGCACGGTCCTGGTCTCACCTCGCCGCGAACGGCGGCGCGACCGACGGGCACGGAGGGCCGCAGCGAGGTCTCTGCTCGCCGAGAACCGCGATACCCGGAAGGCGGCCGCCAGGGCGAAGGCCGACGAACTGACGGCCGAGCATCGTGCGACCGTGGTGTTGCCGAAGTCAGGAGAGGCCGGCGCGGCCGCGCTGCGGACCCCGGGGCGGCTGCGACTGCCGCGCCACCAGGACACCTCGGCCACGCTGGCCGGCGCATATCCCTTCCTCGCCGAGGGCGGCCTCGGCAGCGACGGCGTGTTCGTCGGTCAAGACCTCTACTCAGGTAGCTCGTTCGTCTACGACCCGTGGGTCCTGTATGCGCGCGGGATGATCACCGCACCGAACCTGGTCTTGGCTGGCATCGTCGGGTCTGGGAAGTCCGCGCTCGCCAAGAGCCTTTACACCCGCTCCATCCCCTTCGGCCGCCGCGTCTATGTGCCTGGTGACCCGAAGGGCGAGCACACCGCCGTCGCCGAGGCCGTCGGGGGCAAGGCGATTGCTCTCGGGCACGGGATGGTGAACCGTCTCAATCCCCTCGACGAGGGCCACCGTCCCGGCGGCCTGGACGACGCGCAGTGGGCCGCGCAGGTCACCTCCCGCCGGCGTGACCTTCTCGGCGCGTTGGCGGAGACGGTGCTGGACCGTCGCCTCACACCGTTAGAGCACACCGCGATCGACGTCGCGCTCGCTGACGCCGTTCGGTCGTCGAACGTGCCCGTGTTGCCGATGGTGGTCGACCGGCTGCTGGCCCCCGACCCGGCGACCGACTCGGACCGCAGATTGGCTGAGGACGGCCGCGTCGCAGGTCATGCTCTGCGACGTCTGGTCGCTGGTGACCTGGCGGGCCTGTTCGACGGTCCGTCGACGGTTCGGTTCGACCCGACACTGCCGATGGTGTCGCTCGACCTCTCTCGTGTTGCGGAGAACTCCACGTTGGTGTCGGTCTTGATGACGTGTGCCTCGGCATGGATGGAGTCCGCACTCCTCGACCCTGCCGGCGGACAGCGGTGGGTGGTCTACGACGAGGCGTGGCGGCTGATGTCACACCCTGCGCTGCTGCGGCGCATGGACGCGCATTGGAGGCTGGCTCGGCACTACGGGATCGCGAACATGCTGATCTTCCACAAGCTCTCCGACCTCGACAACGTCGGCGACTCCGGCTCCGCGATGCGAGCCCTCGCATCGTCCCTGCTGGCGAACGCCGAGACGCGAGTCGTCTACCGCCAGGAGTCCGATCAGCTCGGCAGCACAGCGGCCTCGCTTGGCCTGACGGAAACCGAGCAGTCATTGCTGCCGACACTCGGGACCGGGCAGGGTCTTTGGCGGATCAAGCATCGCTCGTTCGTGGTCCAACATCAGCTCCATCCGGCCGAGCTCAGCCTCTTCGACACCACGAGCAGGATGAACTCCTGAGGCGCCCCGGAGGGGACGCTCACCCGGCGCTTCGATGCCGCTCTGCTGCGTCGGTGCGGAGGCCGTTAGCGTCCTCATAGTCCCACAGCGCCCACTCGTAGCCAGCGGCGTAGGCGGGGTCGATGCGCTGGTTGTCAGCGAGCCACTCGCGTCCCGTCGCAGACCCACCCGCACGCAAGCACGCCGTTCGGCCGTCGCGATAGCCCTCGTCGTATCGGCGTTGCTCGGGCGTCGTGATCACACGCCCTAGTCGAACATTTGTTCTAAACTGGGTCAATATTGGGGCGTGTCCGCGAACCCGCCCAAGAACGATGCATGGCCCCAGCCCAAGCGCTGGAACCACTGCTGGGTGCGGTTCGGCCACGGGAACTATCCCCCTCCTGCGCCTGGACTGATCTTGGACTGGCGCCGCGAGGGACGTCAGTGGAAGGCCTGGGTGATCTGGCTGGACAACACCGACGGCCCCTGGCGATAGCCAGCCGTCAGCCGCTGCGTCGACACCTGGAGTTGCGGCTGGCACACCTGCTCCGATGAGGAGTCAGGAGGCATCCGATGGGAACTCAGGCACGCGACATCGCGGCCCGCGAGGCGAAGCTCGAAGCCCTGCAGAACAAGCTCACCGCGTCGGTTGGCGCATTGGTGAGCGGCGACGATTGGAAGCGAGCGCTCTCGTTCGCCGCGCAGTTCCGCGCGCGATCGTTCAACAACACAATGCTGATCGCGGTTCAGCACTACGCAGCCTTCCAGGAGGGCCGTGTGCCCGCGCCGATGCCGACGTACGTGGCCGGCTTTCGACAGTGGCAGAGCCTGAGCCGTGCCGTGATGAAGGGGCAGTCGGGTTACGCGATCCTCGCGCCGGTCACCGCGCGATTCGCGTCGGCAAACCCATCCGACCCGGACTCCTGGAGACGTCTCGCGCGGGGCGAGACACCCCACTCGGGTGACATCGTCCGCTCCAAACTGGTCGGGCTCAAGCCGGCTCACGTCTGGGACGTCTCGCAGACCGATGGCAAGCCGATCCCCGAGACTCCACGCCCGACCCTCCTCCAAGGCCAAGCGCCCGACGGGCTGTGGGACGGGCTCGCTGACCAGATCACGGCGCAGGGGTTCGAGCTGCGACTCGTCTCCAACGCGACCTCGATCGGCGGGGCCAACGGTCTGACCGACTACGCGACGCGAGAGGTCTCCGTGCGTATGGACATGGACGACGCCGCTCAAGCCAAGACCCTCGCGCACGAGCTCGGGCACGTCCTTCTCCACGACCCAACGCAGCCCGAGGCCAGTGCCGACGCTGCGATGCACCGAGGAATCGCCGAGGTCGAGGCAGAATCGGTCGCGTTGATGGTCGGAGCCGCGCACGGTCTGGCGACCGACGACTACACGATCCCCTACGTCGCCTCCTGGGCATCCAGCGTTCCGGGCAAGACTCCTGCCGAGGTCGTGCAGTCAACCGCCGAACGCGTCCGCAGCACCGCCGTCAGGATCCTCGACCAGCTCGACACGCCACAGATCAGCGACGGGAACCCGCCTGGACTCGACCGGAGCGGCCCCGCTCACGAGCGCGGAGCAACAGCCACGCGAGCGGCCACTCCGCAGCAGATCGAGACGGTCGGACGATGAGCGCGATCAGCACTGCCGGCTTCACCCAGCCGCGCGGCCGAGGTCGAGACCGCGACGCGGGCCGAGGCAAAGACCGGGCGATGCACCGACCGGAGGACCGGCGGACCGTCCGGGTCCCGGTCGTCATGCCGCTGGTCGAGGTCGACGTCGACCACCGGGGCCTTCTGACAGTGACGCTCGACCACGAGCCGCGTCCCACCGAGGCAGCACTGACCCGCGAAGGCCTCAAGCCGCTGCTGGTCGAGATCGCGAACGAGATCGGAACCCCGGTGCGGGTCGAGGTGCGGGAGGCAGACCGATCGACCTTCACCGACATCGTGACACCAACACCGCCGACGATCCTCACGCCAACCACCGCAGCGCCGACCAATCCACACACAGACGACAGAGACGCCGTCGATGCGCTTGCGACCTGTGACAGGCGCCTGGGCGATGTGACCGGGGCCGGGTTCCTTCCCGATGAGGAGGTCGCGGTGGCCGTCGTGGTCGCCCACCAGGTCGCGGGCAGCGACGGAACCGCCCGGCTCCACCTACCGCCGGCATTGCTCGAGGCCCACCCCGGTCTCCTCGTACTGCTGGGCAGCCGATCTCAGGTCGTCGTGATCGCCGGCGGCGCCGCATGAATCCCCGCGGCGACGGGGTCGATGACGTCCTGGTCAACCTCGGGCTCCTGCTGATCTCGGGCATCGGGCTGATCGCCGGGACCCTCCGGCTCGCAGGCTCCGCCGCCGCGTGGGTCACCGGAGCATCCCAGCCGGACGGCGGCTGGGAGTCAGGACTCCGCGTGCTCACACATCCCGGCGATCCCGCCGCAGCACTGCAAGCTCACGGCCTCTCGCCGTGGGCCTACTGGCTCGTCGTCGCACTCCTCATCGCGGCGAGCCTCAGCGCAGCCGCCCTGGTGTGGCGTTGGACCGGCGCGATGCGGCACCGCACCTCGCACGACCCGCGCCGCCTCGCCGGAGTGGCAACCGGGCGCGACGTACGGGCAACGGCATCCAGGAAGGCACTACTGGCCCGCGGACGTACACTGCGACCCTCGCTCGATGCGCCAACTCCGTCCGACATCGGCTACCTCCTGGGGCGCTCACGCGGACAAGAGGTGTGGGCCTCGGTCGAAGACTCGATCCTGTTGCTCGGACCGCCCCGCTCCGGCAAGGGCCTCCATGTCGTCATCAACGCCATCCTCGACGCCCCCGGCGCGGTCATCACCACCGCCACCCGACCGGACAACATCGCCGCCACCCTCACCGCACGCCAGAACCGCGGGCCCGTAGCCGTGTTCGACCCCCAACGACTCGCCGATGGACTGCCCGCCGGCCTGCGCTGGTCACCCGTCCGCGGCTGCGAAGACCCCCTCAGCGCGATGATCCGAGCCACCGGCCTCGCCTCCGCCACCGGCCTATCGGCCGGTGGAGTCGAGTCGGGCGGCTTCTGGGAAGGCAAGACCCGAACCGCACTCCAATCCCTGCTCCACGCCGCCGCCCTCGACGACCGGACGCCGCGAGAACTCTTCAACTGGACCCTCACACCATCCGCGGCCGCCGACGCCGTGGCGATCCTTGCGACCGACCCGCGCGCCGCACCCGGATGGGCAGATGCCCTGGAATCGATGATCCACGCCGACCCCCGCACCCGGGACTCGATCTGGATGGGCGTCTCCCTTGCCCTATCCTGCCTCGCCGACCCACGCGTCCTCGACGCGGTCTCCCCCGCCGCGGGTGAGGAGTTCGACCCCGTCGATTTCCTCACCAAGAACGGCACCCTCTACCTGCTGGCCACCGGGGCAGGAGCCGGTGCATCGTGGTCCCTGGTCGCAGCATTCATCGAAGACCTCGTCGAGACCGCCCGCCACCTCGCAGCTGCTTCACCCGGCGCCCGCCTGGACCCACCGCTGCTTCTCGCACTCGACGAGATCGGGAACCTCTCGCCCCTGCCCTCCCTGCCGACCCTGATGGCCGAAGGCGGCGGCACCGGCATCACCACCATGCCCGTACTCCAATCCCTCTCCCAAGCACGGGACAAGTGGGGGGACCACGCCGCCGGCGCGATCTGGGACGCCTCCATCGTGAAGGTGATCCTCGGCGGCACCTCGTCGGCCAAGGACCTCCAAGACCTCTCCGCACTCATCGGCGAACGCGACGAACGAACCGACACCCTCTCGATCGGCGACCACGGCTCACGGTCAGTTCAACGCTCCATCCGCCGTGTGCCGGTGATGCCACCGGAGACCATCCGGACCCTCCCGTTCGGCACCGGGCTGGCGCTGCTGCGAAGCGCACCGCCGCTGGTGGCCGACCTGCGTCCCTGGACCGCCCGCAGCGACGCTGAGCAGATCCGACGGGACCGCGCGAAGGTCGAGACGGATCTTCGGCGCCGGTAGCGCGAACGCGCGTCAGACGCTGGCGGCGAAGCGGTTGACCGCCTCGACGTAGCTCCCGACCGGCCCGGGCAGGACGTCGACGTGGACGACCGTGCCCTTCTCCTCCTCGACGAGGTCGACGATCCGGCCCATCGCGAGGGCATCCTCATCACCGACCACGACGATCGACCCCGGCTGGATCACCGTCGGGTCGCGCGCGTCGGAGAGCCATGTCCAGATGTAGCCGGTCTCGTCAACGCTGTGGAAGTCGACCTCCAGGTCGACGACAACGGGTACGTCGGTCATCGCGGTCACCTCCTGTGCGCCTCGGGCGGTACGTACTTCGGATTGTCCAACAACGGTCCCAAGATAGCGAGGAACTCCTCGACAAGGTCTGCCAGCGGACGTGGCGGGACCGATTGGGCGGGCTCGAACAGCAGGGTCCAATGCGGCGCGGCGAAGGTGGGAAGCAACCGCCCGACGGTCGCCAGCTGTGCGGGTGCGACCTTGTAGTACCGGCGGTAGGTGATCAGGCGGGTTGCGAGCACGGCGCGTTCGTCGAGGTCACCACGTGCCGCGAAGAGGGAGATCCCTCTGGCCGCCAATCCCTGATAGGTGAAACGATCCGACATCCGGTCAGCGTGCTGAACGAGCTTCTCCTTGGTGTCAGTGCCGCCACGGATCAGGAGCGTCAGGTCCTCCGGCGACTCGCCCGCTCGCACAGCGTCCTCGAGCCTCTTCACCCTTTCCTCCCCTCGCCTGCGTCAGGTTGGTTCGACGTCGACGCTAGCCGTCGTCGGTCAAAGCGTCCGAACTTGCTCGGTCACTCCCGTCGCCGTCGGTAGGTGTCCGGGCGGACCCCGATACGGCGGCACACCTGCCTCGTGAGACGCGGAGCCGCCCGGCACCGCCCCGAGACAGGAGACACCGATGACCAACCCGACCCATTGCAGCATCCGCGGCCCCGTCGCCTCGGTCGCCGAAGCGACGCCCGACGCGATCTCTGGGTCTGGATCTCGGTCTGCCCCGGTGCTGCGTCCGGTCCTCGGGCTCTGAGGCACGACATGCTTCACGCGCTCCAAGCCGCCCTGGGGATCGAACGCGCCGTGCAGGATCGTCGTGGTGACGACGTCCACGACGATGACGATGTTTACGACGATGTGGGCGACCTCTTCGCAGACTTCGACCCCTCCGACCTGCCCCGACCGGTCAACTGGAATCTCCTCACCGCGGACGAGGCTGCCATCGAGTGGCCCGCCCTCGACGAGTGGATCGAATGGCTGCGGTTGAGCTACGGCCTGCCGCCGGCCGTCGTGCCGCCGTACTGGCACCGCCACGACGAGCTCGTGTGGGAGCTCTCCGCCCTGCACACCTCCTGGCTCACCGCCTACCACCCCGACGGCAACCCCTCAGGTCCCCTCGCCTGGCACCGGGACTTCTCCGATTGCCGCGCCCGGCTCAGAGACTGGGTCTCCACCGCGGGCTGCCGGCTCGACCGAGACCGGCCCACCAGGCAGGCCACCTGGCCCGGTGAGCCGATCCGCAGCACCGGATCCGAGGTCGAGATCCACGACCGGTACGCCGACTTTCAGCTCTTCGTCGCCGAGGACGTCGCCGCGCGGCGGCTCATCGAGCAACGCGTCAAGCAAGCCGTCGCACCCGCACGGGACGGCCGAGGCGACGACGACCGAAACCAGGGCGACGACGACGACGGGGCCGTCGTTCCCGGATGAGCCTGCCCCAGGTCACACGACCGTCCGGCCTCTCACCACCACCGGCGGATCGAGCCGACTGTCCACACCCACCACTGTCGACGACTCCCCGCCGCGCACCGTCGAGGCACCGTCGAATCGACAGACCAGAGGCCCGACGAACGCCCGCCTCAACGCAGAACTGGAAGGAAATCACCATGCTCCTCGCCCACGCCGTCACCCTCGTCCAGGCTCGATCCTGCATCGCCGCACTCTCCGACCGCGCGCGAAACCTGGAGGCGTCCTCGGCATTCGAGCGGGCGCTGATCCAACTCGACTGCATCCACGACGACGACGTCCCAGCGTTGGACACCACGGACCTGACCGAAGACCGGACCGCGCTCGCAGAGCTCGCCACCACCGCGATCCGGCAACTCCACGACTACGGCGTGGACAGCCTCCGCATCGAGTTGCTCCTTGCAGCACTCGAGGACGCCCACGCCCTCGACTACGAGTCCGACGACCAGCCCGATATCCAGGTCGATAGCCAGGTCGACGATGTCGTGGACGAGCCGTGACGTACGCCGAGACCGGCGCCCTTCTGCGCAGCGAGCTAGCCGCCCTATTGCGCGAGCACCGCATCCAGCAACGCATCGGCGGAGGCGGAGTCCACACCGTGCCGGTGACCGCGACCGTCGCCGAACGCGAGGAGATCGGCCGCCAGATCCGCAGCTACCGGCAAGCCGCCCTCGTCTGGTGCCACCAAGCCAGCACCGCCGCGCTCCCCGGCGCAGCGAGCGCGCTCCAGCCAACAGGAAGCGACCCGTTCCGACTCCCCGAACGCCGGCACAACGCCTTGGAGGCCCTCGACCGCTCCGTCGGCCAGGCGAGGCATGCGTCCTCGACTGCACTCCCGAGCTTGGCCGACCTCACCACACCTCACACCCTCGACATGGTCGAGCACTGGCGACACGTCGCCCGCGCCGCCGCGTTAGGTGAGCACGACTTCACCGCCGGCCTCGGACACGGCAGCCTCGACGCCAGCCAACTCCGGACACTGGTCGGCGACGTCGCAGCGACCGTCCAAGCCCTGGTCGTGCTCGATCAGCGGTACGCCGCCATCCCTGGGTGGGAGAGACTCCACCACCCCGACCGACTCGGCTGGAGCGCCCTGGCCTGCGCCATGGACGCCAGCCTCGAACCCCCCGACTACTCGATCGATATGCGCGGCTGGCAACCGCCCGTGAAGCCGATCCGCGGGCCCGCCAAGCCCGGACTGCTCGGAGTGCTCCAGGCCGAGCACAACCTCACCGTCCGGATGAAGTCCTTCCCCAACGCGACAAACCTCCGGCTCATCGTCGACAGCCAGATTCACCTCACCGGGCGCCTCGCCCAACTCGCCAGTGCCCTGGAACCGGACCTCGCCCGTACGTGGAGCGAGCGAACTGAGACCTACCGAATCCTCAAGCAGGAGTTGAGGAACATCGGCGGACGGGCCGGCGTGGGCGGACTCGCCGCCGCCGAAGCCGCTAACGCCGTCAGCCGACTCAACGGCGTCCGACCCGAGCACGTCGATCCGCGCGCGCTCCACGCATTCACGACCCTGTTCACGCGGCTTGATCACCGAATCGCCGACGTCATCGAGACCGGAATCAACCGCCAGACGTACTTCACCCGCGTCACCCTCCCCCGGCTCGTTCAGGGCACCGGCAGCATGGTCGCCCCCGTCCGGGAGCGGTACGTCCCGCTCGCCGAGACCGACCACACCACCCTCAGTCAGCTCATCAACCGACAACTTCGCCCGCCCGCCGTCGAGAAGCCTGCACTGGCGGCCGCAGCACGGAGCCGTGCCGACCTCCACGCCGCGCTCGTCCACCGACCCAACTCCCGAGGAGCGACCTCCGATGTCCCAACGATCTGACTCCCAGCCCGAATCCAGCGGTGAGGGGAGCGCGCCCGAGCGGGGCCGAGACACCGCGCACGACGCGGATGACGACCGGTCCATCCCGACCGGCGCGAGCCTGCACGGCACGATCTCGACGATCCCACGGCTCACCGTCATCGGCACAGAGCCCGCCCGGTTCTACGCAGAGGTCGACGTCACGACCGCGCCGGTAGGTCATGAGGCGCGCCCGTCGATCCGATGCGGACTGGTCATCGTCGGCGCCGCGGCCCAACGTGCCTACCAAACACTCCGCCAAGGCGATCCCGTGGTTGCATCAGGGCAACTCGACTCCTACGAGTACGACCGCGAAGGATTGGTCACCGAGTTCGTCGCCGAGCAAGTCGGCCCCGACGTCACTCACCCGAACTGCACGGTCAACCGACGCTCAGCGCGGCGAGCCGCCGCGCCAACGCTGGTGCCACGCGTCACCGCTCCGCGACCAGAGAGCCCGCAACCCGGCCTCTGAGGCCAGCTCGGCTCGCAGAGCACACCTGGCTGATAAGGAGCCGTCACCACGTCGAGGTGTCGGCATGATCAGCAGGAGTTCCGAGATGTCGATCCCCACTCAGATGAGCCTCACCGGGTTCATCGCCTCCGACCCCCAGCTCACCTCCACCAAAGACGGCACCGCACGGTTCTATGCCCGGATCGGCGTCGAGCACGCCCGCAAGGAGCCCGACGGCACCTTCACGCCGATCGAGCCCAGCTTCCACGACATGGTGCTCTTCGGCGCCACCGCAGAGAAGGCCCACGCATGGTTCCGCAAGGGCGACTCCTTCGTTTCCTCCGGCTACGCCCACGAGTACGACGTCGAGCGCGACGGGAAGACCGTGACCCGCGAGGAGTTCGTGGCCCGCCGCATCGGCCACGATGCCGCCCGCACCAGGTACGAGGTCGACCGCACCCCGGGGCGACGCGCCGAGAGGTCACCGATCCCCTCCTCAGCCGAACGGCGCGCGCCCGACACCGGGCATGCGGTCGGCCTCTGAGCTCGGCGAAATCTCGTCGCTACGAGTCCGACGCGGCGAGCGCTCCGAGGTCTGAGCGCCGGTGGGCCGAGCAAGGAAGTGATGCCCGGCGGAGCGCCACACGCCGCCGACCTGAATCCCGCGGGTCGGCTAAACGCCCGAATGGGACCTGGTCGTTCCTGCGCCCGGGGTGTAGCCAGAGAGGACTCCAGGTTGTGCGAGCGGACGGTCAGTCGAGTTCCGCGAGGCTCCGACGGGCCTCGTTGACGGCGTCGCGAGCCTCGGCCAGTTGGGTCTGGGCTGTCTCGTGCTCCTGCTCGGTGTCACTGAGCCGGTCCTCGGCGTCGCGGACGGCGACCTCAGCGTCGGCGACGCGGCGCTGCAGTTCCTCGAGTTCGGCGTGTGCCTGCATGGAGGCGGCCTCGCGGCACCGAAGCTGCGCGGCAGATCGGGCCAGCTCCGCCTGCGCTGCGTCGGCGACGTCCTCTGCCTGCGCGAGCATCTCGCGGGCGGCCCGGCGTCGTTCGGCGCGCTCGCGGGCAGGGGCTCTCGTGGATTCCGCATCGTTCGGGGCGTTCTTCACAGCCCGCAGTCCCGTCGGGGACGGGGGTGACGCATGGCCGATGACCTCTGGCAGTGCGACGGACTCGGTCACCTCGACCGGGCCGACGCCGGTGGCCATCAGCGTGCCGACGAGCAGCCCGCTGCGAACGGCCCCGGCCGCGCCCTCGTCGATCATTGCGGCGTTGAGCGTCTGCAGCACCTGCTCGGCGACGCCCTCAGTCACGCGGACACCATGCTCACCGGACAAGGCGCGGCCGCGAGTCGTCATTGCAGCGGTGAGTTGGCGTCGCTGCGTGGTGAGCGCTCGGAGCTGCGCGGCGTCCAGGTCCGCCTGCGCGGCACGCAGCGCGGCTCCCACGTCGAGCATCTGCTCGATCTGCTCGGTCTCGTGACGGACGAGCAGGTTGACCACCCAGGCGGCCATCGAAGGCTTGCGCAGCCGCTTCACGATCACTGCGTCGGGGGTTCCCTTGAGGCGCGTGACCGCTGCGTTGCGGGCAGGGGTGAACTCCGCGGGTGTCAGCCCGTACAGCTCACCGGCGACCTCAAGCGCGCTCACGTCAGGATTCTGGCACCACCTGGTCGGGCCGCTTGTCGGGCCGTAGTCCGCGCCACGAGGGATGGCGCAGCCTGCCGTCGCGGGTCCATTCGGCGAAGGTGACCTCGCCGACCAGCTCGGGCCTCACCCAGCGCGCGGCACGGGCATCGGCTCGAGGCAGCTCGAGGAACGGGGAGTCGGCGACGGCCAGCGGCGCCAGGTCGCCGACAAGGTCGCGCAGCGTCGAGGAGCTGAAGCCCGTGCCGACCTTGCCGACGTAGCGCAGCCCTTCGGGCGAGGGGATGCCGAGCAGGAGCGCACCGAGCGTGGTGCTGCGCGCACCCTGACCCGCGGTCCAGCCACCGACGACGACCTCCTGGGTACGGATGTTCTTGATCTTGATCCAGTCGGCCGACCGTCGTCCGGGCTGGTACGTCGACGCCAACCGTTTCGCGACGATGCCCTCCAGTTGGTGCGCTTGACTCGTCGCGAGCGCCTCATCACCGTTACCGACGAACGCGGCCGGTGTCTGCCACGTGGATGTGGTCAGGCCGAGCTGCTCCAGACGTCGTCGCCGATCCGTGTAGGGCTGAGACACGAGGGTCTCGCCGCCGATGGCGAGGACGTCGAAGAGGAGCAGCACCACGGGCTCGCTCTTCGCAAGCCTGGCCGCCGCGCCAGCGCTGCCAACATGCATCCTCCGCTGCAGGCGAGCGAAGCTCGGTCGGCCATCAGTGTCGAAGCTGACGATCTCACCGTCGATCACGCAGTCACCGGGCAGCGTCACGCCGGGATCCGCAAGCTCGGGCCAGGAGACAGTCATATCGTTACCGTTGCGGGACACCAGACGCACTGCACCGTCGTCGACATGGGCGAGTGCGCGCACGCCGTCCCACTTCATCTCGAACGCCCACTGATCCTGCGGCCCCAGTCCCTCGAGGGTGCCTGCGGTCGCGAGCATCGGCGCCACATCGCGCATGCCTCCACCGTTCCCCGAACCGAGGTCCGTATGCGTGGAACGGTCTCGGGGGCACCGTGAAAGTGTGGTCGAGACGGGTCCAATGGGGTCGATCACCGCGAGGCAGCGCATCGTTCGGCTGCGCTGATCGAGGCGGGCCTCGACATACACCTAGGGACCCGTCCCATCGGTGACTACGTGTTGGCGGTCGAGCGTAGGGCCCTCGAGCGGCCAGATGTGGCCTCGCATCATGCGGCCGGGGCCTCCTTCCGCTCGCCTTCCGTGCCGCCGTCTCCATCCGCGCCGTCGTCATCGATCTGGTCGAGCAGCAGTTCTTCCTCCTCGCTCAGAGGTCGGGTCAGGAGTGAGAGGTCAGGGTTGGTGGGTCGCAGCGTCGTCTCGATGACTGCCGCCGCTGCGAAGTCGACCGTCAGGTCGGGCTCGATGTAATGACCCTCGGTGATCGCCGTCGAGGTGTGCCCGAGATGGGTAGCGGCGGCGTCGGCGCTGATCCCACGTGCCAGCACGGTGGCGCCGGTTCGACGGAACCAGCGAGGAGTGATTCCACTGTCGGACAGGTCGGCGAGCGCCAGGAACTCACGGAACGTGCGCCGGAAGTTGTGGGGGCTCAGCGGGCCGCCGTCGCGGTTGTGGAAGAGCGTCCATTCCTTCTCCTCCGGACCCATCTGATCGAGGCGACTGCGAATGACATCGGCTGCGAACTTCGGCACGGGGATGGTCCGGAAGGACGCATCGGTCTTGGGGCGCACTTGCCGGT
Source organism: Nocardioides sp. (assembly GCF_047607365.1). Taxonomy (GTDB): domain Bacteria; phylum Actinomycetota; class Actinomycetes; order Propionibacteriales; family Nocardioidaceae; genus Nocardioides. Next base: position 7,714 of record NZ_JASGDD010000153.1, on the reverse strand, counting down.
AGGTCCCCTTCCCCGTCCGCGTGACCACGGTGCCGCAGATGTGCACCGTCATGCCCTGCTTGGTGTCGCGGATGTCCAGCGGCCGGATGGCGAGCACTTCGCCCGGACGCATTCCGGTGCCCAGCAGCACCTCGACCGCATCGCGGACCTGGCCATCGGGCTTGGGGCCCTTGACTCCCGGGCCCGTTCGCCACACCGCAGCAGCACGCCGGATGGCTGCGATCTGGTCGGCAGTGAGGGCTTGGGGCGAACCTTTCGGCCGGTGCAGCGACGAGGTCCCTTCGACCGGGTTGCGTGGCATCGCATCGTTGCGCAACGCATAGCCGAACAACTGATTGAGCAGCGTCCGGGTGTGCTTCGCACGAGAGTAGGAGACGGCCGACTGCGACTTGAGAAACGTCTCGACCCGGCCCGTCGTGATCTCGCCGAGGGTGTATCCCTCGAAGTACGGCCGTACGTGCACCCGTAGGTCATCGCGGTAGTTCTCCTTGGTGCCTTCGGAGATGTCACGCGTGGCGAGCTCGGCGAGCCAGAGCTCGGCGAGGTCAACGAACGGACTCCGCAGGCTCAGCACTCCGCCGTGCCCATATCCCGGGCGATCGAGGATCCGGCTCTTAAGGTCCGCGGTGGCTCGGCTGCGGGTGGGTCCACTGCCTCTGACCTGCCGGACCTGGCCGTCGGCGTCGCGGAGACGCGTGCGCGCGTAGTACCGCCTGGGCCCGGCACGATGCACGTGGATGGTGCCGTACGTCCCGATCTCCAGGCGCGGTCGGCCGCTCATGGCCGTGCCTCCGCGTGGTGTCGCTCGGCATCCTCGGACTCCAGGCGCTCCAGCCACGCTGTGACCTCGGCGCGGCGGAAGCGCAGATGTCTGCCCACACGGAATCCCACGGGCCCCCGGCCTTGGCTACGGAGGTCGTAGAGCGTCTGGACGCTCACATGCAGCAGGGCGGCCAGCTCCTTCAGTGACAGCGCGGAGTCGAACGCCTCGTTACCGAGAGAGCGGGGACTGGCGTCGGAGGGCGCGCCGGGCTCCCCGACGGTGTCGCGATCGGCGGGCGAGATCGAGCTGATCGGCTTCATGACGAGAAGGTGTGCGAGCCTCCCCGAGAGTCGGCTCGGGCACCCCGAGATGACCCGAGACGGGTCGAAAGTTGGGGCATTTTCGTGCCATAAACGGTAACGGCGGGTGATCATGCGGTGTTTGCTCCCTTGTGAAGGGGCTTGTCGCGTCCACCCTGAAACTGAAAAAGCCGCAGGTCAGAGGCCTAAATCCTCCGCCCTGCGGCTTCGTCCAACGTGTGGTGCTCCTAAGACAGCTGACGAACTCGTCCCCGTCACCGCTGAAGCGGGCAATCAAGGCGTACCACTCCATAGATTTTACCAAATCACGGCCTCCTCACCCAGAGCAACGCGTAGCGCCGAGACGAGCCGTCCGCCTCAACGAACGCCAAGTGGCGCGTCTCGTCGAACGCTACGAGGCCGGAGCGACGGTGTATCAGCTCGCAATCGAGTTCGGCATCGAACGGCGCACGGTCTCGATCCGGCTCAAGGCTGCGGGGGTCAGCATGCGCCACCAGGCACCGACGAATGCACAGGTGGATGAGATGGTGCGGCTCTACCGGTCAGGCTTGTCGATGGCGGCTGTTGGCGAGGGACTCGGGTTCCACCCTGCGAGCGTCCTCCGGCACCTGCGGAGACGGGGTGTTGTCACACGGGACCCTCACGGTCGTGACCGATCCTGATCGTTCTCCTCGGCACGCTCAGCTACCTACACCATTCAGAAAACCGCTAATCGCCAAGGCTGCTTTGCATAGGTCATTTTAGCCACAAGTCCACATAGCCCGCCGACCTGCTCGTCAAGCCTCATCGCTTCTATTCGTCCGCTCCAGAGTATCTTTCATTCTTACCTTGAGTCGGTCGAACAGATATCTCACTCTTGCCATATCCTGGTAGGGGTCGCGCGATACGTCTGCTTCTATCGCGTCAAGCAACGCATAGAGCTCCTGCAGATCGTCTTTATTCTCGGACCTGCGACGCTGTATCGAATCGCTTAGAGACGGGATTAGTTCGTCGGCTTCAATATCACTCATTACATCCAATATAACATTCATTCAATTCATTAACGACACGTCCACAATTCATTTGCCGCATTGCCGGCCCTTCGGATCTAAGCGTGGGTGAGTCTGCTGGTGTGGTCGGGACTGTCAGACTGGGTGCGATAACTGTGAAGAGCCGTGTTGTCACCCGGGACCCTCACGGTCGTGACCGATCCTGATCGTGCTCCCCGGCACGCCAGCGGTCGAGCAGCGCTGAGCCCATCTCTAGATGCACCAGATGACTAGCTGGACGGCAGACCCAACTTGTCGAAAAACGCTCGGTTCCTCTCGGTAGCGACATTGACAAGCCTGTCGAATGACATGACCTCGACATACGCCTTGGTCGCTTCATTGAAACCGAAGTAGCCCATCCCGTCGTGTGTCTTTCGCAGGTTCGCCAACTCGCACCGGGCAACCATGGTTGGCGTGATATCGGCAATGATGTAACAGAAGGCTGGGGACTCCGCGGTCTCAGGTATCGGTCGGCCTGAGGAAGTACGCACTCCACCATCCCGCACTCGCTTGACGTACTCAAGCGTTTGGGCGATCGGGTCTTTTCCTTCTGTGGCGTCGTTCCGCATGGGCCGCTTGAACTCGATGACCACAATCGACGCCAACGGGAGCGTCTCGCCCTCAGCCGTCAGGAACGGTGTGTCAACGAGTCGCGTAGCAAAGATGTCCGGCTCGGTCGTCGAAGTGGAGCCCGTGATCGGCATGCTTCTCAGCGTTTTGTCGGAAGCGAGATAGTCGTGGAAAGCAAGGCGCTCGTCGATGATCCACAGGTTGGAAGCATCGGTGCCGACACCGTTGGAATCGGTTCGCATCGGCATCAGGAGCGAATGCACGGCCTCCTCGCGCGAGTACGTTCCGGAGTCGTCAGTGCGGACAAGCTTCTGGAGAAGGTCGAGGATCACCCGCCGGCGCGAAACATACGCAGCCAGATCGGACTGGTTGATCTCCTGAATGGTCTCTAGGTAGCGACCGAGGCGTTCCTCGTACTCCTCAACCGGAGTCGAGCCAACTTCAGCGAAGACGGCCTGGCCCTCTGCGATGGCATCCGCTTCGAGCCGCTGCAGACTGCGATGCAATAAGAGCTCGAGCTCCTGATCTTTGACTCCGGGATCGACCGTGACGCCCAGGTTTTCAAGGCGAGCCAGGACGGGGCGGTAGCGAGGTGCGCGCTTGCTCACGAAGTCGTTGACTCGATGCTTGCCCTCTTCCCGCGCACGGGCGAGAGGCGCAGACAGCAACCGCTCTACCTCTGCGAGTACATCTGATCTGATGTCCTCCATCGAGAGATCGTCCATCAAGCTCGTGCCCGGAATGCGCTCGTCAAGGTCGAAGGCGGTCCTATCGGCGCGAACGTGTCGATCTAGGAAGTCTGACGAGAGGTAGCAGACGTATGTGAACTCAGTCTCCTGCTCGTCTTTGAGCCGTCCGAAGAGGCCTGGAACCTTTGCGGTCAGATTCTCCTCCAGTACAACTCGGTTAGCGGCGCACCAGAGTAGGCGCGGCACAACGTTGCGAGATGACGATTTGAGGCAGAGGTTGACGAGATCGAATCGGATGCCCTTGACCTCGATGCTGCTAGGCGCTAGCTCAGAATAGATAAATTCATCCATGAGGTTGCGCAGCGCAAAGACCTCCTCGTCAATCACGACGATGTCCGGAGCGCCGCCCGGCCGCAAGAAATACCAGATACAATGCTCGAAGATTTCGCGAGCAATCGCGTCTCCAGACTTTGGTGCACTCTTCTGGTAGTCATTCTTGAACCCGTCGAGATGAACAATGGTTCCAGGTTCGGTGAAGCCGGCCGGCGGCTCCAACGGCTCGACTTCACGAGAGACAGAGAACCTAAATTGTCGGGAAGCGAGGTCGTCGCCATTAAGGTAGGCGCTCTGGATCACTACGCGGTCGAACGCTTTAAGCCAAACCAGACGGCCAACGCCGCGGCCGCCGAGCCTGACCTTGTGATCGCTGTCCAAGGTCTCAAACGAACGCATATTTTCGTCGGTGAATCCCACACCGTTGTCACGGATCAAGAACCCGACGATCGGCCTGAGCGGCGCACGGCCCGGGCTAGCGGAACCCAGATCGAGCTCGTCCTGCGCACTCCGCATGATCGTAATCTCAAGCTTGCCCTGATCGAGGCTGTCGCCGAAGCGCTCGTCGATCGCCTGCAGACTGTTCACGACAGCCTCCAGGAGCGGCAACAAGGAGTGGCTCTTGGGTAGGCTGGTGTTGCGGACCCGCCCCGCCAGCGATGTGGTCAGCGCCATTGCGTACTCCCTCCCTACGGCGATCCGTACTGTATCGAGGACGTCCGACAATTGCCGGTGGCCTCGGCGTACGTCAGCCGGACCACACGGCTCGCGCGCGTCGCGGGGTGCGCAAGCAGCGGGGATGTCTCCGCCTATGCCAAGTGCGAGGCACGGAGCCATGCAAACTCGAGGCCGAAGCTGAACGCCACCGAGGCCCTGCCAAGCGGAGTAGCGTACCGACATGGGCTACGAACTCACCGGTGTCAGCATCCCGCTGGGCGGCATCCAATGGCAGAAGACGCCCGGCGATAAGGCAGTGGCCCGTGCCGTACTCGCCTTCCTCGAAGACCGGCGCCTCCTCTTCGGCGACCGGCATGTCGAGGATGAGCGGCACTGCGTCCAGTCAGCGCTCCAGATCCGAACGATGTTGACGGAGCAGATCACGAATGCCAAGGCGGGTCGCGAACTTGAGGGCTGCCTCAAAGCGATGCGCGGCGCTTGCCGCAAGTTTGTCGAAGTAGCCGGACCGGAGGGTCGTCACTTTGACCGCCCGCACTATCCGCGAGAGGCGGATGCGTTCGGCCTGGCGCTGGGCGACCTTCGCACGGCTATCGGCTACCAGCTCGCGATCATCTTGAGCCAGTACGACATCAACATCGAACCGCCACTGGCATCAATCCTGCCGGCCGCAGACGAAGACGATCAAGACCTCAGCTGGATGATCGGCTTCGCCTAACTGCCCCGAGTCTCAGCCACCGCCGCTGTCTTCCGGCGGGTGGGCAAGCGCGGCGTAGAGAGGATCTTCCTCATGCCACCGCGCGATGGCCGCCGCTACATCGCCGCGCGTGTCCTCCGCCGCCAGAAACGTTCCTGCGGACTCCCAACTCGAGATCGCATGGCCGAGCGCGTCGACCAAGGTCACTTCTCCCGCCGCCGCATCCGGAGTATTGATGAGGGCCTGCATGCCCTCCGGTGTGGGATGACCTCCCAACTCGCAGTGCATGCTGTAGTCCTTGGCAAGGAACCGGCCTTGGGAACGGCTGCGAAGATGCCGCGGTTGCCACATCGCGCGTCGCTCGTCAGCCGAAGTGTTGAGCCATGTCGCCGCCTCGCCAGGCTCGTGCGCGAACACCCAGAGTAGGTACTCGGTCTCCACCAACTGCCGCGCAAGCGCCGCAGCCGCGTAGAACTCTTCTTCGTCGATGAGCAGAACGACACTGCGCAGCAGCGAGCCGACTGTCTGCGCCAGATAGCCGGCTGCAACTTGCCGATCATCTCCATTGCCGCCGGGTGACGTAGCGTCAACGCGGCCGCTTCCCAGCAAGTGGCCCTCGACCCGGAGCAACTCACCGTGTCTCGACAGTGCCTCGGACAAGTTTGCTGTCATTGCTCGCCGGAGGGCTTTCGCACAAGGAGACTGAGCAATCTGGCGCAGCGCGTTGGTGTCGTCCTGACCTAGGCTCGAAGTCATGGCTGCCATTCTCAACCCGCCGCTCGGTATCGGGTGGGACCGAGCTCGTGGGTGGCATGACCAGTACGCCCGAATGGTGCGCTGGCACGGGCGGCTGCTGCGCGAGATCGCCCACGAGGCCGAGCACGGCGATTGGGCTACATGGCCAAACGACCTGTGGGATACCGCGATGGCCTTCTTCCAGTCCGCCTTCCACTTGAAGGACTGGATTGTTCGCGACCACCCCGAGCTACAACGGCCGCTCAATGCGGCGATCGCCGCACATCCCCGGCTGGCATTGTGCGCGGACATCTGCAACGGCACCAAGCACGGCCACGTAGACCGGAATCACCGAACGGGGGCACACGCCACCGGACTCCGAGAGTTTGCACCGGATGTACCTTCGCACGCCCGGTGGCTCGTCTTGGGGCCTGAAGGACCAATCAACCTCGATGTCCTTGCCAACGACGTCCTGGACGCCTGGGAGTCTCTCCTTCGGCGCGACCTCACGTAGGCACAAGCTCTGGTAAGCAACTCGCAGATGCACAGCGCGTCTTCCAAGCGCCGAAGTTGACTACCGTGAGCACATGTTGGCCGTGATGAGTTCGCTGCTGGGCATTGTTCTGGCCGGCATCCTGTCCTTTGCGACGGCAACGTATGTCTCCAGGCGCGAGACGCTGCGCCGCGAGAGGATCGGCTTCCTGCTCAGTGCCTATCGGACGCTGTCAGATGCGAGTCATCGGCCGCTCGAGTCGAATGCACGCGCCTTCGAGCAAGCACTCAGCGACATCGGCCTGCTCGGCGAACCGGAGCAAGTGCAGTTGGCGACCACAGTCGCCCATGACATAGCGCGGTCCAAGACAGCCAATCTCGACGATCTCCTGCACTCTCTCCGAGGCGCGCTACGTGAGGAGCTTGCGCTGGCCAAGGAAGTGCCAGCGATGCCGATCCTTCGAATCGACCAATAGGGTGTCAGCCGGTTGCCGACGAGTCCTATTGGCCTCAGCATCACCGACTCCTGGGTGGCCGCCTAGCGGATCGGCGGCGCTGTCCTGCATGGCCTTGAGAGCAGTGTGGAGATGGTGTTCGAGGTGGCCCAATGCCTCTTCGCAGACGGCTCCCATCAGCGCTCCCCCGCCGCCTCATCGCGGGCTTTCACGATGGCAGTGAACAGATCCTGGGATGCTCGGCCAGCAACCTCGAAGTCAATGGAGCCTCCGAGACAGTTGAAACGGCTCCCGTTCCACTCACCGACGTCCAGCATGCGCCGCCCGATCTTGTCGGCGCGACCCGGACGAACATGCCTGCGCCCGCGGCCGTCAACGGCGTACTCCTCGTAGTGCTGTGCGACGTCGCGCATGCGCTTGAGATCCGGAACTTGGGCGTCAAAACGGGCAAGGGCAGCACGCAGACGGTCGGCGGACGTATCAGCGGAGAGCGCCAAGGCGCCTGCTTGGCGCATCCGCCAGAGGATGACGATGAGGAATTGAAGATCCATCCACGCCCGTCCCGGCCAGTCATCGTCTTCGGGCTCTCGTCCCCGTATGCGGCGAACTTGAGTCGCTATGCCGCGGAGGCTGTCGCCGCCGAGCCGAACGGCGCGTTCGAGGACTGCGAGTCCCGTCGGCGCTTGGGCATCGCGGAAGGTCTCGTGCGCTGCGATGAAGTCGCCGACCTCGTCGAAGTTCTCCCGACGCGGTACCGAGTCAGGTGTCATGCCATCCTCCTGCCGTCACCGTATGTGCTCTCATGCCGCCGGGCGGGAGCAAGATCAGGCTCGGCATGACAGCCTGACATAATCGCAGTCGGCGCCCGGGAAAGAGACCTCGCGAATCGGTTGCAGCTCTGCGCAACCGCCGCTACGGTTCGAGCCAGCGCAATGCGGCGCATCGGGTTCTTGGGTG